>NZ_JAMPQC010000079.1:0-1039 GCF_028482225.1 Providencia sp. PROV130 | reverse complement strand
TCTGATGTTACATTGCACAAGATAAAAATATATCATCATGAACAATAAAACTGTCTGCTTACATAAACAGTAATACAAGGGGTGTTATGAGCCATATTCAACGGGAAACGTCTTGCTCGAGGCCGCGATTAAATTCCAACATGGATGCTGATTTATATGGGTATAAATGGGCTCGCGATAATGTCGGGCAATCAGGTGCGACAATCTATCGATTGTATGGGAAGCCCGATGCGCCAGAGTTGTTTCTGAAACATGGCAAAGGTAGCGTTGCCAATGATGTTACAGATGAGATGGTCAGACTAAACTGGCTGACGGAATTTATGCCTCTTCCGACCATCAAGCATTTTATCCGTACTCCTGATGATGCATGGTTACTCACCACTGCGATCCCCGGGAAAACAGCATTCCAGGTATTAGAAGAATATCCTGATTCAGGTGAAAATATTGTTGATGCGCTGGCAGTGTTCCTGCGCCGGTTGCATTCGATTCCTGTTTGTAATTGTCCTTTTAACAGCGATCGCGTATTTCGTCTCGCTCAGGCGCAATCACGAATGAATAACGGTTTGGTTGATGCGAGTGATTTTGATGACGAGCGTAATGGCTGGCCTGTTGAACAAGTCTGGAAAGAAATGCATAAGCTTTTGCCATTCTCACCGGATTCAGTCGTCACTCATGGTGATTTCTCACTTGATAACCTTATTTTTGACGAGGGGAAATTAATAGGTTGTATTGATGTTGGACGAGTCGGAATCGCAGACCGATACCAGGATCTTGCCATCCTATGGAACTGCCTCGGTGAGTTTTCTCCTTCATTACAGAAACGGCTTTTTCAAAAATATGGTATTGATAATCCTGATATGAATAAATTGCAGTTTCATTTGATGCTCGATGAGTTTTTCTAATCAGAATTGGTTAATTGGTTGTAACACTGGCAGAGCATTACGCTGACTTGACGGGACGGCGCTTCCCTACCCTCATGGCCGCCTCCCAGGAATCGACCCAGGTGCTTATCGTGGACATAATCCTTTACTCATAAATT
>NZ_JAMPQC010000078.1:0-1188 GCF_028482225.1 Providencia sp. PROV130 | reverse complement strand
TGTCTAAAGAAAAATTTGAACGTTCAAAACCGCACGTTAACGTTGGTACTATCGGCCACGTTGACCACGGTAAAACTACTCTGACAGCAGCTATCACTACTGTTCTGGCTAAAACTTACGGCGGTTCTGCTCGTGCATTCGACCAAATCGATAACGCACCAGAAGAAAAAGCGCGTGGTATCACTATCTCTACTTCACACGTAGAATACGATACTCCAACTCGCCACTACGCACACGTAGACTGCCCAGGACACGCCGACTATGTTAAAAACATGATCACTGGTGCTGCACAGATGGACGGTGCAATCCTGGTTGTTGCTGCGACTGATGGCCCAATGCCACAAACTCGTGAGCACATCCTGTTAGGTCGTCAGGTTGGTGTTCCTTACATCATCGTGTTCCTGAACAAATGTGACATGGTAGACGACGAAGAGCTGTTGGAATTAGTTGAAATGGAAGTTCGTGAACTTCTGTCTCAATACGATTTCCCAGGCGACGACACTCCAGTTGTTCGTGGTTCAGCTCTGAAAGCGCTGGAAGGCAACCCAGAGTGGGAAGCGAAAATTGTTGAATTAGCAGGCCATCTGGATACTTACATCCCAGAGCCAGAGCGTGCAATTGACAAGCCATTCCTGCTGCCAATCGAAGACGTATTCTCAATCTCAGGTCGTGGTACAGTAGTAACAGGCCGTGTTGAGCGTGGTATCATCAAAGTTGGTGAAGAAGTTGAAATCGTTGGTATTCAAGACACGGTTAAAACAACTTGTACTGGCGTTGAAATGTTCCGTAAACTGCTTGACGAAGGTCGTGCGGGTGAGAACGTTGGTGTTCTGCTGCGTGGTACTAAGCGTGAAGAAATTCAACGTGGTCAAGTACTGGCAAAACCAGGTTCAATCAAGCCACACACTAAATTCGAATCAGAAGTTTATATTCTGAGCAAAGATGAAGGTGGTCGTCACACTCCATTCTTCAAAGGTTACCGTCCACAGTTCTACTTCCGTACAACTGACGTAACTGGTACTATCGAACTGCCAGAAGGCGTAGAGATGGTAATGCCAGGTGATAACATCAACATGATCGTTACCCTGATCCACCCAATCGCGATGGACGACGGTTTACGTTTCGCAATCCGTGAAGGTGGCCGTACTGTAGGTGCGGGTGTTGTTGCAAAAATTATTGCATAATACC
>NZ_JAMPQC010000077.1:0-1241 GCF_028482225.1 Providencia sp. PROV130 | reverse complement strand
GTGCATAATAAGCCCTACACAAATTGGGAGATATATCATGAAAGGCTGGCTTTTTCTTGTTATCGCAATAGTTGGCGAAGTAATCGCAACATCCGCATTAAAATCTAGCGAGGGCTTTACTAAGCTTGCCCCTTCCGCCGTTGTCATAATCGGTTATGGCATCGCATTTTATTTTCTTTCTCTGGTTCTGAAATCCATCCCTGTCGGTGTTGCTTATGCAGTCTGGTCGGGACTCGGCGTCGTCATAATTACAGCCATTGCCTGGTTGCTTCATGGGCAAAAGCTTGATGCGTGGGGCTTTGTAGGTATGGGGCTCATAATTGCTGCCTTTTTGCTCGCCCGATCCCCATCGTGGAAGTCGCTGCGGAGGCCGACGCCATGGTGACGGTGTTCGGCATTCTGAATCTCACCGAGGACTCCTTCTTCGATGAGAGCCGGCGGCTAGACCCCGCCGGCGCTGTCACCGCGGCGATCGAAATGCTGCGAGTCGGATCAGACGTCGTGGATGTCGGACCGGCCGCCAGCCATCCGGACGCGAGGCCTGTATCGCCGGCCGATGAGATCAGACGTATTGCGCCGCTCTTAGACGCCCTGTCCGATCAGATGCACCGTGTTTCAATCGACAGCTTCCAACCGGAAACCCAGCGCTATGCGCTCAAGCGCGGCGTGGGCTACCTGAACGATATCCAAGGATTTCCTGACCCTGCGCTCTATCCCGATATTGCTGAGGCGGACTGCAGGCTGGTGGTTATGCACTCAGCGCAGCGGGATGGCATCGCCACCCGCACCGGTCACCTTCGACCCGAAGACGCGCTCGACGAGATTGTGCGGTTCTTCGAGGCGCGGGTTTCCGCCTTGCGACGGAGCGGGGTCGCTGCCGACCGGCTCATCCTCGATCCGGGGATGGGATTTTTCTTGAGCCCCGCACCGGAAACATCGCTGCACGTGCTGTCGAACCTTCAAAAGCTGAAGTCGGCGTTGGGGCTTCCGCTATTGGTCTCGGTGTCGCGGAAATCCTTCTTGGGCGCCACCGTTGGCCTTCCTGTAAAGGATCTGGGTCCAGCGAGCCTTGCGGCGGAACTTCACGCGATCGGCAATGGCGCTGACTACGTCCGCACCCACGCGCCTGGAGATCTGCGAAGCGCAATCACCTTCTCGGAAACCCTCGCGAAATTTCGCAGTCGCGACGCCAGAGACCGAGGGTTAGATCATGCCTAGCATTCACCTTCCGGCCGCCCGCT
>NZ_JAMPQC010000076.1:0-1338 GCF_028482225.1 Providencia sp. PROV130 | reverse complement strand
CCTGTTTATCCACCGCTTTTCCAACGTTATTATCTGAAAACTCAATACGATAAACACGCTTGAATTTAGCTAAATGACTAAAACAATTTTCCGTATTACTGCTTCCCGCCGTGCAGGCTTTATCAGCAGTGCCTTCACCATTATCACGCTCAATGATTAGGCCGTGAGTATCATCAATAAGATTGAAATCACCAATGGCGTTTTGGTTATCTTCAAAGACATATAACCAACTTCTGCCAGTCCAATCTTGCTTTTTCACATCAAATTCAAGAATACGGGCAGCACGTTTACCATCGATATTTTCATAATCTTGTTTTTCATCAAGCCAAATCGCACCTTCTAGCATTGGGTAGAGCTTAGAACCATCTGGCGATGATGCCATACCTTCAAAACCTTTCGAACGATTGACTTGGAAAGTCACTTTATCTGTAGGTTTACCCGGTGTGGTGATTTGGTAGTGGTCAGGAGAAACGACTTTCTTTCCATCTACTTGCGTTTCAAACAAGGCTAATACCTTGCCATCCAAATCCATTTTGATTAAGTAAGGGCCAAACTCATCACCAACCCATAAAGCACCATCCGCAAATTGAAAGCTTTCAGGATCAAAATCACTGCCTGTTAAATAGCGCTCTTTTGTACTTTCATTCGTAATATGAAAAGGGATAATTTTATCGGGGTCCTGGAAGAAAACCGTTTTTAATGGTGTCGTATTACCCGTTTGAAAATCAATATCATATTGAGTGACATACAACATAGAGTCAGAAGAGTTTACTTTGTTGCCAAATCCATTATCAGTTAAAACCCAGTAAGTACCATCCGCCATGCGTTTGATACCCGAGTGCCCTTGACGTGGTTGGCCTTTAATTGGAATATGCATTCCTGTTGGGCGATCTGCAGATTTACCTTCCACTTTCCCTAAGCTATCTACACGAACGCCAGTGGTAAATTTACCACTCACTTGCATATCTGAAGGTGCATTTTCAGGTGTAGCAACAGTGGAATTAACTGGAAGAATGGAGTGACCCGCTAATGTTGCTGGCACTTCTTGTTGAGCAAACCCAGTGATGCTAAATGAAATTAAACTAGCCAATAAAGATAACGAGCCCAGTTTACGTTTAATAGAATAGTTATTCTGCATTGTTATGTTTCCATTTTAAGGCTATCAATAATTGATGGCGGAATCATAACGTCGATGAATGAAGCTTTTATGAAGGATTGAAGACAGTTATTTTACTGAAAAACAGGTTGTTTTTTATCATGTTCAATAAATATTGGTATTAAGATATTTCCCTAATACCGATATACTCTAAATAATTCGAGTTGCAGCTAGGCGACAAA
>NZ_JAMPQC010000075.1:0-1358 GCF_028482225.1 Providencia sp. PROV130 | reverse complement strand
CGCTTAAACATCCACTTGGCTGCTTCTAAATCTTCCAGTGTTCCCCATAGCTGGCCATTCGCACTCGATACCGCTGAATTTAAATTTTTATTAGAAATATCACTTTCAACTGTGTCGCTGGATTCGCTAGAATTCTGCGACGAAAGGGATTTATTGATCTGTAAGTTATTATCTGAGTTAAGATCTGTATAAAGATAGGAATCCTCATTTTCGACGTTTCCATGATTCTGCATTTTTGCGGTTTCCATTCCGCATTTTCGACGATTCGATTCCTCGTTTTCGACGTTTCCATTCCTCACTTTCGACGTTTCAGGAATAGCAGGAAAAATCATTGAGATAAGCGCATCACCATCTAATCTGTAGTGCGTAACTGGGGTTCCATTAACCTTTTTAGTTTTCGTTTCAATAATGCCGGGAAAGTATTTTTTACGTAATTTATCAACCAGCCGACGAGACTGTTCTTCGCTTGATAAACCTTTAATTTCATCAGCAAGATCTTCATGGCTCTTATAAAACCAGCCATCGTTCGCACTTGATGCAACACCCGACCAAAATACCAATTGATTCAGTATTGCAGCCAAGGCGTGAGCCTGCTGATCACCCTTAAAAAACTCAAGGTAAGGCACAGGTATAACAATTACGTTTTTATGCCCTGACATGGCTTGAACGATGTCAAATGTATTTGTCATGCCTTCACCCGATTAGTTGCATTAAAATCATCTACCAACCACTCAACAAACTTGTAGTTGGTCTCTTGCCGCCCTTCTGGTACCTTTAGTTCATAGACAAAACGACCATCACGGATGGAAACTCTCACTTGCGTTCTACCGCGTAAATTCGTTACACTGCTCATGCTAGTTACTCCACACAAGTTGTTATTAGCACCCGACGCCTCGGACCGCATATCTGGGGCGTCAACCTTTCTAGCTATGCTCATCATTGTTTAATCCCATAAACCGTTTTTAATGACTCAATAAACCCTGCAGCGTACCCAAACACCTTTGCTGACTTGCGATCTATTGCCTTAATTTCCTCGTCAGTAAGAACGCCATCAGAAATGCTATTTTGAATCAGTACAGATAACGCACCCTGCATAGCGCCAAGATTCATGCGTATTTCAAAAAGTTCGACTGTATCTAAATTCTCAGGCTCGACTTTAGTTGCAGGAACCATTGAGTGACGATCCATGTGATATTCCACCAGCAACTTAGTGCCTGATAATTCCTCAATAGCTTCAAGCTCATCATTTTCAAAGAAACGACAGCCGTTTTTCTCATACAGCTTGTTATTGAAAGTAGTTTCAGAAATACCCAAAGCACCCGCCATCGCTGAACGACCACCAGGGAATGCCTTGCACA
>NZ_JAMPQC010000074.1:0-1440 GCF_028482225.1 Providencia sp. PROV130 | reverse complement strand
AACTATCGTGCGGGCGGTGATCCAGCTCGCGCACGGGCTGGGCATGGATGTCATTTTCAGAAGACGACTGCACCAGTTGATTGGGCGTAATGGCTGTTGTGCAGCCAGCTCCTGACAGTTCAATATCAGAAGTGATCTGCACCAATCTCGACTATGCTCAATACTCGTGTGCACCAAAGCGAGGTGAGCATGGCGACGGACACCCCACGGATTCCAGAACAAGGCGTGGCCACTCTGCCTGATGAGGCTTGGGAGCGTGCGCGCCGTCGTGCGGAGATCATCAGTCCGTTGGCGCAGTCGGAGACGGTCGGGCACGAAGCGGCCGATATGGCGGCTCAGGCGCTGGGCTTGTCTCGGCGCCAGGTATACGTTCTGATCCGGCGTGCCCGGCAAGGCAGCGGCCTCGTGACGGATCTGGTGCCCGGCCAGTCCGGTGGAGGTAAAGGTAAGGGGCGCTTGCCGGAACCGGTCGAGCGCGTCATCCACGAGCTACTGCAAAAGCGGTTCCTGACCAAGCAGAAGCGCAGCCTAGCGGCCTTTCACCGCGAAGTCACTCAGGTGTGCAAGGCTCAAAAACTGCGAGTGCCGGCGCGCAATACCGTGGCCTTACGGATCGCTAGCCTTGACCCGCGCAAGGTCATCCGCCGGCGGGAAGGCCAGGATGCCGCTCGTGACCTACAAGGTGTGGGCGGCGAGCCTCCTGCCGTGACCGCGCCGCTGGAGCAGGTGCAGATAGACCATACGGTCATCGACCTGATCGTGGTCGATGACCGCGACCGGCAACCTATTGGCCGCCCGTACCTGACCCTCGCCATCGACGTGTTCACCCGCTGCGTGCTCGGCATGGTCGTCACGCTGGAAGCGCCGTCTGCCGTTTCGGTTGGCCTGTGCCTCGTGCATGTCGCCTGCGACAAGCGCCCTTGGCTGGAAGGACTGAACGTGGAAATGGATTGGCAGATGAGCGGCAAGCCCTTGCTGCTCTACCTAGACAACGCGGCCGAGTTCAAGAGCGAGGCCCTGCGCCGGGGTTGCGAGCAGCATGGCATCCGGCTGGACTATCGCCCGCTGGGACAGCCGCACTATGGCGGCATCGTGGAACGGATCATCGGCACGGCGATGCAGATGATTCACGACGAACTGCCGGGAACGACCTTCTCCAACCCTGACCAGCGCGGCGACTACGATTCCGAAAACAAGGCCGCCCTGACGCTGCGCGAGCTAGAGCGCTGGCTCACATTGGCGGTCGGCACCTACCACGGTTCGGTGCACAACGGCCTGCTCCAACCGCCGGCCGCACGCTGGGCCGAGGCCGTGGCGCGTGTCGGCGTACCGGCCGTCGTCACACGCGCTACTTCGTTCCTGGTCGATTTTCTGCCGATCCTCCGGCGCACGCTGACCCGCACCGGCTTTGTCATCGACCACATCCACTACTACGCCGAT
>NZ_JAMPQC010000073.1:0-1597 GCF_028482225.1 Providencia sp. PROV130 | reverse complement strand
TCAGACTGCTGACAAAGTCCTCGCTTTTTAGTGAGGACTTTGATCTAATAAGGTTAGTACAAATAATGAGCTAACCGATATGTTAAAAGAACCTTCTCCTCAGCAATATCAATTCGAAACTATCACACTCGATGAGTTGGTGCCTGAAGACCATCTTGTTCGTAAAGTCGATGCGATTATGGACTTTGAATTTATTCGTGATGCCGTTGCTCACCTTTATTGTCCCAATAACGGGCGACCTGCGATTGACCCTGTTCGTCTTATTAAAATGATGCTGTTAGGCTATCTGTTTGGTATCCCATCAGAGCGAAAACTGGTTAAAGAAATCCAAGTCAATATGGCTTATCGTTGGTTTTTACGCATGGGGTTAACGGAGAAAGTGCCCGATGCTTCAACATTGAGCCAAAATCGTATTCGCCGATTTAATGACAGTGATATTTTCCAGCAGATATTTGACCATGTCGTTGAACAAGCCATCAGTGGAGGCATGGCGAATGGACGCGTTCTTTATACTGACAGTACCCACTTGAAAGCCAACGCGAACCCGCACAAAGCCATTAATGAAGAGCGTCCCATCGCCCCAAGTGAATATATTGAACAACTCAATGTCGCTGTCGAAAGAGACCGGAAAAATCACGCAAAAAAGCCGTTACCCGACGCAAAAAAATCCAACGAAAACAGCGCCGTCAAAAACACTAAAGTAAGTACCACTGACCCTGAAAGTGGTTTTATGCATCGGGACAATAAACCCAAAGGCTTCTTTTATCTTGACCATCGTACGGTTGATGGAAAGCACGGTATCATTATGGACACCCATGTCACCGCAGGAAATGTGCACGATAGCCAGCCTTACATTGGCCGATTACAGCGTCAAATTGAACGTTTTAATCTTAACCCCATTGCCGCAGGCGTGGATGCCGGTTACTTCACCGCCCCCGTTTGTCATCTCGCGAAAGAAATGAGTATCGCTCTTGTTCCTGGTTATCGACGTCCCAATAAAGGGCAAAATGCGTATCAAAAAAAACATTTTTACTATGATGCACAGCGCGATGTGTATGTGTGTCCAACCGAAGCGCTTTTAACCTACAGTACAACTGACCGTAATGGTTATAAACATTACAAATCCAATATGGCTCAATGCCAATTATGCGAACATCGACAATCGTGTACTCAAAACAAAAAAGGACAAAAAACAATCACTCGACATGTATGGGAAGAAGCGAAAGAGTGGTCAAATACGTTACGGCTAAGCAAGTGGGGTAAAAAAATCTACGCAAGACGAAAAGAGACGGTAGAAAGAAGTTTTGCCGATGCCAAACAACATCATGGTCACCGTTATGCGCGGTTCCGTGGGTTAAATAAAGTGCAAATGCAGTGCTTATTAGCAGCTGTTGCACAAAATATGAAGAAGATGGCGCTACTGGCGCTTCTTTTTTACTTTTTTAAGTTAATACAAAGCCAATTAAAGGCATATAGAACGGAATATAGCTTGAGAAAGTTATTGATGATGGGATTTTAGAAAAATATCGCGATCGCGACCTTCGGTCGCTAACACAATAAACCCCATGCTAAAAACATGGGGTTCGTCATCAATCTG
>NZ_JAMPQC010000071.1:0-1778 GCF_028482225.1 Providencia sp. PROV130 | reverse complement strand
GGGTGAATATGATGTCATGGTGAATGTGAATTTGATCCCTTCTGGTGAATTCAACATTGCATTTGATAAACAATCGGATGGTCAAATTGCCCCTGTTTTTACCGTGGGTGAGCTGAAAAAATTGGGGGTGAATACCTCTGCTTTACCGAAATTAAGAGATCTTAGTGAGGATGCTAAGGTCGAAAAACTGTCTGACTATATTGCTGATGCCACTATTACGTTTGATCCGCAAACCTTAACCGTGAATTTATCGGTGCCACAAATTGCGATGGTGCCTAATTTCGCGGGCTATGTGCCCCCTGAGTTGCGTGATGATGGTGTGACCGCATTAGTGATGGACTACGTCTTAAACTACAGTAATAACCGCCAGTTAGCTCAACATCACCAAAAATCCAGCACCAGTGATTCTCTGTTCGCCAACTTAAATGCGGGGATCAACATGGGCGCGTGGCGCCTAAGAACCAGCTACCTGTATAATTACAGCAAAAGCAGCGGCTCCTCAAGCAGCAGTGATTCCTCGTTCACCAACACTTATGTTTATCGCACGATTAATGCGATTAAATCCACTTTACGCGCCGGTGAAATTTCAACGGGTGGCAATATTTTTGACTCCATTCCGATGAAAGGGGCAACGCTGAAATCCAACCCTCAGCTCGACCCCAGTAGCATGCAAGGGTTTGCTCCCGTGGTAGAGGGGTTTGCGAACACCAATGCGACCGTCACCGTACGCCAAAATGGCAGTGTGGTTTACCAAACGTTCGTGGCACCAGGCCGTTTTATTATTCGTGATATCCCTGCCAGTGGGTTGGCCGGGGACATGGAAGTGACGGTAGAAGAAGAAGATGGCAAACAAACTGTCTTCACCCAAGCCTATTCCTCATTGCCGATGATGGAGCGCCAAGGCTCGTATAACTATGAGGTTTCCGCAGGGCGTTACAATGGGGGGATCACCGTAGGCTCTGAGCGTAAAACCTTTGCGCTCGGCTCATTCAGCGTCGGTCTGCCTTATAATATCACCACTTATGGTGGGTTGTTGGTGTCGAATGGCTATAACTCGGTCGTGGGCGGTATCGGCCTGTCACTGGGGGTGCTCGGGGCGTTATCCACGGACGTGACACATTCAGATGCTAAATTTTCAGAGAAAAATTTAAAAGGGCAATCTTACCGTATTCGTTATTCGAAGAGCTTGCTGTCAACAGGTACCTCCTTTGACTTGACGGCACTGCGTTATACCACTGAGAACTTCTATTCTTTCTCGGATTACAATAATGCGGGCTATACCCTGAAAGATGGTTTAGCGCCTTGGACGGGTTCACGTCAGCGTTACAGTTTCCAGACCTCTATCAACCAATCTTTTGATTCGTATGGTTCATTGTCACTGAGAGCCTCGAAAAACACCTATTGGGGGGGGCAAAGCTCCAATACCTCAGTGGGAATGTCTTATAACAATAACTTCCGTGGTGTTTCCTATAGCTTGAGCTATATGGTTGACCGCGTGAAAAGCTACAACAACAGTTGGCCGGAAAATCGAGTGGTGTCGTTCGATGTGTCGGTACCGCTAAGCCTGCTGACCAACAGTGAAATGGCACAAACCATGAGTGCGCGTTACGGGGTGAGCGTAGATAACCACGGTGATATGCGTCACCAAGCGGGTTTAACGGGCAGTGCGATGAACAGCCGCTTCAGCTACGGTTTATATCAAAACTATGACAGCCGTAATAGTAATTACGGTGGCAGTGTTAACGGGACGTATTCAGGCAATAACGCTACATTATCAA
>NZ_JAMPQC010000070.1:0-1161 GCF_028482225.1 Providencia sp. PROV130 | reverse complement strand
GTTCTGGTACTGGCTGCAAACAAAGACAACCTTAGAAAGTTGTTTAGTCGTATTGCCGCATCAATAGACCGAAACTTCAGCAGTATCGTACAGGCCATTAAAGATTGGCGAAATAAAGGGGGTAACTGATGGAAGCCTTCCTTAGCAAAATAAATCAGTTGGTTAATTGGATTGAGTTACATCCATGGGATGCGGCTGACATTTCATTCATGCTTGCTTCAGCGATAACGGTATTTCTCTGCCCCTATAAGAAAACGAGAGATTCTGTCATTGGTAATATTTTAATTATTTGCTGGATTTGCCAAATAGGGGAAACGATATACGGAGAGCGGATATCAGCGGCCTCAGATGTTTTATTTGATGGTGTGTTTTTTGTCGTCATATTCGCCGTTGGCGGAAATATCATGTCGGTTGTCGTTTTCAGTAAATTAATCGCTCGACTCAAATTAATCTGGCGGCTAGTTAAGCTGCCTTTTACTTTTATGGTGAAGAAATGAGTAAATTCAAATTCAGCAATCGCAGTGAAGAAAATCTGCGCGGCGTTCATCCCGATCTAGTCAAAGTTACCCGTCGAGCACTTGAATTAACCAGTATTGATTTTATGGTCATTGAAGGTAAGCGAACTGAGGTACGGCAACGTGATTTAGTAAAAAGTAAAAAAAGTCAGACGATGAATAGCCGACACTTAACTGGCCATGCCGTAGATTGTGCTCCGCTAGTAGGTCGTGAAATCCCTTGGAATGATTGGTCTAAATTCAGGTTAGTTGCTGATGCTATGCTGCAGGCGGGTGATGAACTAGGCATTGATGTTGAGTGGGGCGGTAACTGGACAAGTTTTAAAGATGGCCCTCACTTCCAGCTCTCACGCAAGTCATACCCATGAACACGTTAACTAAAGCATTAATGGCCGCTTGTGCCATTTTGCTATTTTGGCTTATTTGGGTTGTGAATGATTACGACAAATTGAGTGATAAGTTTGATAAAAAATCAAATGAGCTTGCTGCCAATCAATTCATATTATCCACTGTTTTAGAGCTATCGGTAACATTCAATGAAATTTCACGAAATAACCTTAGGGAGCGTGACGCAGCGGCAGTGGCTTCTGAAACGGTTAAAACCATTATCAAAACCGTTATTGTGGATGATAAGTGTGCTGCTATT
>NZ_JAMPQC010000069.1:0-2333 GCF_028482225.1 Providencia sp. PROV130 | reverse complement strand
TTGTACTTTCCTTCTAACTTTCATCGCTAATGCGACAGAGTCCTTAATGGAGGCGAAAGAGCGAGTCATTGAAAAGGCTGTTCAACTTGAGCGACAACATCAGCAACAACAACGGGACGTTTTGCGCCAACAAGAGCGTGAAATGGTGATGGAAAAATCCCGAGACCGTGAATTTGGTGATTAGCGCCCTGTTATTTCTGTTTTAACCCGCATTGTCGGCGATTTCCGCCAGTTCTATTTAGTTTTCTCTCGCGTCGAACCTCAAGTTTTATCACAAATTTTGTGAATAAATCGCGTCTTTATCGTGAAGACGTTGCTTGAATGCGCATAGAGTGCTAAATTAGCCGACAATTGATGTGAATTTTGTGGTCGCCACGCCGAAAGGTGGCAAGAGATGGGATGTAACACACAAATATGTGCTGTGAACCCAAATAGAAAACCCCCGTAATCTTCTTCTAACTTGGCGGTGAGATAAGATTATCGGGGGTCATCAGAGTAATTCCGCTAGGGGTAATGTTGAACTCCTAGCGGGGAGTATAGAATTATGCGCAAAAAAATTCAACTCCTTCCGTACAACATAAGTGCGGAGAGACATGCCTAATGGGATCTCAATTCCTTGTTCCGTCGGTAAAATTCATCGGCATTATGCGCCAAAATTTTTAGGGCAATTACCGAAATTAGTGCCTGTACGTCGCTTTGCAGCCGCGTTAAAACGTCACGATTGGAACCGAAACCCCCATATTTACCAACTGCGTTATAGCCGAAAGCAACGGATATCTGTGCGTTCAGAGCGTCGAGAAACCTTTGATGCGTTAGCGATGGCCATGATCGCGTATGCCGATTATAACCCCGAAAGTGACGCGCTCTTTGAAGTCATGTGTTCGGTGGAGAAGTTGGCGGAATTGTGTGGCCAACTGTATCGCTATGACTGTGGCCGTAAAAGTTACGACCCGATTTTGCACGCGTTGCGCGACTGGGAACAAGCCAACCTGATTGTCATTGACCGCGATTTCGATATCGAGGCCAAACAATACAAAGCGATGCGTATTTGGATACGTCCTGAATTTTTCCATGGACTCGGATTTTCCGCGTTAGAGCTGCGGGAAGTGGTCGCCAGCTTTAGCCGTTGGATGGAAAAAAAGGGATTAAAAGAGAGCTACCAAAAACGCTACGCCCAACATGTCTTGCGACTTGCGCGCGCGAATGTGGCGTCACTCGACACTAAGCACAAACTTCGCAACCTGCTCAACAAGCTTAAAACCCTCGTAGTTGGGAAAGATGAAGCGCTCAAACAAGAGAAGAAGCATTTAGCCAAGGCATTGAAGGAAAAGAAAGCGTTAGCCAAAAGTTTGGAAGCACCAGAAAGCGCCGAGCATACCGCCTGGCGTCGTTTCGAATCGTGGAAAGTGACGCAGCCTATTGCGGCGGTCATGGCTTTTGAGCGCAAAATGAAAGCCTTGTACCCAAGCATTCAAGGGCAGGCTATCTATTTGCATTACTTGGAACACTTGCCCGACTCCTAATTCCCTCTGTTAAATTTACCGCCTTGACTGGCGGTGGTTTCGTTCTAACTAAATCTAAGTAGCCTATTTTTTAAGCAGCAAAATTACTATATCAACGCATCAATTCTTCAAGCGAATGCCGTCTCGAATATTTTCGTTCTTTCTTTAATCAACTAACTTCGAATGAATTTATTCTCTTCAATTAACTTCGAATGATGTTAGTGTTTTATAGTTAAATTCGTTTTTAGGTTCTGAACTAAACGACCTTATAAATAAGGAGTTGCGGCTCTGCTTTTTCAAGCCGCACACTCTAAAGAGATAAACCCAATAAAGTCTTCGCTTACAAGCCATAAATGGCTGTCGCTCAGAACACGGTGTCAGTATCGTGCCATTGCCCCCGTAAAGCTGGCCAATGGCCACCTTAACGCGCAGCTACAGCCGTTCATCGAGGCTTCGCCTCTCGCCCGTCTCACTGCGTTTTTCAAAGGGTCAAACAAACAAAATAACGGTGTTAATTTCAGTCAGCTCAACCAGGACAAGGGGTAGATAGGGGTCTTAAACAGCACGTAACCGCTAACGCGGGTCTCGACGGCCCTAACCTTAACCTGTTCTCTGTGATTCTTTTTGCCGTCTACTGCCCTTTGGGCGGGTGATTTCGGTTAAATTTCATGATAATCTGCTATTAATGCATTGATGATAAACACGATTTTGGTGTGAGGTTGGAATGGAACGCAAAACACTGACGTTAAAACGCCCAACAATAGAAAAAGAGTCGGAAAGTACTGAACCGGTTATTCAACGTCGCCGCAAACAGGTGGTGGTCAATACACC
>NZ_JAMPQC010000068.1:0-2697 GCF_028482225.1 Providencia sp. PROV130 | reverse complement strand
CCAACCATGGCGTACATGCCAAAGTTTCCACGCCAGTGCATTTACGAAAAGCACGTACTTGCTATGATCATTTAGCTGGCGAAGTTGCCGTTAAGATCTATGATTCCCTTTGTCAACAGCAATGGATCACTGAAAATGGTTCAATGATCACATTAAGTGGTATTCAATATTTTCATGAAATGGGAATTGACGTTCCTTCCAAACATTCACGTAAAATCTGTTGTGCGTGTTTAGATTGGAGTGAACGCCGTTTCCATTTAGGTGGGTACGTTGGAGCCGCATTATTTTCGCTTTATGAATCTAAAGGGTGGTTAACTCGACATCTTGGTTACCGTGAAGTTACCATCACGGAAAAAGGTTATGCTGCTTTTAAGACCCACTTTCACATTTAAGTTGTTTTTCTAATCCGCATATGATCAATTCAAGGCCGAATAAGAAGGCTGGCTCTGCACCTTGGTGATCAAATAATTCGATAGCTTGTCGTAATAATGGCGGCATACTATCAGTAGTAGGTGTTTCCCTTTCTTCTTTAGCGACTTGATGCTCTTGATCTTCCAATACGCAACCTAAAGTAAAATGCCCCACAGCGCTGAGTGCATATAATGCATTCTCTAGTGAAAAACCTTGTTGGCATAAAAAGGCTAATTGATTTTCGAGAGTTTCATACTGTTTTTCTGTAGGCCGTGTACCTAAATGTACTTTTGCTCCATCGCGATGACTTAGTAAAGCACATCTAAAACTTTTAGCGTTATTACGTAAAAAATCTTGCCAGCTTTCCCCTTCTAAAGGGCAAAAGTGAGTATGGTGCCTATCTAACATCTCAATGGCTAAGGCGTCGAGCAAAGCCCGCTTATTTTTTACATGCCAATACAATGTAGGCTGCTCTACACCTAGCTTCTGGGCGAGTTTACGGGTTGTTAAACCTTCGATTCCGACCTCATTAAGCAGCTCTAATGCGCTGTTAATCACTTTACTTTTATCTAATCTAGACATCATTAATTCCTAATTTTTGTTGACACTCTATCATTGATAGAGTTATTTTACCACTCCCTATCAGTGATAGAGAAAAGTGAAATGAATAGTTCGACAAAGATCGCATTGGTAATTACGTTACTCGATGCCATGGGGATTGGCCTTATCATGCCAGTCTTGCCAACGTTATTACGTGAATTTATTGCTTCGGAAGATATCGCTAACCACTTTGGCGTATTGCTTGCACTTTATGCGTTAATGCAGGTTATCTTTGCTCCTTGGCTTGGAAAAATGTCTGACCGATTTGGTCGGCGCCCAGTGCTGTTGTTGTCATTAATAGGCGCATCGCTGGATTACTTATTGCTGGCTTTTTCAAGTGCGCTTTGGATGCTGTATTTAGGCCGTTTGCTTTCAGGGATCACAGGAGCTACTGGGGCTGTCGCGGCATCGGTCATTGCCGATACCACCTCAGCTTCTCAACGCGTGAAGTGGTTCGGTTGGTTAGGGGCAAGTTTTGGGCTTGGTTTAATAGCGGGGCCTATTATTGGTGGTTTTGCAGGAGAGATTTCACCGCATAGTCCCTTTTTTATCGCTGCGTTGCTAAATATTGTCACTTTCCTTGTGGTTATGTTTTGGTTCCGTGAAACCAAAAATACACGTGATAATACAGATACCGAAGTAGGGGTTGAGACGCAATCGAATTCGGTATACATCACTTTATTTAAAACGATGCCCATTTTGTTGATTATTTATTTTTCAGCGCAATTGATAGGCCAAATTCCCGCAACGGTGTGGGTGCTATTTACCGAAAATCGTTTTGGATGGAATAGCATGATGGTTGGCTTTTCATTAGCGGGTCTTGGTCTTTTACACTCAGTATTCCAAGCCTTTGTGGCAGGAAGAATAGCCACTAAATGGGGCGAAAAAACGGCAGTACTGCTCGGATTTATTGCAGATAGTAGTGCATTTGCCTTTTTAGCGTTTATATCTGAAGGTTGGTTAGTTTTCCCTGTTTTAATTTTATTGGCTGGTGGTGGGATCGCTTTACCTGCATTACAGGGAGTGATGTCTATCCAAACAAAGAGTCATCAGCAAGGTGCTTTACAGGGATTATTGGTGAGCCTTACCAATGCAACCGGTGTTATTGGCCCATTACTGTTTGCTGTTATTTATAATCATTCACTACCAATTTGGGATGGCTGGATTTGGATTATTGGTTTAGCGTTTTACTGTATTATTATCCTGCTATCGATGACCTTCATGTTAACCCCTCAAGCTCAGGGGAGTAAACAGGAGACAAGTGCTTAGTTATTTCGTCACCAAATGATGTTATTCCGCGAAATATAATGACCCTCTTGATAACCCAAGAGGGCATTTTTTACGATAAAGAAGATTTAGCTTCAAATAAAACCTATCTATTTTATTTATCTTTCAAGCTCAATAAAAAGCCGCGGTAAATAGCAATAAATTGGCCTTTTTTATCGGCAAGCTCTTTTAGGTTTTTCGCATGTATTGCGATATGCATAAACCAGCCATTGAGTAAGTTTTTAAGCACATCATCATCATAAGCTTTAAGTTGGTTCTCTTGGATCAATTTGCTGACAATGGCGTTTACCTTACCAGTAATGTATTCAAGGCTAATTTTTTCAAGTTCATTCCAACCAATGATAGGCATCACTTCTTGGATAGGGATAAGGTTTTTATTATTATCAATAATATAATCAA
>NZ_JAMPQC010000067.1:0-2878 GCF_028482225.1 Providencia sp. PROV130 | reverse complement strand
GCTTACACACCCAACCTATCAACGTCTTAGTCTTAAACGTTCCTTTAGGACCCTTAAAGGGTCAGGGAAGACTCATCTCAAGGCAAGTTTCCCGCTTAGATGCTTTCAGCGGTTATCTCTTCCGCACTTAGCTACCGGGCAATGCCATTGGCATGACAACCCGAACACCAGTGGTGCGTCCACTCCGGTCCTCTCGTACTAGGAGCAGCCCCTTTCAATCTTCCAACGCCCACGGCAGATAGGGACCGAACTGTCTCACGACGTTCTAAACCCAGCTCGCGTACCACTTTAAACGGCGAACAGCCGTACCCTTGGGACCTACTTCAGCCCCAGGATGTGATGAGCCGACATCGAGGTGCCAAACACCGCCGTCGATATGAACTCTTGGGCGGTATCAGCCTGTTATCCCCGGAGTACCTTTTATCCGTTGAGCGATGGCCCTTCCATTCAGAACCACCGGATCACTAAGACCTACTTTCGTACCTGCTCGAGCCGTCACTCTCGCAGTCAAGCTGGCTTATGCCTTTGCACTAACCGCATGATGTCCGACCATGCTTAGCCAACCTTCGTGCTCCTCCGTTACTCTTTGGGAGGAGACCGCCCCAGTCAAACTACCCACCAGACACTGTCCGCACCCCGGATAACGGGGCTACGTTAGAACATCAAACATTAAAGGGTGGTATTTCAAGGTTGGCTCCACGCAGACTGGCGTCCACGCTTCAAAGCCTCCCACCTATCCTACACATCAAGGCTCAATGTTCAGTGTCAAGCTATAGTAAAGGTTCACGGGGTCTTTCCGTCTTGCCGCGGGTACACTGCATCTTCACAGCGAGTTCAATTTCACTGAGTCTCGGGTGGAGACAGCCTGGCCATCATTACGCCATTCGTGCAGGTCGGAACTTACCCGACAAGGAATTTCGCTACCTTAGGACCGTTATAGTTACGGCCGCCGTTTACTGGGGCTTCGATCAAGAGCTTCTCCTTACGGATAACCCCATCAATTAACCTTCCAGCACCGGGCAGGCGTCACACCGTATACGTCCACTTTCGTGTTTGCACAGTGCTGTGTTTTTAATAAACAGTTGCAGCCAGCTGGTATCTGCGACTGGCTTCAGCTCCATCCGCGAGGGACTTCACCTAGCGCCAGCGTGCCTTCTCCCGAAGTTACGGCACCATTTTGCCTAGTTCCTTCACCCGAGTTCTCTCAAGCGCCTGAGTATTCTCTACCTGACCACCTGTGTCGGTTTGGGGTACGATTAATGATAATCTAGAGCTTAGAGGCTTTTCCTGGAAGCGGGGCATGAGCTACTTCATCACCGTAGTGACTCGTCGTCGGACCTCAGCATGTAGTGAACCGGATTTGCCTAATTCACCTGCCTACATCCTTAAACCGGGACAACCGTCGCCCGGATAGCCTAGCCTTCTCCGTCCCCCCATCGCAATTATCACCAGTACGGGAATATTAACCCGTTTCCCATCGACTACGCATTTCTGCCTCGCCTTAGGGGTCGACTCACCCTGCCCCGATTAACGTTGGACAGGAACCCTTGGTCTTCCGGCGTGCGGGTTTTTCACCCGCATTATCGTTACTTATGTCAGCATTCGCACTTCTGATACCTCCAGCATACCTCACAGTACACCTTCACAGGCTTACAGAACGCTCCCCTACCCAACAATATTTACATATCGCTGCCGCAGCTTCGGTGCATAGTTTAGCCCCGTTACATCTTCCGCGCAGGCCGACTCGACCAGTGAGCTATTACGCTTTCTTTAAATGATGGCTGCTTCTAAGCCAACATCCTGGCTGTCTGAGCCTTCCCACTTCGTTTCCCACTTAACTATGACTTTGGGACCTTAGCTGGCGGTCTGGG
Source organism: Providencia sp. PROV130 (assembly GCF_028482225.1). Lineage (NCBI taxonomy): Bacteria > Pseudomonadati > Pseudomonadota > Gammaproteobacteria > Enterobacterales > Morganellaceae > Providencia > Providencia sp. PROV130. Next base: position 1,007 of record NZ_JAMPQC010000067.1, on the reverse strand, counting down.
TTGTTTCCCTCTTCACGACGAACGTTAGCACCCGCCGTGTGTCTCCCGTGATAACATTCTTCGGTATTCGTAGTTTGCATCGAGTTGGTAAGTCGGGATGACCCCCTAGTCGAAACAGTGCTCTACCCCCGAAGATGAGTTCACGAGGCGCTACCTAAATAGCTTTCGGGGAGAACCAGCTATCTCCCGGTTTGATTGGCCTTTCACCCCCAGCCACAAGTCATCCGCTAATTTTTCAACATTAGTCGGTTCGGTCCTCCAGTTAGTGTTACCCAACCTTCAACCTGCCCATGGCTAGATCACCGGGTTTCGGGTCTATACCCTGCAACTCATTCGCCCAGTTAAGACTCGGTTTCCCTACGGCTCCCCTATACGGTTAACCTTGCTACAGAATATAAGTCGCTGACCCATTATACAAAAGGTACGCAGTCACCCTGATAAATCAAGGCTCCCACTGCTTGTACGTACACGGTTTCAGGTTCTATTTCACTCCCCTCGCCGGGGTTCTTTTCGCCTTTCCCTCACGGTACTGGTTCACTATCGGTCAATCAGGAGTATTTAGCCTTGGAGGATGGTCCCCCCATATTCAGACAGGATAACACGTGTCCCGCCCTACTCGTCGAGTTCACAACACCAACACCTTCGGATACGGGGCTATCACCCTTTACTGCCGGCCTTTCCAGACCGTTCTCCTGATGCTAATGCTGATTAAGACTCTGGGCTGTTCCCCGTTCGCTCGCCGCTACTAGGGGAATCTCGGTTGATTTCTTTTCCTCGGGGTACTGAGATGTTTCAGTTCCCCCGGTTCGCTTCGTTTGACTATGTATTCATCAAACGATAGTGCAACGAATTGCACTGGGTTTCCCCATTCGGAAATCGTCGGTTGTAACGGTTCATATCACCTTACCGACGCTTATCGCAGATTAGCACGTCCTTCATCGCCTCTGATTGCCTAGGCATCCACCGTGTACGCTTAGTCGCTTAACCTCACAACCCGAAGGTGTCTT
>NZ_JAMPQC010000066.1:0-2902 GCF_028482225.1 Providencia sp. PROV130 | reverse complement strand
AAATATCTCCTTTTGGGTTGTTAATAAAACATCCAATAAGTTGACTGTGCGTGAAAAAGAAAGTTTTGTGTGATGGCGTTGAAGATCGCACCGTTAAGCTCTTATGTGGGATGGTGCAGAGCTCGACGACTACCGATAAAACGCAACCGCCGCAAACAGACAAGAAAAAGCCCCAACTGATAACAGTTGGGGCTTCAGTATTGTGATTGGTGGAGCAATAGCACCCTGAACCCAAAACCTTCTCGCTCAACCGGTAGTGGCTGATAACAACTCGTGAGGGCTATTGCGGGTTAAGCATTTAGCGATGTCTAGGGCCAGACTGGACGTCTGAACGCAAGCCGCTGATACTGTACATAACCACAGTATCAGCGGAGGATACCCATGTCGCTGGCAAGGAACGCCACGGCGAGTCAATCGCCCACTCAAACAAACGGTTACGAACGCCACCAACCCGACCAGACGCTGCTCTACCAGCTGGTTGAGCAGCACTACCCAGCCTTCAAAGCCTCACTCGAAGCCCAAGGTCAACACCTGCCTCGCTACATCCAACAAGAATTCAACGACCTCCTCCAATGTGGCCGTCTGGAGTATGGTTTCATGCGGGTTCGCTGCGAGGATTGTCATCACGAGCGTCTGGTCGCCTTCAGCTGTAAACGACGCGGCTTTTGCCCTAGCTGCGGTGCCCGCCGGATGGCCGAGAGTGCGGCGCTGCTGATAGACGAAGTCTTCCCCAAGGAGCCCATTCGCCAGTGGGTGCTCAGCTTTCCTTTCCAGCTACGCTTTTTGCTGGCTCGCCATCCCCAGCTGATGGGCCAGGTCTTGAGTATCGTCTATCGTACACTCTCAACTCATCTGATCAAAAAAGCCGGTTACACCAAAGCCTCTGCACAAACTGGCTCAGTGACTCTTATCCAACGCTTTGGCTCCGCGCTAAATCTCAATGTCCACTACCACATGCTGTTTCTCGATGGTGTCTATGCCGAAGATGACTATGGCAAGCAACGCTTCCATCGTGTCAAGGCACCCACTTACGATGAGCTGAATACGCTCGCTCACACCCTCAGCCATCGCATCGCTCGCTGCATGGAAAAGCGTGGGATTTTGGAGCGTGATGCCGAGAATACGTGGTTGACACTGGAAGAGGGCGAAGACGATACGCTGACTCAATTACATGGTGCTTCGGTTACGTATCGCATTGCCGTCGGCCCCCAGCAAGGGCGCAAAGTCTTCACCCTGCAAACCTTGCCAGGGCGTGAGGATAAAGCCGACTCAAGCAGTCGAGTAGCCAACCATGCTGGTTTCTCGCTACACGCCGGTGTGATGGCCGAAGCGCATCAGCGGGATAAGCTTGAGCGCTTGTGTCGCTACATTAGTCGGCCAGCGGTTTCAGAAAAACGTCTGGCATTAACCGCCAATGGGCAGGTGCGTTACGAGCTCAAAACTCCGTACCGCAATGGCACCACCCATGTGATCTTCGAGCCGCTGGACTTCATCGCCAAACTCGCTGCGTTGGTACCTAAGCCGCGAGTCAACCTCACACGCTTCCACGGCGTCTTTGCACCGAACAGCAAACACCGAGTTCAAGTAACACCCGCCAAGCGGGGCAAGAAGCCCGACAAATCGGAAGGTCTCGATACTAACTGGCGTGACAAGAGTCCTGCAGAGCGCCACCGCGCCATGACCTGGATGCAACGCCTCAAGCGAGTCTTCAATATTGATATTGAAGTCTGCGAACACTGCGGCGGTCACGTCAAAGTGATTGCCAGCATCGAAGATCCGAAGGTCATTGAGCAGATTCTCAAGCATCTGAAACAGAAAACAGCCAAGGCGAATGCCGCCAAGCAGCGTGAGCTGCCACCAGAACGAGCGCCGCCACTGACTCCCAGCCTGTTCGATCCATCACAGAGTCGTCTCTTTGACTGACGACCCCAAATCCAACACTGCTCAACACTGCCAACTTTTAAACGGGGCGGTGGGGCAGTTTGTATCTCTCGAGCTATCAGGCTAGAGATTTTACCGCCAAATCGAACCTTATTAGAGCGGTTTAGGCTGGACCGGCAGTTAAAATTGGGGCTTGAGCGGTAAACGAGTGAGGGAATTTCAGGTAAGATACTTCGGATGAGGAGCAAAAAGGTGGTTTATACTTCCTATACCCAAGACGAACAGCTTAGACGCTTGATTAAAACCAAAGAGCGTGAGGATAAACGTAGGGAGGAAGAAGAAAGTAAATTCGGTATTCCCCTTGATAACGCTAAGAACTTAACTGTAGGAGATTAATATGCACAAACCAACCCCATTAAAACGGTTGTCGATGATACTTGCTCGTGACCTTAATGGTGCCATTGGTTACGAAGGTTCTTTGGCCATTAAATCGGACAATGATTTTGCGTGGTATAAGAAAATTACCAAACCATTTAAGCACGCTGTTTGTGGGCGAGTAACCTATGAGGAAGATTTGCCCGATATCGTCAAAAAACGCCACAGATTCATCATTATTACCCGTAATCCAGACAAGTACGCTAGTACTCCTGAAGCACAGTATATGACGCTCTCAGACGCGTTAAAAGAGTTACAAGTTTGGGACGTACCTGGTCACGACATTATCTGCTTAGGTGGTGCTGAAATTTACAAGGCATTATTGCCTTACGTTAGTACTGTTTACCTGACTACATTCTTTTCAGTAGCAGATGAAGCAGATACTTATTTCAATGACTTTACAGATAAATGGGAATCAGTAGGGGCCACTTGGTTTAACGACTGCTACTGCACCCGTCTGGAGCGTGTATGTCAATCTACAAACAATATTATCTAACATGTAATGATTGTGGTGCAATCTACCAAGAAATAGCAGAGGAGCTTTAGATACCACCTGCTTGTAGATTTTCAACTGTTAATACTGACC
>NZ_JAMPQC010000065.1:0-3286 GCF_028482225.1 Providencia sp. PROV130 | reverse complement strand
TTCAAACCAGTGACAGCATTACTCATTCAATCTTGGAACTCATCAACAATATGTTGATTGATCTTCTGGCAACAATGGCCCGCCTAGACAATGAGAAACGTATAGAACGTATTAAGCAGGGCCTGGCACGTTCGGGTTACAAACCAACAGGCAAGAAGGCAAATGAGGCTAAACATAAACGAATAAAAGAATTGCTAGTAGTTGGCAATATGACTAAGGAAGAAATTGCCAAAGCAGTGAATTGTGGAGTTGCAACTGTCTATCGAGTTGCTAAAGTTATCTAAAAGAGGCTTATCTCAACGCGCCCCCAATGGGGCACCGCTGCATTCAGGTTACTTCACATAAGAAATTTTATGTTAAATGATTGTTAGAAATGCCCCTTGATCGAGGCATTTTCTATAAAGAATACTAAAAACTAATTAAAGCCAACCAAGTTTCAAAACAAGGCAGTTCTCAGCAATCATATTTTTAAATTATATAACTCCCAACTGAGCTTTTGCTCCAACGATAAGGCTTTCATTTTGAGTTTCTAAGGCAAATAAACCATACATCAAAGGAGAGGCCGCTGCTCTTTCTAAAGTCTGTTCATATAGTTTATTCCAAACTTTACCCCCTAGTTTTTCATACTCGATGATTAGAGTTTTGAGGCTTTCTTCTCCAAACAAAGTTACATGCCCAGCAAAATCAATCGCTGGGTCATCTATATGGGCTGTTGACCAATCAATAACGCCTGAAACAGCTCCATCCTTTGAAGCTAGTACATGCCCAGCATATAAATCGCCATGTATAAATTGGGTGAAATCTGCCCATAGAACATCATTATCCAACCATTTTCTGTAGCGGGTTTCCAATTGCTCACTTATACCAATTTCAGATTTTACTAACTGCAAATTGTTTGCTATTTCAGGTCTTAAATCTGAAGGTTTCATAATTTTCAAATCATTTTCCCGAACTTCTTTTTCAGGAATACTATGGATTTCAAATAAGGTTTTTGCCAAAGATGTTATGTATTTCGGGCTATCTTTGTCCATATTCCAAATTATTTCATAGGTTTCAGCATCCAAATTTAAAACAGGATTATCTTTAAGTATGGGATAAGCCACTAATTCTGTAGATGAAATTCTCCAATCAGGAACCTCTACAGAAAGATGTTTTTTTACCAATTCTAAAATGCGTTTTTCTTTCTTGATTTGTTCCCTCATGCCATCACGACGAGGAATACGCAGCAACCATTGTTGCCCCTTTGTATCAAGAGCAAAAACGACCTTAAAATCAATGCCCATTTCATTGAAATTCATTTTGTCCGTAAGCAACAAGCCGTGTGCTTCAGCAAGTGATTGAATATCTTGAATTGTCATTTTTAATTTCCTTTAAAGAGTTCAATAATTAATGTTCGGATTAGATTGGCTATCATTAACAATCTCTCTCAAAAGTCTTGATGATTTTGTGGTCTTTGATCTCGTAGATAATGTCAGCAATATTATCGACCAATTGCTTGTCATGAGATACGAAGATAATAGTTCCTGCATAGGACTTCATCATTGTTTCTAATGCGGCAATACTTTTTAGGTCAAGATAGTTTCCTGGTTCATCCATAAGCAAAATATTATATTTTCCTAAAAGCATTTTGGATAAAAGCAGTTTGATGATTTCACCTCCCGATAAGTCGGATAAGTTTTTTTGAATATCATTCGCTCCGATCCCCATTGAAGCCAATACTGCACGAATTTCCGCAACTGTGTACTCGCACTCTTCCTGCATAAAGGAGAGCACAGATTTATGCGTGTTAAATTTATATCCTGTTTGTGTAAAGTAGCCAATTTCAGCTTTTGGAGATATGGTTAATCCATCAGCACGTTCTGATATCATTTTTAACAAGGACGTTTTCCCTGTTCCATTCGATCCAGTTATAGCGACTTTAGCGCCAAGCGGTATTATAAAGTTAGCGTCATCAAAGATAGTACGGCTACCAAATTTTAAGCTCAGACCATCTGCCGTAATCGGGAACTTATTGTGCAGTTCTAGGGCTGAACTTTGACGAAAACGAATAGAACGCAAATGCTCTGGTGCTTGAATATCTTCTAATGCAGCCAAACGCTTTTCCATACTCTTAGCTGCCTGATACAGTTTTCTTTGCTTGGTGCCAGTCATTTTTGCATGCCCAAGTCGTCCAGCACTTTCGGTAGAGTTTTTGGATTTTTCTCCTTTTTTCTTATTGTCTAATCGATTAGCTTGCTGGCGTTTTTCTTGCACAGCAGATTCTAATCGCTCCCGTTCCTTCATCATCAGCTCATATTCTACGGCTTGGTGTTGTCGCTCTTCTTCTTTTTGACGCAAGTAATCCGAGTAACCACCCCAATATTCCGTAATTTTACCGTCTTTTAACTCCCATATCTTGTCTACAACCATATCAAGAAAATATCGGTCATGACTGATAACAAGTAATGCTCCATCAAATGCTTTAAGTTGACCAATAAGTAGATCTATTCCATTGAGATCAAGGTGGCTGGTTGGTTCATCCGCTAGAATGCCATGTACTTGTTGGGAAAATGCGGCAGCAATTTTTGCACGAGTTTCCTCTCCGCCACTCATTGTGTCGTTTTGTACATTGGAAACACCAAGGCGAGATAACATTGCCCGGTCTTCGACCGTTTCTATTTCGATTCCGCCCAGTTGGCTGATATGTGCAAAATCACCAAAACGCTGTAATGTCGCTTCGGCTAAAACAATTTCGCCATTAAGTACTTTGAGTAAACTACTCTTTCCTGCTCCGTTATCACCCACAAGACCAATACGGTCATAAGAGTGAATTTCCAATTCATCAATATCCAAAACATCACGCCCAGCATAATCCAAGCGTATGTTTCTCGCTTTAATAATTAAACTCATTTTTATTTACTCCTGTTTAGCTCTTGAAATTTTTTATGCAGCAAACAGGATTTAGGTGAAAACAAAAGCTAGCATCACAGTGTCCTCCCAAAAAAAAAGCTATTCATCCACAGGGTGGACAAATAGCTAGTCAATTAAGTTATAACTGGAAACTATGCACTAAAAGCATACTTATAAATTAAGCATACTTTTACTTTATATATCCGCATATATTCTTAAAGACACAACAAAAGCCCACCATTATAAAATAGTGTCACTATGCAAATAGTTGTGTCTTAACGAATGCGGATAGAATGCATAAACTTACCTAAAAAATAAAATTCAGTTTTATGATAACTTTACTGTTAAAAGAAGTCTAGACAACCTTGTTTTATGCTTGGATATAAGGCTTATTTTA
>NZ_JAMPQC010000064.1:0-2683 GCF_028482225.1 Providencia sp. PROV130 | reverse complement strand
ATCATATTCATAAAATTAGCCCCTCGAAAATCAGCTCCTTGAGCTAAACACTCACTAATTTCAAGACCTAAGGCGCTAATGTTTTTAAAATTACTCATTGATAAATCGCAGCTTTTAAAGCTAGCGTTTTTTAGTTTGGCTCTATTAAAATCACACCCTTCCAAGCTATTCCTGTCGTAAAAACTACAATCAACAAATTCAGTATCAGTTAAATCAACCCCTGAAAAATCACAATTTGAAAAGGCAATATTTTTAACTCTATTCCCCGTAAATTGATCTCGTGAAAACTTTTCATTGATAAAGTGCTTTTCCATACATGCTACACCTGGTTATTTATACAGTGCAATCATTGTACATTAATTTGAACAACCTTAAACTCTAGCTAAAATTGATTCATACAATCCCTTTTATGTTAAACGGGCAAGTTAGTTAGCAAAAACCTCCCGTTCATCCCCATTAAAGCCCCTCGAAACGATTTTAAGACACGATCACCCTATAAAACACCCAAATCTACGCTGAAAGTTTAGAACGGTTTTGCGGGCTTCTGAGTGCGTTTTTAACATCGTGCAAACTGACAAGTAAAACGATGCGAAATCGCTGAAAGTCACAAACTTGTTTTGTGGCAAGAAGCGATTTGACCAACCGAGTAAAACGAGGGCGGTAGGCTTTTTGTTTTTATCCTGATGAGCGTCCAGCGAAGAAAGGGAAAAACAGGGGGAGCCGAAACGAAATGACACGCCCCAGCGATGGCAAGTGAACCCCAGTGAACGTGTTTCGTTTTGGGGGCAAAGCCCCCCGTCAAGCGAAGCGTCTGACCACCACATTTTTGAGCGACCAAATACAGGGGCGAAAAAAGGGGGTGGTCAGACGAACGCAGTGAGTTTGACGGGCTTGGGTGAATGGTTTTTTTCGCAGGCGTCCAGCCGAAGAAAATAGCCAGAGGGCGGAGCCTTATGTCATTCATTTTCGTCCAGAAAATGAGTGGCATTGATACTGAAAGTATCATGGGGTGCAAGTTAGTAAAACTATGATTCTACCCATTATTTCACCCGTTATTCTGCCCGTTATACCTAAATTGGGTGCAATAACGGGTAAAGTAATAGGTAGAATAACAGGTGGATTAATGGGTAAGAAATAACACAACGTCATCTTGTGTCTATCTATTATTCTGTATCTTATTCTATGTATTATTCTACCTATTACAGACGAAATAGATAAAATAAGAGATAGAATAATAGATAGGATAATACATAAAATAATAGGTAAACCTAACGTCAGCGCACCTTTTCTTCGAGCTGTTTTAGCATCGAAATATCACCTAATAACCGTTGATTTTTACCTGTGAAAAAGATGATCGGACTGACATTTGCATTATCAATACTTCGGCTTAACTGAATTCCCATCGCCTGATAATCATCATCGTTTGTGCAATGGTATAACGCTAAAACAAGCTGACATTGTTCTGGAGTTCCGCATTCTATTGCCCAGCGGATCAACTCCGAAAAGGTCAATCCGTTCGGTTTCCAGTGTTTTTTATGCCGTGACGCTAACGCCTTAAATTTTTCACGCCCTTGATTATATTTTTCTGCCCCGATCACCGGATCTTCACAACGAACCCCTTGAACCGGTCGCTTATCAAATGACAATTCCCATAAATTTAATTCTTCGATGTATTCGTAATCTTCTGGCGATGCCAAACGAAATAATTGAGACATAGAGACACCCTCCGATCATGTGTGAACGGAGACAGTATAAGGCTTTCGAGAAATTCCGCTTCCTCGACGTGAAACAAGTTCACGCCTTGCGGCGAGCGTTGCGAATTGAATTTATGAGGTTTACCAAGCTCCAGATGTAACAAAGCCCCGTGACAGCATCACAGGGCTCTGGTACTCTAAATCTTGTGCATTCGTTGCTCAGATTAGACGTCGCAATCCAATCTTAGCAACGTGAGAGGCGCTTGTCACGTTCTCATTAAATACCAGCCAACGACATTAACCCAAATGCACCACTTGATTGACTCGGACTTAGCCCGGTCTCCGAAAGGATAAACAGGCAAATTGTGGTAGTAAAACGTACCGGAAAACGAAATTCCGGCTCTACCTCCGAATCACGCTGCGGTATCGAAAGATTACAGTGCGTACCTGATAAGAGCACCAATCAACGGACTAGGGATTTCTTGGATTGCGAAGTGTCGAAAGAAGCCCAACCTAACCAAACTTAGCCAGATTAACGAGCTAAGAGACCATGACCCAATAACTGATCATGGAGAAAAGCAAAGACAAGATGAAGATGTCGCTTCGCTCCGTTTTGATTAGTACCACATTGGGGCATTAGGCGTTTTTTACCTAGATTTTATCGGTGAACAATAACACCTAAACTCTCAACAAGCTGAAGCGCCTGCTCTCCATCCAACTTCACTCCATCTAAATTAATTCGCCTTGCATCAAGCTCGCCAAGCGCCCCACCCGTTAAATCACAACCAGTAAAATCAGCCAAAGACCAATCAAACGATGAAAACTCCCCACAAGAAAGATCGGAGCCACGAAACACGGCGCCAGTTATCACAGTGCCATTCCAGCGATTTTCCCACAGTTCGCACTTTTCTAATATGACTCTAGAAAAATTAGCGTAACTAAGATTTGTCTTGGTTATATAAGCACTACAAAACCATGACCTTGTAGTT
>NZ_JAMPQC010000063.1:0-3886 GCF_028482225.1 Providencia sp. PROV130 | reverse complement strand
GTGAGTAAAAAGTATGAATACAGTGCAAATGACTTTATCCACACTGATTCGGCTATCAATGTTCAGGTTTGTGTTGCACTAAGTAATTTTAATCTACTGCCAATTTTCACACTTTCAGTGCCGGTTGAAAAGAAAGATGGTGAAGATGTTGATTATTACCGTACTGAAGCAATTAAGAAGGCAAAAGAAGTCATTGCAGATATTGCGGAAGATACCGCACAAGGCGATTTACATCAAAATAAAGCTGAATTTTCAGGCGTTATTTTTGTTAGTAGTGGCCCAAGTCTAGAAGAACGCGTAATAGCATTAGAAAAACAGCTCACTGACATGCAAGCGGCAATGAGCAGTTTTTTAGGTTCGCTAAATTTCCATTGTTTTGAACTTCAAAATAAAATGATTACTAAGGACACTTAATAACGTTATTTTTAAGGTGCTGAATAGCTAAATCATTTATTTCTTTTATGGTCATTTGGTTTATATCTCTATCTCCTAGTTTCAGAGTGAAGTTATAGGTTGAGTTATCACTACCTTGCAGCTGAACGCTAATTTCGTGACTAGTGTCAGCGCTTAATAAATATCCGATATTTGAAAGTTTATAAAACATGCTTTCCTCACACCGAAGTTAATCAGCCATCCCTTCGGTAAGTCACATAGGGCTGAACCTCTAACTTAACCTAAATATCAACTGAATTCATTAACCCACACTAGCTTCTGTAGCTGGTGGATTTTCTATTACTCACGCACTAAGGAACGTAACTATGTACGCACTTAAATTAATGACAGAACGTAATGGCCGTAAAGTTGAAGAGTCACATTATTTGGGAAATATGTACCGACTGGAGCTTTATCCAGTAGTCGATAATCCCGATATAGTTGCTCGATTGGAATACACAACAAAAGACGGTGTTCCTGCATTTGATATTAAGCGAACTGACCATGCCTATATCACGACGGTAACAGGCGATACAGTTCGAGTTATCTGCAGAGGTAAAACACCTTCTCATTAACTGTTAAGAGAATAAATCATTTATGAGCACATCAATAGGGATAACCCTCGGTGCTGCTGGCGGTGGCGCGATGGGCGGTTTCCTTATTGGTGCCGACTATGGTGTTGTGCTAGGGGCTGTTATTGGCGCTTCAGTTTCCGTCATTGCATCTAAAGATAATAACCGACGAAAGATACTTCATTTTATTTTAGCACTCGGTGCAGGGATCCTCATTGCTAAAGAAGCCTCAGATTTTATTGCTCAGGTATGGCAATGGGAAATTAGTCCTAAGATAACAGCCATTGTTATTTCGGCCTTGTTAATCCCCGTTCTGGTGCTTGCTGCAAACAAAGACAACCTTAGAAAGTTGTTTAGTCGTATTGCCGCATCAATAGACCGAAACTTCAGCAGTATCGTACAGGCCATTAAAGATTGGCGAAATAAAGGAGGTAACTGATGGAAGCCTTCTTTAAGTTCTACAAGTTCTACAGCGAAATTATCGCGTGGTTAGATCTCTATTTTTGGGATGCTGCGGATATAACGTTAATGTCTTCGTCAGCAGTTATTTTATTTTTATGTCGATACCCAAGAATAAGGGACGCTATTGTCGGAACTGCCTTGCTAATCGGTATGGTTTATCAAATCTACGAAACGTTAATAGGGTCAAGAGTGTCAGCCCCATCTGATGTTTATGCGGATTTAATCCTATTCCTCGTTATCTTTGCGTCAGGTGGCAACATTATGACGGTCATCGTTATTAGTAAGCTAATGTCCCGAATTAAATCAATCTGGTCGTTTATAAAGCGGCCTTTTACTTTTATGGTGAAGAAATGAGTAAATTCAAATTCAGCAATCGCAGTGAAGAAAATCTGCGCGGCGTTCATCCCGATCTAGTCAAAGTTACTCGTCGAGCCCTTGAATTAACCAGTATTGATTTTATGGTCATTGAGGGGAAGCGAACTGAAGCTCGGCAGCGTGATTTAGTAAAAAGTAAAAAAAGCCAGACTATGAATAGCCGCCATTTAACTGGGCATGCTGTAGATTGTGCCCCGTTGGTAGGACGTGAAATCCCTTGGAATGATTGGTCTAAGTTCAGACTAGTTGCTGATGCTATGCTGCAGGCAGGTGATGAACTGGGTATTGATGTTGAGTGGGGCGGTAACTGGACAAGCTTTAAAGATGGCCCTCACTTTCAACTTTCACGCAAGTCATACCCATGAATACACTAACTAAAGCATTAATGGCCGCTTGTGCCATTTTGCTATTTTGGCTTTGGTGGGTTGCTGATGACTATGACAAATTGAGTGATAAGTTTGATAAAAAAGCTAATGAGCTAGCCGCCAATCAATTCATATTGTCCACCGTTTTAGAACTTTCGGTAACGTTTAATGAAATTTCACGAAATAACCTTAGGGAACGCGACGCGGCAGCAGTGGCTTCTGAAACGGTTAAAACTATCATCAAAACCGTTATTGCGGATGATAAGTGCGCTGCTATTGATGCTCCTCGTGATGCTACTGTCGAGCTGCACAACCACGCGAATAGAATACGTTCAAACGCCATCAGTGCCCATTCCAGCCCATCTACTCAATGATTGTTTGCCTGAGTACATCCCCGATACATTTCCTTGGGGTGACTCTCTATTGATAAATGAGTCGCTACTAACAGTTATCGAGCAATGCAATTTAGATAAAAAAGCTATTCGAGAGATTGAGGCGGCTAGAAATAACTAGTGAGGTGCTATGTACACATCAAAAACAGGATCTAACTATCATTTGGGTCTCAAGATGGTCATCGTTAACCTTTTTCGTGCTATATTTTTCCCATTGTTCGCATTATGGATGCTATGGAAAATAAATATGTCCAGTAAAAAGGAAATACTCGAAGATTTAGCTAGGTATAGGTCAAAAGGAGATGCTTTATATAAGGATTTATATGATGTATCTACGTCAGCATTAAGGCTTATGTCTGAATTGGAGATGAGACTGCGGCAGAATGGTACCGAAGAAGATCTACGACTCATCGATGAAATAAACAAGTTTGCTGAAAGAGTTATGGAAGCAACCATTCATTCCAATGAATACGCAACCTCCTTACTAAAAGATTACGGGCAAGCGTTAAAGAAAATAGGGAATAGTTGAGGTACATTGCATGACAAACTCTGTACGTAAGGCGCTAGATGGATTAAATAATTCGATTCATAGTAATGAGCCAACATTTGCAAAAATAAATGAGGGTCAGCAGAAAGAGATTTCTAGAGCTGATAATGAAGCAAGAGGAAGGTTAACAACGTTTTTTGTTCGTGGTTTCTTTTTTTCCATTGCAGGCGGCGGTTTATTTGTCCTCTTATATAATTATTGCGCCATTTTATGGATTGAGTCATTAAGTGATCGCGGGCTTGTTGAGGCCGCGAGTAAGGTATCTTTACTTGAGCTGGATAAGGTTTTATCACTCATAATCAGCGCTCTCGGCACCTCACTTGGTTTTATCATCGGTTATTATTTTAAAGAAAAGCACTCATCTTAAAACCTAATTCAATAAATCAATATTGAGCCTCTGAGAAATCAGGGGCTTTTTAATATCTACAGGAGTACTAAATGCCTAATCCAATCATGAAATATTTTGAATACCAACATCTACCAGCTCACTTGCAAGAGGTTAGTAAGCCTATTGGTGATTTAGCTAAGCAGATGGATGAACAGTTACCAGATGGTGCCGAGAAGTCAGCGGGACTTCGCAAGTTACTTGAGGCTAAAGATTGCCTTGTGCGAGCTAAATTAGGTTAGTTGTAATAAAAAAATCCCCTTTTGCGAAAAGGGGAAAGGATTTATTTAGTTTATTGAACTAATTTTTGATTATGAATACCCAAATGTCGTAAGGGCGTGAGCATGATACCAATA
>NZ_JAMPQC010000062.1:0-3895 GCF_028482225.1 Providencia sp. PROV130 | reverse complement strand
TTCCTCCATCAACAACACCTCCCGTCTTATCAAACTTCCCATCTAGCTGCTTATCCATTTCTTTTGTTGTGCGCAGCTGCTGTGTTGTTTGGTCTGGCAATGTAACAGTAATAATGCCCTGCTCTGTCATCCAGCGCGTTAATATGTCGCTGAACTGAACGTTCGAGACGTTCATTGACACTATTTTATTCATCGCATCTGAAACAGAATGAACCATCGTTGTGAGAATGACGTACTTCGCCCCTGTTGCTGCTGTCGGTAATGGGAAATTTAATGTGAGTTCAGTATCGGATTGAATCGACTGAATACTGTTGTTGTGAACTGTGGTACCAATTTGAATTTGAATCGCTTGCTCTGCTGATACACGATTAATGTTATTGAGCCATTTAGTGCCGGTGCCGACTACTTTAGTGCTGTTTGCTGTTGTGGTAACTGTGCCTGTGTTGTACATGGGATTCTCCGAAATTTGTACGTAAAAAAACCGCAATTAAGCGGCTTATTTGTGATTAGGTGTTTTTTAGAAGCTAAAAATAATCATTGAAATCGATGCAATAGGAACTCGCATAAACAACCTGGTTAAACTCTCGATTTGCATAACCCGGATAAAAATCAGATGTCCACATACGAGTTGCAATAAGCTTATTCCCGTCAACCCTGAAGCCCGATAAATAACAGTTAACATTTACTCTTTCATTTTCTAGCCACGTATTCGGCACATCCATCGTGAACATCGGTTTTGCAAATGAACTTGTGGCAACATTTCCGCTTGTTTTAATTGTTTGGCCATTATTAAAAAAAGGGATGTAGTCAGAAGTGAATACAACTTTCCCCTGCTTATTCCAAATCGTTAACCCATCCGCAGGCTGTAGATTTAAACCGTACGAAAAAACGACGATATACACCCAGCCTGCACCCCAAGATATAATCCGGTTGTTGGGTCGGTCATAGCGAAGCACTTGACCTGTACTTTCTTGTCGCAGGAAAACTAATGCTGAACTGCGGTTCGGTATGTCGTTTGGTAAACTCCAATACCCTCGGTTATTGCTCACATCGATATAAATTTTTTTACGATAAACACAGTAAGCGACTTCGTTTTCTTGAGTGATACTTCTGAAATTATCAATTGCTGAAGAAGCACCGGCATTTAAAAAAAGTCCATACGTATCAGGTGGATTGTCTTTTAATGTGCCGTAGAGAAAAAAATGGGAGTATCCATCACTCCCCGGTAAATACCCCGGATCATCGCTAAAGTAATCATATTCACAACGAAACGTATCACCATCGGTCCAATAGCGATTTATCCGTATCATTTGGATAGAACCGTATGCCCAAAAATGACACAACGCTGACGGGACAATCACAACGTTGTATTTTGATAACCCCGGGACATTGACCGATTTTTTATTTTCGTATCTCTGTGGGTTCCGTGGGTGAATTGTCACTTTCGCAATAAATGTCAGAGGGTAATTATCTTTTGTTAATTCAATGGATTTTCCTCCATCTTTAGGGTTGATAAATAAACCTAGCTCACTCATGGTCTTCTCCCAACTTTAACGGCCCATCGCCCTGATTGGTCATAAATCATCAGCCCCGTTGCATCTAAAATGACACGCCCAGCATCACCGCTCACTTTAAAATCGCCGTAAACTTCCAATTTATTAAACTCCGCGCTACCTGTTTCCGCATCAAGCCGATAACCAGCTTTTCCTTTTTCATAACGTTTTGACTTGATTTCCACACCAACCAGAAGCTTTTCAATTGTGGCCTTGTTGATAAACGCGTCATTGATAAATACCTGACCATTTTCAACAAAAAAGACCGGCTCTAACTTGCCACTTGTTGGATTGAAAATACCGAAAGTATCCGCACTGAAACCAATTTGCGTAACGACCTTACCGTTTTTAACACTAGCCCCAACTAACATGGCTGCATCATACGATTGGCCGTTGTACATAACCGCAGCTTTAAATGAAATGATAGAAGACGCGTTCCCTTGATGGTCGACTTCTACTTTTGACATTTTCTCAATTGCTGCATAGGTTTCATCAAATTGAGCATCAAGACGCTCTATCGACTGAGCAAATGCATGATTGTTATCAGCAACGACTTTATCAATGCGCGTGATTGACGCTTTAGCGCGTAAAATCTCAGTGCCTTGCACGTTCTGCTGGGCTGTTAACTGCCCAATAGCTTCCACTTGCGCTAATTCTTCATTACTCATCGTTTGTTCGATATGATTGATTGATGCCTCATTATCGTCAAAGCGTGATTTTGACTGTTCCTTTGCCTCCGTTAATGCTTTATCCGTATTTGCAGTCGTTTCAGTTAACTTGCCGATGCTTGCTTGGGTCTCTTCGTGCTGACTCTGTTGCGTCTGTTCAACCCGAGTTGTCGTTTCCTCAAGTGTCGCAATAGACTCGGTGTGCTGAGTCACTACCGCATTGATGTTAGATAACTCTTCTTTGTTAGCATTGATATCTTTGCCAAGCTCTGCACGAAGTTGTTCAGTACGTTCGGTATGAGCGCTATCCTTCTCAGCTATTGCTTTACGCACATCAACAAAATTAGCTTCTGATTGCTCATGTTGCGCTTTTACATTCTCTGCTAATTCAGATGTGGCCTTTTCATTGGTTGCGGTTGCCGTTGCTAATCGAGTCACTTCTGCTTTTGTTTTCAATAGCTCTGAATTAGTTTCATTCACTTGTGCATTGGTTTGCATCAGTGCTTCAGAGAAAGAAAATTCAAGGTTAGTGATGGTTTGATTAATGTTAGTGATATAACCGGTCATTTCACCGAACTGGGCTGTTGTTGACTGCTCAAACTTCGCTTGCGCTTGTTTTAAATCAGCTGTTGCCGTTTCGACAGTAGTGACACGGCCTTTGATGGTGCCGACTTCTTTATTTGTTTCCCCTAGATCTGCTTTAACTTGACTGATTTGCTGGGCTGTCGCTTTCTCATAAGTCGCCTGTGCATCTTTAATATTCAGAATTTCAGATGCGTTGAAGTCAACTTTTGCGGTGATTTGTTCTTGCCAGCGTGCAGCAGCTTCTCTGTCAGTAACCTGCACTTGCTCAATGCGGAATATCTCAGCTCTACGGTCTGCAACTTCTTCTTTTAAGCTAAAGTGAACTTCAGTCGTAAACTTGGTGTTCATCATCACAGCTTCGTTAACAGCTTCTATCTCGCGATCAATGCTGATAACTTTTTGTTTGAAGTCGTCATTGTCGATTTGTAAGTCGGAGAGATGGTCTTTGTTGAAGTCGATTTGCTCCTGCATTTGCTGGCCAGCTTCAGAACTGAGGAAATTATTTCCTAACTCTTCGAGCATATCCTGCGGCGTTCCGCTAGCTTTTCCTACTGCTTCAACAAACGGTGACTTGCCATAGCTGTTAACCGTACGAACATAAAACCAATAATCAGTGCCGGCTTTTAAATTCTCCTTAGTCCAGAATTGTCCCTGACCTTGGCGATTAGCTTTAGTTGTCACTTCGGTGTCATTCGTGCTGACCAGTTTTTTGTCGCTGAACCAAAACTCAAATGTATAGCCATGCTGTGCGGTTTCGCCACCGTGCGGAATGCAAGTCAGAGAGAACATACCGCCAACCATTTCAACGCTAACCGGTTTAGGTGGGGCTTGGATATCAAAATCAACAATCGCAGGGGCAGACATTGCACCAGCCGCATTAATAGAGCGAACCTCCGCACGATACGAACCGCGTACAAGGCCCGATAAATCCACCCTGTCTTGCGGTACCTGAATAGACTGAATTACCTTACCGCTTTCTATAATGTTTACCGTGTTATAGCGAACATCTGCAGCAACTGATTGCCAGCTCAAATACCCTTGGACAACTTCACCAATATTCGTGGCCACAAAAGCAAGGTTAAGCGGTGG
>NZ_JAMPQC010000061.1:0-4361 GCF_028482225.1 Providencia sp. PROV130 | reverse complement strand
TTTTAAGGTTGTGTCAGTACTGACTGACCGCACCATATTGCTGATATGGCTCAGTTGGTAGAGCACACCCTTGGTAAGGGTGAGGTCCCCAGTTCGAATCTGGGTATCAGCACCATATAATCGGCATTTAAAAAGAATTTACCTAGTGGCAATAGCGCGGTGGTCCCACCTGACCCCATGCCGAACTCAGTAGTGAAACGCCGTAGCGCCGATGGTAGTGTGGGGTCTCCCCATGTGAGAGTAGGGAACTGCTAGGTTTTAAATATAAAGAAGCCACCCATCGGGTGGCTTTTTGCATTCTGTTAATAGAGTAATTTTCACTAATTATCTTATTTTCCTAATCTTGCTATTCACTCTTAATCCAGCCTGATAGACTTATCCTATCCTAGTTTTATTTGTACTGAAGGCTGTAATGAACCTAACGTCTGAACTTAAATCATTTAATAGCTTTGGCATTCAAGCAAAAGCATTATCAATTGTTTGTGTGGATAACCAAGAATCTTTACTCCAACAATGGCTCGAGGCTAAAAATCAGCAACTCCCAGTATTATTATTAGGGGGGGGAAGTAATGTTCTATTTGTTGCAGACTTTGAAGGTGTTGTAATTATTAATCAGCTTAAGGGCATAGAAATAACAGAAGATAACAGTTATTGGTATGTTCATACTCAAGCAGGTGAAAATTGGCATCAATTACTTGAAACATTATTGAGTAAAGGTATTTGTGGTGCAGAAAATTTAGCATTGATCCCGGGTTGTGTGGGTTCTGCACCTATTCAAAATATTGGTGCTTATGGCATAGAGCTGAAAGATATATGCGAGTATGTTGACGTACTTTCCCTTGAAACAGGCAAAGTAATACGACTAACAGCTGCGGAATGCCAATTTGGCTATCGTGATAGTATTTTTAAGCATGAGTATCATTATGGCTATGTCATCATCAGTGTTGGACTAAAATTAGCTAAAGAATGGGTTCCTAAGCTTATGTATGGAGATCTTGCTCAACTTGACCCCAATACAGTAACACCAGAGCAAGTATTTAATTCTGTATGCCAAACACGTAGAAGCAAATTACCTGACCCAACAGTAACGGGCAATGCGGGGAGTTTTTTTAAGAACCCTGTTATTTCAGCAGAAAAGGCACAGGCCATAAAAATAGCTTATCCTAATTGTCCTCAATATGAACAAGCTGATGGCAGTATTAAATTAGCCGCAGGTTGGTTAATTGACCAGTGCGGTTTAAAAGGTCATCAAATAGGTGGCGCTGCTGTTCACACCCAACAAGCGTTGGTGTTAATTAATAAACAGCACGCAACAGGGCAAGATATTGCTAACTTAGCGAAATATGTGAGCCAAACGGTAGCAAAGCGCTTTGATATTAATTTAGAGCCAGAAGTAAGGTTTATCGGCCGAATGGGAGAAGTTAATGCAATGGATTATATTCGATGAAAGAAACTAATATTCCTTTACAGCTAATTGATATCTTAGCTGATGCTCAGGTCCATTCGGGGGAGCAACTCGGTGAACAATTAGGAATGACCAGATCTGCAATTAATAAACATATCAAAACATTGCGCTCTTGGGGATTAAACATAGAAACAATAGCTGGCAAAGGCTATAAGCTTCCATATCAAATCAATTTATTAAGTGAAGAAGCCATTAAAAAGCAAGTTGATGATGTGAATATTATTGTTGAGCCAGTGATCGATTCAACAAACCAATATATGTTAGAGCGTATTGCTGAGCTTAAATCAGGAGATACTTGCTTAGCCGAATATCAAAGTGCTGGACGTGGTAGAAGAGGGCGTCAGTGGATATCTCCATTTGGGTGTAATCTATATCTTTCAATGTATTGGAGATTAGAACAAGGCCCAGCAGCAGCAGTGGGACTAAGTCTGGTTGTGGGTATCGTGATTGCTGAAGTTTTAAATAGAATTAGTCAAGAAAAAGTGAAAGTAAAGTGGCCCAATGACCTGTATATGAATGATAAAAAACTTGCAGGAATTCTTGTTGAATTAACTGGTAAAACAGGAGATGCTGCCCATATTATTATTGGTGTTGGTATTAACATCGGCATGAATAATAACAACATTGAAAGTTCAAAATCAATAACGCAAGAATGGTCATCACTAAGAGATGAAGTTGAAAATATAGAGCGTAATGAATTATCTGCTAATATTATTAAGTCATTAAGAGAATCCTTAGTTATATTTGAAAACGAAGGACTAAAACCATTTTTGGAGCGATGGTTTAAATTAGATAATTTTCTGAACAGGTCTGTTAAGCTACTGATAGGTAATGATATAATTACAGGGATTGAGCGTGGTGTTAATGATCAAGGCGCATTATTACTACAAAAGGATAATGGAGAAATAATTCCCTATATTGGTGGGGAAATATCATTAAGGCCAAACGAGTGATATATTATTGGCCGGAGATAAGCCGGCCAATATAAATAATTACTTTCTTAATCTAACACTCTGAATAGTATGGTTCTCACCTTTGGTCATAATTAAACTTGCTCTTTCCTTTGTTGGTAATATATTTTCTTCAAGATTTAATCCATTAATTTCATCCCAAATAGACCCTGCAATATTAATAGCTTCATCTTCACTTAATTTAGAGTAGCTATGGAAATAAGAATCAGGATCTGAGAATGCACCTTGCCTAAATTTAAGAAACCGACCGATATACCATTGTTTTAATAATTCAGGTGCAGCATCAACATAAATGGAAAAATCAACAAAGTCAGATACAAAGACATGATGAGGATCTTGTGGATAATCCATATCACTTTGTAAGACATTTAGTCCTTCAAGTATTAAAATATCAGGTTGATCAATGATTTGTTCTTGGTCAGGAACGATATCATACGTTAAATGTGAATAAACAGGAGCCTTAACGTTACGTGCTCCTGATTTTATTTGCGACACGAAGTTAACGAGTTTTCGCATATCATAAGACTGCGGAAACCCTTTTTTCTTCATGATATTCCTATCTTTTAATACTTGATTAGGATGTAAGAAACCATCAGTTGTAATCAAGTCAACTTTACGGTGTTCTGGCCAACGAGTGAGTAGTGCTTGTAGTAAACGTGCAGTTGTACTCTTACCAACGGCTACACTACCTGCTATACCAATAATATAAGGCACTTTTGCGCCATTAGTCCCAAGGAACTGCTCTAGGACAGCCTGACGACGTAAGTTTGAGCTGATATAAAAATTCAATAAACGCGATAAAGGTAGATAAATCTCTATAACATCTTCCATAGAGAGTTCTTCGTTAATCCCTTTTAACTCTAGAAGTTCACTCGATGTTAATGTAAGTGGAACTGAATCACGTAAAGTTGCCCAGTGTTCTCTATCAAACTCTAAGTATGGCGTAGTAATAAAATTTTCTTTCTTTTTCATAAACCAACATCTGCCTATTTTATGCAGGTTGGACAGGTTGCCTAAACACCCGTATCCATAAAATTTGCTAGCATCATAGCGAGTGAAAGTGGGGAGGCGTAGGTTTTTTTCTATTTTTTATGAGTTTTTTTTGATGTAGGCAGAAAAAATGATACTGAGTGATGAAAAAAACACCTAAAAATGAGAGGCTAAAATTGTGATATCGAATAAAAAATAATAATTTTAAAAATTTTAAGCCTCTTTCTCCCTTTACTGACCAAATGATAATGGACTATAGTTAACAGCTGCTGTTGATGTTTTAAGCTTAAAATAGTTAAAAAATCAACAAAAAGCCAAAAAGCGAACAAAATGTGAGCGAACAAACAAAAAAATTAATTTTTTTGTTGCAACCTGCGCCGACTCTACCTAGAATGCGCAGCACTTGATGCCGGCATAGCTCAGTTGGTAGAGCAACTGACTTGTAATCAGTAGGTCCCGAGTTCGACTCTTGGTGCCGGCACCATTAACAATTTGGATAGGTGGGATACCCAAGCGGCCAAAGGGAGCAGACTGTAAATCTGCCGTCACAGACTTCGAAGGTTCGAATCCTTCTCCCACCACCATCTCCAAGAAATTTTCTTAAGAGAAAATTTTGAGGAACAGTTTAACAGCTGATAACTCAGGTAGCCGAGTTCATTGCGGGCATCGTATAATGGCTATTACCTCAGCCTTCCAAGCTGATGATGCGGGTTCGATTCCCGCTGCCCGCTCCAAGATGTGCTGATATGGCTCAGTTGGTAGAGCACACCCTTGGTAAGGGTGAGGTCGGCAGTTCGAATCTGCCTATCAGCACCACTTCCCTTATGTTCTCACTAATCTCCCTGATTTGTCTCCTGAAAAAAACAAGCGAAATAAATTCTTGCTTGGTTGATGTGGTTTAACCACCGATTCCGTGTCTTAGAGGGACAATCTAA
>NZ_JAMPQC010000060.1:0-4399 GCF_028482225.1 Providencia sp. PROV130 | reverse complement strand
CCCCCCGGACGAGTGGGAATCCATGGTAGGGATTTTTACCGAAATGGAAGAACACTATTAGGGGGCACCTCAGAAAACGGAAAATAAAGCACGCTAAGGCATAGCTGACCTTGCCAGGCCTGCTTCGCCCTGTAGTGACGCGATCAACGGGCAGGAAACATTCCCCTTTCGTGCATGGCAGGCGCACACGAGTTCAGACAGCACGGTTTCCATGCGCGCCAAGTCGGCCATCTTCTCGCGCACGTCCTTGAGCTTGTGTTCGGCCAGGCTGCTGGCCTCCTCGCAGTGGGTGCCATCGTCGAGCCGCAACAGCTCGGCAATCTCGTCCAGACTGAACCCCAGCCGCTGTGCCGATTTCACGAATTTCACCCGAACCACGTCCGCCTCCCCATAGCGGCGGATGCTGCCGTAAGGCTTGTCCGGTTCCCGCAACAGGCCCTTGCGCTGATAGAAGCGGATTGTCTCCACGTTGACCCCGGCCGCCTTGGCAAAAACGCCAATGGTCAGGTTTTCCAAATTATTTTCCATATCGCTTGACTCCGTACATGAGTACGGAAGTAAGGTTACGCTATCCAATCCAAATTCAAAAGGGCCAACGTATGTCTGAACCACAAAACGGGCGCGGTGCGCTCTTCGCCGGCGGGCTGGCCGCCATTCTTGCATCGACCTGCTGCCTGGGGCCGCTAGTACTGGTCGCCCTGGGCTTCTCCGGTGCTTGGATCGGCAACCTGACGGTGCTGGAACCCTATCGACCGTTGTTCATCGGCGCGGCGCTAGTGGCGCTGTTCTTCGCCTGGAAGCGGATTTACCGGCCCGTGCAGGCATGCAAGCCAGGTGAGGTCTGCGCGATTCCGCAGGTGCGCGCCACCTACAAGCTGATTTTCTGGATCGTGGCCGTGCTGGTCCTGGTCGCGCTTGGATTTCCCTATGTCGTTCCATTTTTCTATTAACCAGGAGTTCATCATGAAGAAACTGTTTGCCTCCCTTGCCCTCGCCGCCGCTGTTGCCCCGGTGTGGGCCGCTACCCAGACCGTCACGCTAGCGGTTCCCGGCATGACTTGCGCCGCCTGCCCGATCACAGTCAAGAAAGCGCTCTCCAAGGTCGAAGGCGTGAGCAAGGTCGATGTGGGCTTCGAGAAGCGCGAGGCCGTCGTCACTTTTGACGACACCAAGGCCAGCGTACAGAAGCTGACCAAGGCCACCGCAGACGCCGGCTATCCGTCCAGCGTCAAGCAGTGAGCCAGCAAGCCAACGACAACAGCGAGAGCCGCTTCATGGGACTGATGACACGCATTGCCGATAAAACCGGCGCGCTCGGCAGCGTCGTTTCCGCGATGGGCTGCGCCGCCTGCTTTCCAGCCCTCGCCAGCTTCGGCGCGGCCATCGGGCTGGGCTTCTTGAGCCAGTACGAGGGACTGTTCATCAGCCGCCTGCTGCCGCTGTTTGCCGCGCTGGCCTTCCTGGCGAACGCGCTGGGTTGGTTCAGTCATCGGCAATGGCTGCGCAGTCTGCTCGGCATGATCGGCCCGGCCATCGTGTTTGCGGCCACGGTCTGGCTGCTCGGCAACTGGTGGACGGCGAACCTGATGTACGTCGGCCTGGCCTTGATGATTGGGGTGTCGATCTGGGACTTCGTGTCGCCGGCGCATCGCCGTTGCGGACCGGACGGCTGCGAACTCCCCGCCAAGCGCTTGTGAAAGACGGCTGACCGTGCGACACGGCGGCCCACACGAATAAGGAACGATGGTATGAGCACTCTCAAAATCACCGGCATGACTTGCGACTCGTGCGCAGTGCATGTCAAGGACGCCCTGGAGAAAGTGCCCGGCGTGCAATCAGCGGATGTCTCCTACGCCAAGGGCAGCGCCAAGCTCGCCATTGAGGTCGGCACGTCACCCGACGCGCTGACGGCCGCTGTAGCTGGACTCGGTTATCGGGCCACGCTGGCCGATGCCCCCTCAGTTTCGACGCCGGGCGGATTGCTCGACAAGATGCGCGATCTGCTGGGCAGAAACGACAAGACGGGTAGCAGCGGCGCATTGCATATCGCCGTCATCGGCAGCGGCGGGGCCGCGATGGCAGCGGCGCTGAAGGCCGTCGAGCAAGGCGCACGTGTCACGCTGATCGAGCGCGGCACCATCGGCGGCACCTGCGTCAATGTCGGTTGTGTGCCGTCCAAGATCATGATCCGCGCCGCCCATATCGCCCATCTGCGCCGGGAAAGCCCGTTCGATGGCGGCATCGCCGCTACCACGCCGACCATCCAGCGCACGGCGCTGCTGGCCCAGCAGCAGGCCCGCGTCGATGAACTGCGCCACGCCAAGTACGAAGGCATCTTGGAGGGCAATCCGGCGATCACTGTGCTGCACGGCTCCGCCCGCTTTAAGGACAATCGCAACCTGATCGTGCAACTCAACGACGGCGGCGAGCGCGTGGTGGCATTCGACCGCTGCCTGATCGCCACCGGCGCGAGCCCGGCCGTGCCGCCGATTCCCGGCCTGAAAGACACTCCGTACTGGACTTCCACTGAAGCGCTGGTCAGCGAGACGATTCCTAAGCGCCTGGCCGTGATTGGCTCATCAGTGGTGGCGCTGGAGCTGGCGCAGGCGTTCGCCCGACTCGGAGCGAAGGTGACGATCCTGGCTCGCAGCACGCTGTTCTTCCGCGAAGACCCAGCTATAGGCGAAGCCGTCACGGCCGCATTCCGCATGGAGGGCATCGAGGTGAGGGAACACACCCAGGCCAGCCAGGTCGCGTATATCAATGGTGAAGGGGACGGCGAATTCGTGCTCACCACGGCGCACGGCGAACTGCGCGCCGACAAGCTGCTGGTCGCCACCGGCCGCGCGCCCAACACACGCAAGCTGGCACTGGATGCGACGGGCGTCACGCTCACCCCGCAAGGCGCTATCGTCATCGACCCCGGCATGCGTACAAGCGTGGAACACATCTACGCCGCAGGCGACTGCACCGACCAGCCGCAGTTCGTCTATGTGGCGGCAGCGGCCGGCACTCGCGCCGCGATCAACATGACCGGCGGTGACGCGGCCCTGAACCTGACCGCGATGCCGGCCGTGGTGTTCACCGACCCGCAAGTGGCGACCGTAGGCTACAGCGAGGCGGAAGCGCACCATGACGGCATCAAAACTGATAGTCGCACGCTAACGCTGGACAACGTGCCGCGCGCGCTCGCCAACTTCGACACGCGCGGCTTCATCAAACTGGTGGTTGAAGAAGGCAGCGGACGACTGATCGGCGTGCAGGCAGTGGCCCCGGAAGCGGGCGAACTGATCCAGACGGCCGCACTGGCGATTCGCAACCGGATGACGGTGCAGGAACTGGCCGACCAGTTGTTCCCCTACCTGACGATGGTCGAAGGGTTGAAGCTCGCGGCGCAGACCTTCAACAAGGATGTGAAGCAGCTTTCCTGCTGCGCCGGGTGAGGACAAGGAGGTGTGCGATGAGCGCCTACACGGTATCGCAACTGGCCCATAACGCTGGGGTGAGCGTACATATCGTGCGCGACTACCTGGTGCGCGGCTTGTTACGGCCGGTGGCCTGCACCACGGGCGGCTACGGCGTGTTCGACGATGCGGCCTTGCAACGGCTGTGCTTCGTGCGCGCGGCCTTCGAGGCGGGTATCGGCCTGGATGCCCTGGCGCGGCTGTGCCGTGCGCTCGACGCAGCGGACGGCGCACAAGCCGCAGCGCAGCTTGCCGTGCTGCGCCAGTTGGTCGAGCGGCGGCGCGCGGCGTTGGCCCATCTGGACGCGCAACTGGCCTCCATGCCAGCCGAGCGGGCGCACGAGGAGGCATTGCCGTGAACGCCCCTGACAAACTGCCGCCCGAGACGCGCCAACCCGTTTCCGGCTACCTGTGGGGTGCGCTGGCCGTGTTGACCTGCCCCTGCCATCTGCCGATTCTCGCCGCCGTGCTGGCCGGGACGACCGCCGGTGCCTTCCTTGGCGAGCATTGGGGTGTTGCCGCGCTCGCGCTGACCGGCTTGTTCGTTCTGGCCGTAACGCGGCTGCTGCGCGCCTTCCGGGGCGGATCATGACGAGTTCGCAGCCCGCCGGATGGACGGCGGCCGAGTTGGCGCAGGCGGCGGCGCGCGGACAGCTTGACCTGCATTACCAGCCGCTGGTCGATCTGCGCGATCACCGGATCGCTGGCGCGGAAGCGTTGATGCGCTGGCGGCATCCGAGGCTTGGCCTGTTGCCGCCCGGCCAGTTCCTGCCGCTGGCCGAGTCGTTCGGCCTGATGCCGGAAATAGGCGCGTGGGTGCTGGGCGAGGCCTGTCGCCAGATGCACAAGTGGCAAGGACCGGCATGGCAACCGTTCCGTCTTGCCATCAATGTGTCCGCCAGCCAGGTTGGGCCAACGTTCGACGACGAGGTAAA
>NZ_JAMPQC010000059.1:0-5071 GCF_028482225.1 Providencia sp. PROV130 | reverse complement strand
GATTCGCAAGCTTCGCAACAGATGGAATCAATCTCGTCGTGATTTAGTGACTTGCAGGAAGTTTCGCCACTTAAACCATCATGCTGACCATTTTCAAGTTCAGCAGCGTTATAAGCATATGCGTGAGTATGTTAAATCCCACCAGCAGCGAGGTGCTATCTGATGAAGCTAACATACGGATCAGTGTGCCCTAACATTAAAGCGGAAAGCATGGCTCAAATAGCACCGCAAAGCGATTACGTTAAAAAGCTCAATACTCTGAAGTTGCAGCCAACTCACGAACTTAAAGAGATTAAGGATCAGTGGCAATCACCCGAAAACCTTGTATGTGGCATTAATTCAATCTATGGACCATTTACCCTAGACCTATTCACTGACGGTGAAAATAGTAAGGCACCTCATTTCTATACCGCGGAAGATAACGCTCTCACTCAAGATTGGTCAGCGAAGTTAAAAGAAATTGGCGGTGTTGCCTTTGGTAATCCTCCGTACTCACGTAGCTCATATCATGGAAAGCAAGCAATAACAGGTGTTCGTCACATTATGTCCCATGCTTCAGCGATGCGGGAACTTGGTGGTCGATATGTCTTTTTATTGAAAGCAGCAACGAGTGAGGTGTGGTGGCCAGAAAATGCAGATCACATCTGTTTTATCCGTGGGCGTATTGGTTTTGACGTTCCGAAGTGGTTTATCCCCGCTGATGAAAAACAAAAACCAACCGGTGCATTCTTTGCCGGGGCAATTGTTGTTTTCGATAAAACATGGAATGGAAAAGCATTTGATTACATTAGCCGTGAAGAATTAGAACAGCGCGGTAAGGCATTTATAGAGCAAGCACAGTGGTTAGCGAAGAGGGTGGCTGCATAAAATGATAACTGAATACCAATACACGCAAGGAATTGAAGTTATTAGGATTGGACGCGAGTTTGAGACAATAAATGCCCCGATCCTAAAAAATATTGCTAGTTATTCACCATCTGCTGCGCACCGAACTTTTGAAATGTTAGAAAAAATTGGCTGCATAAAATATGTCGGTAATTTCGCTGCTGGGAAAACTAAGCAGAGGTCAAAGCAATACAGCATTGATCCTCACGCAATTACAAAGTTAAAAGCAGTATGGGAAACAAAGCTAAAAAAGAGCGGGGCAGTAAAGCCAGTCAGTAAGCCAATAGTCTCTGTAGCTGAAGTTAAATCAGAAGAGACTTTTAATGGAAATGATTTTGAGTGTGGGATCAGGGTTGTTGAAAAAGCCTATATCGGGGACATGGGGAGCGAGACGCTTAAGAAATTAGATAGACTTTTGGTGGAGGTTAGGGCGTGAAAAACAAAATGCCAGAAATTCACCAATGCAAATGCGGTAGTGAAGATCTCCACATTCAGACTCTTGAATACCGTACTTGGTTTTATGTTTATTGTCATAGCTGTGGGGCGAAAGGCCCTGCAGTAAATGATAAGCCATCAGCAATAGCAATTTGGAATAAGGTGGTAACAAATGGCTAGCAATAAATGCATGTTCTGTGGTGGCAATGCTGATTTGCTTTGTGATGGCGTTATTTGCTACATCGGTGAGCGAAATGATAGTGGCGTATTATCCCGATTCTCATCGGCTTACACTTGCGATGCTCCTATGTGTGCAAGTTGTTCCACTTTTCATGGAAATCTTCACTGGCGCAAGGGTCGCTCTGGTGGTTGTGAATCAATTGATTATTGTCCTATTTGCGAAAGTCAGGAAGTAGGCTTTGGTCGCCATTATATATTTGATGACATTGGGCAGGTTAAAATTTATCGCCAAGCTCACTATGCCAAGTTCAATTCAGCTAAAGGTAATCATTTATCTGTTATCCGTGGTGGAGGTCAAATATGTCTGGATATTTAAGTCTAGTCCTGCCTTTTCCACCAAGTGTTAATGCTTGCTGGCGGAACATCAACGGTAAAACGTTAATCAGCGCAAAAGGGCGTGCGTTCCGGGCTAGTGCAATAGCTGCTATTTATACCCAATTAAGACCAAGGCCTAGGGTAATTACTGAAAATGTATCCGTCATTGTGAAGATGTTCCCACCCACTTATCACAGAAGGGATATTGATAACTATCTAAAAGCACCATTTGACGCCATCACCCATGCCAATATTTGGAAAGACGATGAGCAAGTTAAGCATGTTGATATCACTTGGTGTGAGGTAGTTAAAGGTGGTCGATTTGAAATTGAGATAAGGCCTCTCAATGCAGAAGTGGAGAAAATATCATGAGTCATCAATGGATATTAACCCCAATATTAATCCCTGAACTTAGCGCGGTGATATTTAGACCAGGTGCACATTTAAATACATTCAATGGAAGAATGTTGCTCATGACTTTGCCTGATGAACTGAAACATAAACCGTCAGGCCTTATTTCCCTTTCTGACCGCTACCTCAGCGACGCGCTGAATGAGATTGAGATGTTAAAGCCAGTGCTAAGACTTTCTGTAGATCCTGAACCACCAGCAAGTTTTATGAAGAAACCTAAATTACAGCGCTGGACTAATGATAAATATCTGCAGTGGGTTAAATCACAGCCATGTTGCGTATGCGGTGCTACATCGGACGATGCACATCACCTAATCGGTCATGGTCAGGGCGGTATTGGCACTAAAGCCCATGACTTGTTCACTATTCCATTATGTCGCATTCACCACAGCGAGTTGCATAAGGATCCGAGGGAATGGGAAAGGGAACACGGTAGCCAATTAATTTTTTTAATTCGATTCCTAGACCGTTCAGCGGCACTGGGTGTTTTCGGTTAACGTAGGGTGCGGCCTACTAAAGAGGTATTAAGTGATTTATCCATTAACGACAGGTAAAGGCGAAGAACATTTAAAATTACGTACATTGGAAAGCGTGTGGATCCGTGGGCGTTTAAAAATGTGGGGACGATGGGCGGCATTTAGCAAGGTAGCAGATGCAGCAGGCATGTTTAATCGGTTATTAGAAGAACCAACAATTACCAAAAAAGCCTTAAAAGATGCAATGAAAAGAATGCGCACATCTGGGCTATCCAAGGAAACTCTATTAATGTTCTTGGAAGAGTTTAAGGATAAAAAAGCACTAAGTAGCATGTGGTTCTGTTCGGATACTGAAGGCGGCAAAATGGACAAGGTCATTTGTGAGGTTATGAAAACTGATGCTGGTTTACTGGATATTCTAAAAGAGCATTATGTTTATAAAAAATCCAAGTATAAAATTGCACTAGAGCTTTATGAACAAGATGGCCGTTATTGCTTGCGTACATATCAGGACAGAGTAAAAGCATGGATTAGTGTTGCTGAGTTTATGCTATATCGTCCAATGTGCGATGAATTCGACCATAAGTATCATTACGGTGAATAAAGCTTGACTATTTTACCGATAAAGTTATAGTTTTCGTATATGCTGCGCGAAGCTGTAAACGCAAGGCAGGAAAGGAATTTAAAGCCTCGCAATCGCGGGGCTTTTTTGTACCTAAAATAAACATAAGACTTGCTGTTATGATTGGTCAGAGTTACATGTGTAGTTATAAAGTAAGCTAGAAAATAAAATTTGCTATCGCTTAGGATGTGTGGCTTAATGGATTCATCGGTTTGGAAGTACAGGCCTATTTATGCTAGTCAGTTTAAAGTTGTTCACCATTTAGCGTTATCTAAGATACCTCTTCATTGCGAATTCCTTCTAATTAATTCCCATAAGTAAAAATAAAAAACAAACCTTACCTATGCCTTATGGCAAACTTAAAAATTAAAGGAAATTCTATGTCTAATTCAATGATTGGTTTAGTAAAATGGTTTAACGAATCTAAAGGTTTTGGTTTTATCTCTCCTGAAGACGGAAGCAAAGATGTTTTTGTGCATTTTTCAGCTATCCAAAGTGATGATTTTAAAACTTTATATGATGGGCAAAAAGTAAGCTTCTCATTAGAGGCTGGCGCAAAAGGCCCAGCAGCAGCTAACGTAGTGGCGCTTTAAAAACATTATAAAAATTCGCTTCTATTACAAGTGCCCATGTTGTAACGGATCCCAGTATCGGACATCGCAGTTTGATATTTCGGTTAGCAATCCACATGGCGCCACATGTATATTTTGTAAAAATATAATGAACGCTCGCGCTATCTAGTATTTTAAACCTCGCAATGTCGAGGTTTTATTATATATAAGGGTGTATTTTTTTAACGTTTCGTATTTGCAACATTTTATTTGAAAAGTAGATGCAGATTTTTAAGAGAAACACCCCAAGGAGTAAACTATGAATTGGCTTGTTATTTACGACCGAATAATTAGTTATACCCAGAATATTATGTTTATAGCTATTATGTCCTTAATGGCTTTTGCAATACTAAACTGGCTTAAATAAGCCTTCTCCGCCATTAACTCAACTGGAAGAGTATTTAGTCTTAGCAAAACTAAGAGTCGAGGTTCGATGCCTCGATGGCGGACCACTCCACTAACTATGTTTAAAGGTTAAGATCATGAGGGGGGGGATGTCTGGATTGAGTCAATCAAAGCTAATTAGTAGAGTATTGCAATGGATTAGTAGCGCTGCATTGCTTCTACTTGCAGTTATATTAATTATCTTTTTAATCAAAGAAACTATAGTATTGGCCGCACTTTTATTTGCGGTTAGCAATTCAACTTCAATTTACTCCCTAATTGATGGTCTTATCATTTATTTTTTATATTTTGAATTTATTGCATTGATTATCAAGTATTTTCAGTCTGATTATCATTTTCCATTACAATATTTTATCTATATTGCGATCACTGCGGTAATTCGGCTTATTGTTGTTGAGCACAACAGTCCTCAGTTGTTTATCATATATTCGGTCACCATACTGATATTAGTTATCGCATTATACTTTGCAAACTCCGAAAGATTAAAGCCGAATGAATAAGAATACCTTTTAGCAAGTGCCTTTATAATGACAACTCTATTTGCCAGCTTCTATCTTTCACATAGCGGCATTAAAGCGAGTAGGGTTTTCATTGTGGAGAATGCCAAGGCTGATTGGCTAACTCGCATGAGTTATCTGTACTTATCAGGATAGAAGCACACACGCCATGGG
>NZ_JAMPQC010000058.1:0-5557 GCF_028482225.1 Providencia sp. PROV130 | reverse complement strand
TATTCGCAAGCTTCGCAACAGATGGAATCAATCCCGTTGTGATTTAGTGACTTGCAGGAAGTTTCGTCACTTAAACCATCATGCTGACCATTTTCAAGTTCAGCAGCGTTATAAGCATATGCGCGAGTATGTTAAATCCCACCAGCAGCGAGGGGCTATCTGATGAATAAATACATTCAAAGCCTCGAGGCACTTAAAGCTAAACCACGACATAAGCTTAATGAAATTGGGGATCAGTGGTGTACACCCGATGAATTGTACTGGGGTATCAGCTCGATATATGGGTTATTCAAACTCGATTTATTTACTGACGGTAAAAACACTAAGGCACCTAACTTCTACACTGCAGAAGATAATGCTTTAACTCAAGACTGGTCGGAAAAGCTAAAAGAAGTTGGCGGTGCTGCATTTGGTAATCCACCATATTCACGCAGTTCATATCACGAAAAACAGGCTATAACGGGTGTTGGCCACATAATGAACCACGCCTTTGCAATGAGAGAGAAAGGCGGTCGCTATGTTTTTCTTTTGAAGGCGGCAACAAGTGAAAGCTGGTGGCCAGAAAATGCAGATCATGTTTGCTTTATTCGCGGTCGTATTGGGTTTGAGCTCCCTGCGTGGTTTAACCCATCAGATGATAAACAGAAGCCAACGGGGGCATTCTTTGCTGGCGCTATTGTCGTTTTTGATAAGTCATGGACAGGCAAACCATTTGATTATATCCAGCGTGAGGATCTAGAGGAACGAGGCAGAATATTCATAGAGCAAGTTAGGTGGTTAGCTAAAAAAATGGGGGTGGCAGCGTGAGACGTGACACTTACCAACAATGCATTGAAATTATTAAAGCGGGTCGTCAATTCGACACTTTTAACACAAATCACCTCAAAAGTGCGTGTGGGTACCATAAATTATTATCCAGAAGAATGCTTGTCATCCTGATTGATCTTGGGTGCGTCAAATACCTTGGTGAAATGAAGAAGGATGGTAAGGGGCACGCAATAAGCCATTATCAAGTGACACCATACGCTATCACCAAACTAAAACAGTCAATTGAGAAAGAGAGGCAAGAAAAAGAGCGCCAGCAGGCTATAAAAGCCAAGGCAAGGCTTAAGGCGCAACCAACAGCAGAGCCTAAAAAAGTGGACGAAATCAAGAAGTGTGAGCCCGAGTCTCAATTCGAGTGTGGGATTAAAGTTGTTGAAAAAGCTTACATAGGTGATATGGGAAACCAATCACTAAAACAGTTAGATCAGTTGCTGGCGGGAGTTAGACAGTGAATAACAAAATGCCAGAAATTCACCAATGCAAATGTGGCAGTGAGGATCTGCACATTCAAACCCTCGAATACCGCACTTGGTTTTATGTTTATTGTCATAGCTGTGGGGCGAAAGGCCCTGCAGTAAATGATAAGCCATCAGCAATAGCAATTTGGAATAAGGTGGTAACAAATGGCTAGCAATAAATGCATGTTCTGTGGTGGCAAAGCAACCTTATTATGTGATTTTGTCCTTGGTTTTGATGCCGAGGAGGATGAAAACGGCAATATGATAACACTAAGAAAAAATCACACCTGCGATGCTCCAATGTGTCGTGAGTGCGCCACATGGAAAAGTAATATCTTTTTTTCTGGGCCTGCTGGATTCATGGACACGGTAGATTATTGCCCAATTTGCCAACCGTTATACGCGAAAGGCTTTATGGTTCGTCGTCATAAGGGTGGTTTGCGTGAGGCGAGCTTTACTATTGAACAAGCTGAAATCATCCGTAAAGCGCACTGGGGTAAATATTTAAATGCAAACGGCAGGGTATTCTCCATAGTTTCTGGTGGAGGTCAAATATGTCTGGATCTTTAAGCCTTGTATTGCCTTTCCCCCCAAGTGTTAATGCTTGCTGGCGGAACATCAACGGTAAAACGTTAATCAGTGCAAAGGGACGGGCGTTCCGGGCAAATGCAGCAGCAGCCATCTATGAGCAATTACGTAGAAGACCGAAAGCAATCACTGAGCATGTATCTGTCATTGTGAAGATGTATCCACCGTCAAAGCGTCGAATGGATATTGATAATTACTTGAAAGCGCCTTTTGATGCATTAACGCATGCTGGTGTTTGGAGTGATGACGTTCAGGTTAGGCGTGCCGTCATTGAATGGCATGAAGTCGTAAAGGGTGGTCGATTTGAAATTGAGATAAGGCCCCTCAATGCAGAATTGGAGAAAATATCATGAGCCACCAATGGATATTAACCCCCATCATTATTCCTGAAGTTAATGCTGTGATGTTTAGACCAGGAGCAAGCCTAAATTTGTTTAATGGCAGAATGCTGATCATGACATTACCTGATGAATTAAAACATCGACCGTCAGGCCTTATCTCTCTTGCTGACCAATACCTCAGCGACGTGGTTAGTGATGAACGGGTATCGAAACCTGTATTAAATTTAACCATCGATCCCGAGCCACCAGCAAGCCTAATGCTAAAGCCAAAGTTTAAACGCTGGACAAGCGACGAATATCTTAAGTGGGTTAAATCACAGCCATGTTGTGTTTGTGGCGCCACATCGGATGATGCACATCACCTAATCGGCCATGGTCAAGGTGGAATGGGTACAAAAGCCCATGATTTGTTCACTATTCCATTATGTCGTATTCACCACAGCGAATTGCATAAGGATCCAAATGGGTGGGAGCGGGAGCATGGAAGCCAAATCATTTTGTTATTTAAATTTCTAGATCGGTCTATCGGTCTGGGTGTTTTTGGTTGATAGAGGCGGATATCATGAAATTAGAAAATGTACTTAAAAACTTTCATCCTAAGTCACCGACATTCGGCAATGTAGCTGGCAGCACATCCCCAGACCGTTTAACAGGTACCGATATTATGGCGGCTGTAGGCATGACTGAATCACAAGCTGAATTCGGTATGGCAGCTTTTTTGGCGAAAAATGATATCAGCGAAGAGGATAAGTTCTCTACGGTAGAAGCCTTGACCCAATACGCTAAAAAAATCACACCTAAGCTGGTGGCTAAAGCTGCAGGTAAAAAGTTGGGTTATTGTCTAATTATTCTGGCCAGAATGGCATTTGAAGATTATGCCCGTTCAGCCGGTTCAGTTTTTCCATGTTCAGCATGTAGCGGTAAAGGCCTTATTTATAAGCGCAAGGACGTCATTAAACATCCTGGTATAACCAGACTAGACGGAACTGTAATTATTGAGCCGTGGACAAAAAATGAAGAAGTGGGTGAATTGTGCCAAGAGTGTAACGGTAAGGGGCAATTAGCACACCGTTGCCGCTGTAAAGGGAGAGGCAAGGTATTAGATGACATTCAAACTAAGTTACAGGGTGTTCCTGTATTTAAAGATTGTCCTCGTTGTGCTGGTAAGGGGGTCAACCGTGTACCGTCGTCTGTGGCATATAATGCAATAAGGCATTTAGTACCCGACCTTAACGAAAGAACATGGCGTAGAAACTGGAAGCCGTTCTATGAAAAATTAACAAGTAAGTGCTTTATTGAAGAAAGCATGGCGGAACAAGCATTTAGTAAAGTGATTAAGTGAGTTGTTCGAATAATTAGTAAAACTTGAATTTTGTCCGAAATTGGCTTATTATCTTCTAATAATGGACATTCTATACCTAGTCGCATTAAACCAATTCAAGGCCTCGCAATCGCGGGGCTTTTTTTGTACCTAAAACAAACATAAGACTTGCTGTTACGTTTGGTCAGAGTTACATGTGTAGTTAATGAAATGTTACAATTATTAATTGCAAGTCAGATGGCTGTAGCATAACCTACGTGGCGCTATAGGTATCAAGGATGATTAGCAGGTCCCTATAGCGGAACCCGTCAGCAATGGCGGGTTTTTTATAGAGCGGATTAAGGATACTTTTATTGGCCAAGCTTTAATAATCTTTCTATTAACTATCATGCTAAAAATAATAAGAAAGGAATGGAGTATGGAATACTACGTAGACACTTTAATTGATGAATACGCTTATCATCGTGTGCATAAAGGGGCTGCGGATATCTACCTGAGGATAAGAGGCGATTATTCCTAGGTAAATTTGATAATCATTTCTCAGCCACCTATGTTGCTCAAATGTATTTTTTCCCGAAAGCTAAAGCATGTCCTAATTGCTGCAATACTTAATTGTATACACTGAGCGTGAGAAAACTAAAAAAGCCACCCCAGCAGGTGGCTAAAATATACAATCCAAAAGTAGAATCATGATAAAACAATGTTGCCAAACCTTTATACCATCGGTGTGACTTAAGGTAAATATTTAAAAACGGTTCAGTTCACATAATGAAAACTCTATTTACTAGCTTCTATCTTGCACATA
Organism: Providencia sp. PROV130; assembly: GCF_028482225.1. Taxonomy (NCBI): domain Bacteria; kingdom Pseudomonadati; phylum Pseudomonadota; class Gammaproteobacteria; order Enterobacterales; family Morganellaceae; genus Providencia; species Providencia sp. PROV130. The sequence continues at coordinate 1,219 of NZ_JAMPQC010000058.1, read as the reverse complement.
GCGGCATTAAAGCGAGTAGGGTTTTCATTGTGGAGAATGCCAAGGTTGATTGGCTAACTTGCATGGGTTATCTGTACTTATCAGGATAGAAGCACACACGCCATGGGGAACCTGAACGCATACACTCTCAGCGTATGCCTCCACAATACTTATAATCTGCTATAAAGTTCTGATAGCGCGGAACAGTCTGGTTGAACTAAATCAGCCAACACCATTTCGAAAAACAAAATATTCCAAAAATTATTCCAAGGGCTGCGCATTGCGTGGCCTTCTTCTGTTTAAGAGGGCGCCAAATGAAAACAATCCAAGTTACGGTGACGAAGCTTAATGGCTCCGTCTCTTTTGAAGTACACCAAAACGGAGAGCGCCTGGTCAAAGATGCCTTTTATGGAAAAACAAGCACTCAGTTTGCTCGGAAATATCGTGTTAACGGCACATCTGATGATTTGGTTGTCACTATCACTCATAGTGAGGGTGAAAATACAGGTGTTACAGCTAAGTTTATTAATTAAAAGTGAGAGAGGTGGTTATGAGTAAAAAGTATGAATATAGTGCGAATGACTTCACCCACACTGATTCAGCTATCAATGTTCAGGTATGTGTTGCGCCAAGTAATTTTAATTTACTGCCGATTTTTACACTAACAGTACGGGTTGAAAAGAAAGACGGTGAAGATATTGATTATTACCGTGCTGAAGCAATCAAGAGAGCAAAAGCAGTCATCATTGATATTGCAGAAGATGCTGTATTAAGTGATCCGCACCAAAATACACTACAGGATCGAGTAATAGCATTAGAAAAACAGCTCACTGACATGCAAGCGAAAGCGAGCTGTGACATGAACGTCAGGGGTACTATTGAAGCTAACTCTGTGTAACTTCAAATGACTCAATGAGTGCGGCAAGGGCTAAAAGAGCTTCTTTAGTAGCTGAATTATTATTATCTGAATCAAATCTCAACGCATTAATTATATTGTTTTTAACTGATGGGGTCTTGTGGGATATAGCCGTAATTGTATAAGCAAGGGCAGATTCAATAGCATACAATCTCGCGCTAGTATCTAAATTATTACTATATTGCATAAATTTCCTCACACCGAAGTTAATCAGCCACCCCTTCGGTAAGTCACATAGGGCTGAACCTCTAACTTAACCTAAATATCAACTGAATTCATTAACCCACACTAGCTTCTGTAGCTGGTGGACTCTATTAAATCAAG
>NZ_JAMPQC010000057.1:0-5995 GCF_028482225.1 Providencia sp. PROV130 | reverse complement strand
GTATGTTTTGATCCAATATCTGGTCTTAAACTTGTTTTCCCTTTGGTTTTAATTCTTCCCGAGCTAAGCACTCGGGATTTTTTATTTGTGATTGAGTACAGGGAGAATTAAATAATTATAGTTTAAGATTTTTTAAATACTATAAATAAAATAGGAATGATAACGATATTATGTGTTTATTTAATCCACTTATTTAAACTTAGGTCATATATTCTGTCTGCTGAGTTTATCATTTCAGGCCTATGTGCAACAAAAATACGTGTTATTTTTAATTCCGCTATAGCACTAGTTATATTTTTTTCATTAATAATGTCTAAGTCGCTTGTTGCTTCATCAAGTAATAGAATTTTAGGTTCACGATAAAGGGCTCTTGCGATTGAAATTCTTTGTTTTTGACCTCCAGATAATGTATTTCCAATGTCGCCAATCATTGTGTCATACCCCCTAGGGAAAGTATTAATATCATGGTCAATAGAGGCCAGTTTTGCACATTTTACCATTTTTTTATGGTCAATAATTTCATTAAAGCTGCTAATGTTTTTAGATATTGAACCCGCTAATAGCTTATCATCTTGCATTACAAAAGAAATGTGATCCCTAAGTTGATTTTTCCCGATTGTAGAAATACTAATTCCATTAATCAAAACATCTCCATCAGTAGGGGAGTATAAACCGGATAATATGTGTAATAATGTTGATTTTCCACACCCAGAAAAACCAACTATAGCTATACTTTCTCCGGGATTAACTTCAAAGCTAACATTTTTTATAATAAAGGGTTCATTTTGAGAACGACGGTAGGATAGATTTATAATTTTAAGGTGACCATTAGTATTGTTATGAAATTTTCTTTCTCCTTTATCTTCAATGGGCGAAATAATTATATCAGTAAGTCTATGACAATGCATAGATATTAAATAAAATTCAGCAATGGCGTTAGTGATTTTTACTGTACGTGTACTAATCATATCTGAATAAAGTATAGAGGCTAATAATATTCCTATTGTCATTTCTGAATCAAAATATAATGCTCCGATAATAAGAACATAAATATTTGAAAGGCCAATTAAAAGCGTGGATATCGTACTGTTTAATAGGTCAAATTTAAATAATTTATTTTTTGTATAAGTGTTTTTAATTACATTGTTAATCCATTCTCTTCGGCGAACCCCTTCTAAATTGAGTACTTTTATTGTGCTAATTCCCCTAATGGTTTCTAAAAAATGTGATGACTGTATTGAGTCAAATAAAATATTCTCGATTTTAGTTGATTGATAATTAGAAAATGAAATTAACCTTATGGTTATATATATGATGCTAATTGTTATTGGACCAATAGCTAATATTGGTGAGTATAAAATAAGAATAATAGCAGATATAATTATTACAATTATTTCCAAAAGAGATTCAACCATATTAGCAGTAAAAGCATCTTGAATTGTATTTAATGATTGAAATCTTGAAGCTATATCTCCGGTATGACGTTTTTCAAAGAAAGGTAAAGTTAGTTTTATTAAGCGATTAAAAAAAACCTCTGACCATTTAATACTTAATCTGTAACGCATATTGAGTAATAGTGAGGCGCGTAGAATAGAAAATATAGATTTAATTATTAGTGCAAATATCACAATAATTCCAACTAATAATATTCCATTGTGATCTGATGATCTCACTAATATATCAATAGTGAATTGTGTAGCTATTGGTATAGAGACTGATAATATTTCTATCAATATAGATAAAATTAGTATGCTTAAAAATGTAGATAGTAATTTTCTAACACCGCGAAATAAATAGAAGATGGTAATGTTTTGAGTAAGAGGTTCTTTGTTAAAAGTTTGCTCAGGCCAAGCTTCAATAATAAACCCTGTAAATTTATCTGATAATTCATGAAATGATATAATACGGCGACCTACACTTGGGTCATGTATAATGGCTTTATGAGATGTTATTTTAACTAAAACAATAAAATGATTTAATTTCCAATGAAGAATGGTTGGATGTCGTAATGATTTAAGTTCATCAATTTCTACTCTAGCAGCTCGAGCTGTCATGTTTATTTTTTCAAAAGCAGTAATAACTTCTTGCAATGTCATCCCATTATTTGTTGTAGTATGGATATTTCTTGCAGATGTAATATCTATATTTTTACCGAAATAACCTGAAATCATTGCCAAACAAGCAAGCCCACATTCGCTGGACTCGGACTGTAGAATCAAAGGTGTTCTCTTTTTTAATGAAAACATAACTCAATCCTTATCATTAATATGGTTTACGTTAAATTTTAATGGAATGAATAACCACTCCCAAATACGTCTCTTTAGGGTTAATATATCAGCATTTACGTGTACTCCTGTAGGTAGATATAGTAAATTACTATCAGGGGTAACTAATACACGAAAGAAAACCTTATTTCCTGATAAATTATTTGGTGTGGTACTTATAGAAAATATTTTTCCTGATATTTTTCCAAACCATTTCCATGGTTGAGAGTCAACACGCATAATAACGGTTTGCCCTACATTTAAATATGGTTTTGTAGAAGGTGGAGCTAATATTTCTATTAATGTGACCGCATTATTAGGAGTTATTACTGCAATTATTTTATTTTCTTCTATTCTTTGTCCATTGACTATGTTTAGAGAAGAAACAATACCATCAATAGGTGAAGTGATAATTGATTCAAGGTTAGAAACTGAATTTATAATCTGTTGTTGAAAGTTTGTCTTTTGTTGTTCTATATTTATTGATAATTGACTTTTTTTTGATTTTATTTTTTTTATTTCATCTACTATTTGGAGTTTTTCACCAATAACTCTTTCTATACTAATTTTATAATTATTTATTTTAAATAATGAATTGAAATAATCATTTTCTGCTCCTATAATTTCTTGAATGGTTGTTATACCTTTTTTTTGTGAATTCTTATAAAAAATCATTCTTTCTTTTAATTTAACATTTCGTAATAGCTCATCTTCCTTGGCTAATTTAATTGCTATTATTTCTCTATCTTTGTGAGTGAATCTTTCATATAGATTTTTTTCTTCGTCATCGTGGTCTTTTTTTATTCTAGACTCCATTTCTGATAGTTCTGCAATTTTTATCTTTGAAATCTCAATTGTTTTTATGTCTTTCCCACTTCCGAAGTATTTTGCATCGTGAGATACGAATGCTATTGCATCTCCCTTATTTACTTTACTTCCTTGCTTTATATTGATCTCTCTTATTATTCCGCTTTTGTTAATCGTTATTTCTATAGCTGAAGGCGAGTATATTATCTTACCTTTTACTAATACTCTCTGGGAGTAGTTGGAAAAAAATATAAATACTATAAGGGTTAAAGTTGAAAGTAAACATAAAAATACTATTGGTAATATAGATGATGGAAATGCACTGTATCTCCCTATTAATGTTTTTTCTTTATATAATATAGATTCGCTCCTAAATATAGATTTATTTTTTTTCATGGAATCAACTCTGTATATATAAAACTTTTTTAGCTAGATCTATCAGTATTATTTTATTTTTCATAAATGACATTCCAAGTAGTCCATCAAACTCTATGTTCTTAGAAGGAAGGGAGTTTATTGCAATAGCATATTCATTCTGCATATTGCCTTTAACATCCCTTATTAAGATATTTTGTACATTGCAATCAGAGTTCAAGGCTTCAGAGGAAATTACATTACAACCTAGGTATTTGTTTTTATTTGAAAGCCTGCTGGAAAATACAATAGAATGTGAGGCTGCAGTATCAATAATAAAATTCAATGGTTTATTTTGAGCATATGCAGTTATTTTCAACCCTGATTCAGTTTGCTCTATTGGATAGGATGACCAATTTTTAGTATATTCTGGTGTATCTTTTAAAATTATTAATTTGTTTTTTTTGAAATCTAAAATGATTTTTTTCTCATAAAAAATACCAAGGCCAACAACTTCTGTCTGAATGATTTTTTCTCCTATGTTAAGTCCCCATGGTTGTAATTCAACAATTTTGACATTGTTAAAAGTCACATTTGAAATAGATAGTTTATCAACAGTCCATGATGTCACATTATTTTCATTTCCTAATATATCCATATATCTATATGGGGTTTTATTTTTCACATCTAAACTTTTATTGTTAAATATTTTTTTTATATTGCTATTTTCTAAATGTAGGCCTTCACTGCTTCCTGTATCAAGCATTAATGATAGTTTTTTATTTTCTATTTCTAAATTAATGATGGGAATACCAATTTCATTATAACTTAAAACTCCTAATTGACTACCTTCACTTGGAAATGATATGTTAGTTAGTAAGTAAATTGAAAGTAAAACTCTAATCATGATTTTATTCCTAAATTATCCATAATTAATTCTTCAGGCACCCCATATTCTAATAAATGCGATGCAGCCCGACTTAATATTTTTTTTATTGAAGGGCAAAATACTGATTTTCTATTAAAACTATCAGCTTTAGAATATCGCTGTATATGTCTACCACCAGAGCATGTTTTTTTCCAAATGCAATCAACGCAGTCAGAAGGTAGTTGACTATTAATTTTCATATATTTTTTCATTTGCCATGAGCTTAATGTTTCTCTAAATTTGATGTTTTTTATATTTCCAATAACAGAAAAAATATTGTCATTTGTCCCTCTAAGAGTATCATCTATATAAACATCTCCTTCTGAACTAATAGTTAAAGCAATTATATCATTACTAGTTTTGCTTACTCCCATTGTTGGCGTAAAATCAGGTTTTAACATAGACTGAATATTTGTATGAAAATAACGAATGTAAATGTCACTATTTGAATCTAAAAAAAACTCATCTATAGCAGAGCAATAAAATTCTGATAAATGCGTTGGATCAATGCATGTATCATGAGTTTCATCAGGTATGAGAAAGTCAAATTTAGTACATTCTAATTCATCAACAAAATGCCTATATATATCTTTTCCGCTAACATTAGGATTGGCAACACATAAAATTCCAGGTTGATCTTTAAGTTTTCCTTCTTTCCAAGCATTTTGGAGTAATTTAAAGCCTTTTATAGTATTATCGTAAGTACTACGACCTTTTGTATCTAATCTATATTTATCATTTATATGCTTAGGGCCATCAATAGATACTCCTATGCTTATACTGTATTTGGAAAATATATCTATCCAATCAGGGTCTATTAAAATAGCATTAGTTTGGCAAGCTAAATATAACTTAGTATTACTGTAATTTCCTGAAATTAATTTCTGACAGGCTGCTATAAATCTTTTTTTGCCCATCATTAATGGTTCCCCACCATGAAAATCAACTTGAATTGATTCAATATCATATTCTGTAGTTGCTTGTTCAAAAAATTCAACTAAATAATTAATAATTTCACTGGAAATAATTGGCTTGGAATTTATTGCGACTTCATTTCCAAGGTTAAATACATAGCAATATGTACAATTAATATTGCATCTTTCACTGACTTTTAAGATGACTTCTAGATGCTTTATTTTATCCATAGTCTTTCCTTATCTATACGGTAGGGAAATCCCTACCGTTGATTAGTTATATTTGCTTGTCCCAACGTGCAAAAACGTTAACCCAGCCGCCTGAAACACTTTCTAGCATAGACTTTACTAATGCTTCACGAGAGCTTCTTTCATTAGATGCCAATTTTACATTGGCATTATTTTCTTTAATCTCTTTATTTAACTTAGACATGGTTTTATCCCATTATTGAGGCACCGAATTGATGTTTTTTGAATTTAATGTAAAATACAGCGTATGCATAATTAAAGTTTTATTAAAGTGCCTTTTGTTTTTATTTATTAGTGATGCTTCACAATGAAATATTGAAATATACCTCTAACAGGTAGGGTGTTATATGATTAGTTTTAATATTAATAAAAATGTTTTTTGCTATGTTATTATATTATTTATAATGAGTGTGGTTGAATAATAAATTTTTGAGAATGTTAATAGATATATAACGTCTGTAAATTAGTAGATAAGCAAG
>NZ_JAMPQC010000056.1:0-11512 GCF_028482225.1 Providencia sp. PROV130 | reverse complement strand
AGCGGACCCTGGTCAGGTTCCGCGAAGGTGGGCGCAGACATGCTGGGCTCGTCAGGATCAAACTGCACTATGAGGCGGCGGTTCATACCGCGCCAGGGGAGCGAATGGACAGCGAGGAGCCTCCGAACGTTCGGGTCGCCTGCTCGGGTGATATCGACGAGGTTGTGCGGCTGATGCACGACGCTGCGGCGTGGATGTCCGCCAAGGGAACGCCCGCCTGGGACGTCGCGCGGATCGACCGGACATTCGCGGAGACCTTCGTCCTGAGATCCGAGCTCCTAGGGATCGCCTCAGAAAACGGAAAATAAAGCACGCTAAGCCGTAAGTAAGCGTGCTCCTGTGAAAGCCACAGCTAAAACTGCGTAGTACACATAGAGGTATTTTTTTCTAGATTTATATCGAATTTCGTTATCGAATTTCGCTTATTATTGATCAACTCGTTGCAGATCATGAAGGCGAAAGTATGACGAATAACCCTACCGATGACAGCAGACCATGGTCGGTCTTTCTTATTTTTCTGCGGCTTGGATTGACATCTTTTGGCGGCCCCATTGCGCACTTGGGCTACTTCCGCGCCGAATTTGTCACACGGCGGCGCTGGCTCTCCGAACGGAGCTATGCTGACTTGGTCGCGCTTTGTCAGTTCTTGCCAGGGCCTGCAAGCAGCCAGGTCGGCATAGCGGTAGGACTGTCTCGGGCTGGATACAGCGGGGCGCTGGCTGCTTGGGCTGGCTTCACGCTGCCGTCTGCCATAGCCTTGATCCTTTTTGCGCTCGGCATCTCCAGCTATGGCGATTACGTCTCGCAGGGCGCGTTGCATGGCTTAAAAGTGGTGGCTGTGGCCGTGGTCGCTCAAGCAGTATGGGGCATGGCGCGTAACCTATGCACGGATGGGCTGCGAGTCACCATCATGGCAATTGCTACCTGCGTCGTTTTACTTGTGCCGTCCGCGTGGGGACAGGTTGGCGTGATTGCTATCGCAGGCATCGCAGGCCGGTTATTGTTCAAGCCAGCGAAAGTTGTTGAGCATGACCCCCTACCTATCACGGTCAGTCACCGGGCCGGCGTGCTTTGGCTCTCGCTGTTCTTTGTCTTGCTGATTGGCCTGCCGGTGTTGGCCGAACTGATGCCAAGTCAAACCATGGCAATGGTGGATTCCTTCTATCGTGTCGGATCACTGGTGTTCGGCGGTGGTCACGTTGTGCTGCCATTACTGCAAGCCGAAGTGGTGCCCTCCGGCTGGGTCAACAATGAATCCTTTCTCGCGGGGTACGGGGCAGCTCAAGCGGTGCCCGGCCCTTTGTTCACGTTCGCCGCGTTTCTTGGTGCCTCGATGAACACCGCCCCGTCGGGCTGGATCGGCGGCATTGTGTGTCTGCTGGCTATCTTCGCGCCCTCGTTCTTGCTGGTCGTCGGATCAATGCCATTTTGGGAGCGTTTGCGCCGCAATACAGGCATCCAAGCTGCGCTGGCCGGGATCAATGCCGCTGTAGTCGGCTTGCTGCTGGCCGCGCTGTATCAGCCTGTATGGACTAGCGCCATCTTTCAGCCGCAAGACTTCGGCTTGGCATTAGTTGCCCTTGTCGCACTTATGTTCTGGAAGCTCCCGCCGTGGCTGGTTGTCCTCGGTAGCGGTGCAGCTGGGTGGCTGTTGAGCGTCGCTCTGTGAGGCACAAAAAATGACTGACAAAGACCTCTACGGCGGTTTGATCCGCCTGCACATCCTTCACCATGCAGCCGAGGAACCTGTCTTTGGGCTGGGGATCATCGAAGAGCTACGCCGACACGGCTACGAGATGAGCGCTGGCACCGTGTACCCGATGCTGCACGGCCTGGAAAAAAAAGGCTATCTGACCTCACGCCACGAACGCACCGGGCGACGTGAACGGCGTGTTTATGACATCACTGAACAAGGCAGAACTGCACTTGCTGATGCGAAAACAAAGGTCAAGGAGCTGTTCGGAGAGTTGGTAGAAGGTGGTTGAGTTTTTGCTTCTATGTCAGGTTGAGCTATACCCTAACGCAACGTCAGGGAAGAGACTGTAATCACGTCAGAATAGAGTCCAATATGAAATTTATTGACACAATCAGTCAAGAGTAATAGATTTCACTCTGACACATTACCCTTGGAGACACTTTGTACGGTCAACGCATCGGCTACGTTCGCGTCAGCAGCTTCGACCAGAACCCGGAACGGCAATTGGAAGGGGTTCAGGTGGCGCGGGTGTTCACCGACAAGGCATCCGGCAAGGACACCCAGCGTCCCGAGCTGGAAAGGCTGCTCGCCTTCGTGCGCGAAAGCGACACCGTGGTGGTGCACAGCATGGATCGCCTGGCACGCAACCTGGATGACTTGCGCCGCATCGTGCAGGGCCTGACCAAGCGCGGGGTACGCATCGAATTCGTCAAGGAAAGCCTGGCCTTCACTGGCGAGGATTCGCCGATGGCGAATTTGATGCTGTCGGTGATGGGCGCGTTTGCCGAGTTCGAGCGGGCCTTGATCCGCGAGCGGCAGCGCGAAGGAATCGCGCTGGCCCGGCAGCGGGGTGCGTACCGGGGCCGCAAAAAGTCACTGAACGATGAGCAGATTGCCGAACTGAAACGGCGCGTCGCGGCGGGCGAGCAAAAGGCCCTGATCGCCCGCGACTTCGGCATTAGCCGTGAAACCTTGTACCAGTACCTGCGCGAGTCCTGAGCATGCCGCGTCGTTCCATTCTGTCCGCCACCGAGCGACAAAGCCTGCTGGCATTGCCCGATGTCAAAGACGATCTGATCCGATACTACACGTTCAGCGACACCGACCTGTCGGTGATTCGTCAGCGGCGCGGGCCTGCGAATCGGCTGGGCTTCGCCATTCAGCTTTGCTACCTGCGATTCCCCGGCGTCATCCTGGGCGTTGATGAGCCGCCGTTTCCGCCCTTGCTGCGCATCGTGGCGTCGCAACTCAAAGTGCCGGTCGAAAGCTGGGACGACTACGGGCAGCGGGAGCAGACCCGGCGCGAGCACCTGGTCGAACTGCAAACGGTGTTCGGCTTCCAGCCGTTCACCGTGAGTCACTACCGGCAGGCTGTCCACACGCTGACTGAGCTGGCTATGCAAACCGACAAGGGCATCGTCCTGGCCAACGCCTTGATTGAGCATCTACGGCGGCAGTCGATCATCCTGCCCGCGCTCAACGCCATCGAGCGCGCCAGTGCCGAGGCCATCACCCGCGCCAATCGGCGCATCTACGAAGCCCTGTCCGAGCCGTTGTCGAGCGGGCACCGGCATCGCCTGGATGAACTGTTGAAGCGCCGCGACAACGGCAAGACCACCTGGCTGGCATGGCTGCGGCAATCACCGGCCAAGCCGAATTCCCGCTACATGCTGGAACACATCGAACGTCTCAAAGCCTGGCAGGCGCTCAACCTGCCTACCGGCATCGAGCGGCTGGTTCATCAAAACCGGCTGCTCAAGATCGCCCGCGAGGGTGGCCAGATGACGCCCGCCGACTTGGCCAAGTTCGAGCCACAGCGACGTTACGCCACCCTCATGGCGCTGGCCATCGAGGGCATGGCTACTGTTACCGACGAAATCATCGACCTGCACGACCGCATCCTGGGCAAGCTGTTCAACGCCGCCAAGAATAAGCATCAGCAGCAGTTCCAGGCGTCCGGCAAGGCCATCAATGCCAAGGTGCGTTTGTACGGGCGCATCGGCCAGGCGCTGATCGACGCCAAGCAGTCAGGCCGCGACCCATTCGCCGCCATCGAGGCCGTCATTTCCTGGGACGCTTTCGCCGAGAGCGTCACCGAGGCGCAGAAGCTCGCCCAGCCCGATGATTTCGACTTCCTGCACCGCATCGGCGAGAGTTACGCCACATTGCGCCGCTACGCGCCGGAATTCCTCGACGTGCTCAAGCTGCGAGCAGCGCCCGCCGCCAAGGACGTGCTCGACGCCATCGAGGTGCTGCGCGGCATGAACATCGACAACACCCGCAAGGTGCCCGCTGATGCACCGACCAACTTCATCAAGCCGCGCTGGCAGAAGCTGGTGATGACCGACGCCGGCATCGACCGACGCTATTACGAGTTGTGCGCACTGTCGGAACTTAAGAACGCGTTGCGCTCGGGCGACATCTGGGTACAGGGTTCACGTCAGTTCAAGGACTTCGAGGACTACCTGGTGCCACCCGAGAAGTTCGCCAGCCTCAAGCAGTCCAGCGAATTGCCGCTGGCCGTGGCCACCGATTGCGACCAGTACCTGAGCGAGCGCTTGGAGTTGCTGGAAGCGCAACTTGCCACGGTCAATCGCATGGCGGCGGCCAACGACCTACCGGACGCCATCATCACCGAATCGGGCTTGAAGATCACGCCGCTGGATGCTGCGGTGCCCGACACCGCGCAGGCATTGATCGACCAGACGGCCATGATTCTGCCGCACGTCAAGATTACCGAGCTGCTGATGGAGGTCGATGAGTGGACGGGCTTCACCCGCCACTTCACGCACCTGAAATCCGGCGACCTCGCCAAAGACAAAAATCTGCTGCTGACTACGATCCTGGCCGACGCGATCAACCTGGGCCTGACCAAAATGGCCGAATCTTGCCCCGGTACGACTTACGCCAAGCTCGCCTGGCTGCAAGCCTGGCATACCCGCGATGAAACCTATTCGATGGCGCTGGCCGAACTGGTCAACGCCCAGTTTCGGCATCCCTTTGCCGGGCACTGGGGCGATGGCACCACATCATCGTCGGACGGACAGAATTTCCGAACCAGCAGCAAGGCAGAAAGCACCGGGCACATCAATCCGAAATATGGCAGCAGCCCAGGCAGGACGTTCTACACCCACATCTCTGACCAGTACGCGCCGTTCCACAACAAGGTGGTCAATGTCGGCGTGCGCGATTCCACCTACGTGCTTGACGGCCTGCTGTACCACGAGTCCGACCTGCGCATCGAGGAACATTACACGGACACGGCGGGCTTCACCGATCACGTCTTTGCCTTGATGCACCTGCTGGGCTTCCGCTTCGCACCGCGCATCCGAGACCTGGGCGACACCAAGCTCTACACCCCGAAAGGCGAAGCCGCCTATGACGCGCTGAAACCGATGATCGGCGGCACTCTCAACATCAAGCACGTCCGCGCCCATTGGGACGAAATTCTGCGCCTGGCCACCTCGATCAAGCAAGGCACGGTGACGGCCTCGCTGATGCTTAGGAAACTCGGCAGCTATCCGCGCCAAAACGGCCTGGCTGTCGCCCTGCGTGAGCTGGGGCGCATCGAGCGGACGTTGTTCATCCTGGGCTGGTTGCAAAGCGTTGAGCTGCGCCGCCGCGTCCATGCCGGGCTGAATAAAGGCGAAGCACGCAATGCACTGGCCCGCGCCGTGTTCTTCAACCGGCTGGGCGAAATCCGCGACAGCAGCTTTGAGCAGCAGCGCTACCGGGCCAGCGGCCTCAATCTGGTGACGGCGGCTGTCGTGCTGTGGAACACGGTCTACCTGGAGCGCGCAGCGCATGCGTTGCGTAGCAACGGCCATGCCGTCGATGAAACGCTATTGCAGTACCTGTCGCCGTTGGGCTGGGAACACATCAATCTGACCGGCGATTACCTCTGGCGCAGCAGCGCCAAGATCGGCGCGGGCAAGTTCAGGCCGTTGCGACCTCTGCAATCGGCTTAACGTGCTTTATTCTCCGTTTTCTGAGACGACCCCTCCTAGTCGCGAGTTGCAGCGACGGCATCGTCGGCTGTTGCACCTTGTCGGCCGAGGATCCCGAGTTCTGGCCCGACGCCCTCAAGGGGGAGGCCGCATATCTGCACAAGCTCGCGGTGCGACGGACACATGCGGGCCGGGGTGTCAGCTCCGCGCTGATCGAGGCTTGCCGCCATGCCGCGCGAACGCAGGGGTGCGCCAAGCTGCGGCTCGACTGCCACCCGAACCTGCGTGGCCTATACGAGCGGCTCGGATTCACCCACGTCGACACTTTCAATCCCGGCTGGGATCCAACCTTCATCGCAGAACGCCTAGAACTCGAAATCTAACGTCCGTTCGGGCATCGAGGTCCATGTCGGGGTGGGACGGGCCCGTGGCTTCAAGATCACTTGCAGTCCGACCGCGATGTCTTGGTTGCGCGAGAGGTTGTCGATATCTGTTGATTTGCACCCAAATTTGACCCGGGATTTGCATTGAATTTTGACCCACCCCTTGTTGTCAGAATTATGTCTCGATTTTCAGTTTGCGGGTCTGTTTTTCCTCCTGCTTATTCTGAGTTGAACTGTGTTTGAAGCGGTAACTTTCATTGCCGGTTTCCAGGATGTGGCAGTGGTGGGTTAGTCGGTCCAACAACGCTGTTGTCATCTTTTCATCGCCAAACACTCGGCTCCATTCCGAGAAGCTCAAGTTGGTGGTCAGTATCACGCTGGTTTTTTCGTACAGCTTTGAGAGCAGGTGAAACAGCAGTGCCCCACCGGTTTGGCTAAAAGGCAAATATCCCAGCTCATCCAGAATCACCAAATCGGCATACAACAGACGGTTTGCGATTTGTCCCTGACGCCCAGATGATTTCTCTTGCTCCAGTGCATTGACCAAATCCACGGTGGAGAAGAAACGCACCCGTCGGTTCAAGTGCATCACTGCTTGTGTACCAATGGCTGTGGCCAGGTGAGTCTTGCCTGTGCCTGGCCCACCAATCAGCACCACGTTCTGGGCTTGTTCCATGAAGTCGCACCGGTGCAATTGTTTGACCGTGGCCTCATTAACCAGGCTTTGACTGAAGTCAAAGCCCACCAAGTCCCGATACACGGGGAACTTGGCCACCCGCAATTGATAGTTCACCGAACGTACTTCACGCTCTGCCACTTCAGCTTTAATCAAGCTGTCCAGCATGGGCAAGGCTTGATTAAATGCTGGTGAATTCTGATTGCCCAACTCCTCAATGGCGTGTGCCATGCCAAAGAGTTTCAAGGATTTGAGGATTCTCACATGGCCTTCATGCTGCATCATGGGCTCTCCTTAAACTGTCATAGCGGTTCACGTTGGCCTGTGGTTCCAATGTCAGCCTTAACCCCTTGGGAATTGGAATCGGTTTGGGTGGAGGTTCTTCGGTCAAACGTCCCAACAGATTAAGCACATGCTCCTTCGATGGCTTGCCACACTCCAATGCCAATTCCACAGCACTGAGTACCGCACCTTCATCGTGGTGCAATACAAGGGCCAGAATTTCCACCATGTCACGGTCACCGCCGGGGCGTTGCAGCAAGATGGATTGAAGCTTCTTGAACGCGGGTGGCAATTCAGCAAATGGCGCACCATTGCGCAACGCCCCAGGTTTCTTCTGAAGCACAGACAAGTAATGGTGCCAGTCGTATTGTGTGTGGCCACGCCGAGCGTGGCCACTGCCAAACAATCTTGGATGCTCGGCAATGTGTTGGCCTTCGGCAGCCATCACCAGCTTGTCTGCATAAATCCGAAGGCTGATGGCCCTGTTGGCGTAACTGGCAGGAACGCTGTAGCGATTGCCCTCGTGGTGAACAAGGCAGGTTGAAGTGACTCGCTTGGTTTGCTCCACGAATGCATCAAAGGCATTGGGTAGCGCCATCAACTCGCCTTGTTCATCGGCAAAGGCCTCTTGCACGGTTTGGTCCAATTCGGGGTGGCGCAGCTCAGACCACAGCGCTTTGCAGCGATGCTCAAGCCACACATTCAAATCAGCAAGGCTTTGAAAGTCTGGTGCCCCTTGCCACAGGCGTTGGCGGGAATCCTGCACGTTCTTCTCAATCTGGCCTTTCTCCCAACCCGATGCTGGATTACAGAACTGCGCATCAAACAGGTAGTGGCTGACCATGGCAGTGAACCGCTGATTGACCCTGCGCTCTTTGCCACGCCCCACCGAATCCACAGCGGTCTTCATGTTGTCGTAGATGCCGCGCTTGGGAATGCCACCGAAGATTTGAAAGGCATGCCAGTGGGCATCAAACAGCATTTCATGTTTTTGCTGGTAGTAAGCCCGAAGCACAAAGGCCCGGCTGTGGGCCAACTTAAACTGGGCAATCTGAAGTTTGACCTGTTTGCCCGCTATGCGGGCAAAGTCCTCACTCCAATCGAATTGGAAGGCTTCGCCACAAGCAAAGCGCAAGGGGATGAAACAACCCTTGCCCGAGGTTTGCGCCTTGAACTGTTCGGAATCTTTCCACTGTCGGGCAAAGGCACACACTCGGTCATAAGACCCGGTAAAGCCCAAAGCGACCAAATCCCGGTACATGCTGCGCAGGTTTCTGCGCAGCTTCTTTGTCTTTTTGTGCTCGGTGGAGAGCCACTGCCTTAACTTGGGCTCAAAAGGACTTAACTTGCCAACGCTGTCTCGCGCTGGGTACTGCGGTTCAACCACCTTGCTTTGCAAATACTTGCGAACGGTGTTCCTGGACAGGCCGCTTCGTCGGGCTATTTCCCGAATCGACGCACCATCGCGAAAATGCCAGCGTCGAATTGCGCTCAATATCGCCACGTTTATCACTCCTTGATTTCTCCCGCCATATCCAGACGGGAAACAGTGTCATACGTGGGTCAAATTTCGACGCAAATCTTTACCCTAAGTTGGGGTGCGGACAAAATCTTGGACTACTTTAGGAGTAGTTCATGTATTCGTATGAAGATCGCCTTCGAGCCGTGAGGTTGTACCTGAAGCTTGGGCGCCGGATGAGCGCCACACTACGGCAGCTGGGATACCCCACCAAGAACTCGCTGAAGGCCTGGTTGGCAGAATTCGAACGGAATCAGGATCTTCGCCGAGGCTATCAACGGATAAAACGGCAGTACACCGATGAGCAAAAGCAACGGGCAGTAGATCACTATATCGAACAAGGCTACTGCCTGAGTCACACAATCCGAAGCCTGGGCTACCCAAGCCGCGAGGCCTTGCGTGCCTGGATCCGTGATTTACGCCCTGAATTCGCTAGGACGGTCGTCGGCAGCAGCGCTCCCACAGTCGCCCGCTCTCGCCTCGAGAAGCAGCAAGCCGTCATTGCACTGAACCTGCGCGTAGGTTCGGCAAAGGATGTGGCCGACACTGTCGGTGTATCGCGACCAACGTTGTATAACTGGCAGCATCGATTACTTGGCAAAGTGCCCCTAAAACCCATGACAAAGAAGAAAGGTGACACCTCGCTCGAGCAGCGGCATGAGGCACTACTCAGGGAACTGGCCGAACTGGAGAGCCAGAACCAGCGGCTTCGCATGGAGAATGCAATTCTGGAGAAGGCGAGTGAATTGATAAAAAAAGACATGGGCATCAACCCCCTCGAACTGACAAGCCGAGAAAAAACGAAGGTGGTTGATGCCCTCAGAGTCACGTTTCCATTAGCCAATCTGTTGTGCGGCCTGAAGCTGGCGCGCAGCACATACTTCTATCAACGCCTGCGGCAGACGCGGCCCGACAAGTACACGCAGGTGCGTGAGGTCATTCGGACTATCTTCGAGGACAACTACCGCTGCTATGGCTATCGACGCATTGATAGTGCCTTGCGCCTTGGTGGCATGCGTGTGTCCGAGAAGGTCGTGCGTCGCTTGATGGCGCAAGAGCGTCTGGTCGTGAGAACACCGCGCCGCCGGCGCTTCTCGGCGTATGCTGGCGACCCGACACCAGCGGTCCCGAATCTGCTGAATCGCGACTTTCACGCGTCGGCGCCGAATACGAAATGGTTGACCGATCTGACGGAAATACACATTCCGGCAGGGAAGGTCTACGTCTCGCCGATCGTCGATTGCTTCGATGGGCTGGTGGTGGCCTGGAATATCGGCACCAGCCCGGATGCGAACCTGGTCAATACCATGCTGGATCACGCGGTACGGACACTGCGACCCGGTGAGCATCCGGTTATCCATTCGGACAGGGGCTCGCATTATCGCTGGCCTGCGTGGATCCGCCGCACTGAAAATGCCCAATTAACGCGGTCGATGTCCAAAAAGGGCTGCTCGCCAGACAATGCTGCATGCGAGGGCTTTTTCGGACGATTGAAGACCGAACTAATCTACCCGAGGAATTGGCAGCACGTGACGCTGAAAGACCTCATGACGCGAATCGATGCCTATATCCACTGGTACAACGAGCGCCGCATCAAAGTGTCGCTTGGCGGGCGTAGTCCCATCGAGTATCGTCATGCGGTCGGATTGATGTCCGTATAAACCGTCCAAGAAATCGTCCGCACCCCCAGTGGGTCAATTTTAGATGCAACTCAACAGGCCATGCTGAGTGTGCGATGGTTGATCGCTTCCTCGCCGCTCTCCACGGCGACGATGGCCGCCGCCATCAGCAAGTGCGCCAGTTCCCCTATGGTGCCCTCGCTGCGTGTGAGCAGGTAGCGAGCCATGTCCAGCGTGGCAATTGGGGAAGGCCGGCGCAGCGGGAGCGAAGCGGCGAAGCTGGCCAGCAGTGAGCAGCAATCGTCGTTGGCCTCCCATACCGGCAGCATCATCGGCTCGAAGCGATTTTCCAACTGGTCATCGGAGCGGATGGCTAGGTAGGCGTCGCGCGTGCCTACCCCAACCAACGGGATGCGCAGTTCGTTGCCGAGGAAGCGCAGCAGGTTGAGGAATTCCCGGCGGTTGACGCTGTTGCCGGCCAGCACGTTGTGCAGCTCGTCGATCACCAGCATGCGCACGCCGACCTTGCGCAGCAGTGCCAGAGCCAGTTGCTCCATTTCCGGCAACCGTGGGCGTGGGCGCAGCGGCGCGCCCATCGCGGCGAGCAGCGCGACGTAGAAGCGGATCACGGACGGCTCGGACGGCATCTGCACGACCAACACCGGGATGTGCTCCTGGTCGGCGTCGGAGCTGGCCGGGTGGGTGCGGCGGAACTTCTCGACGATCATCGACTTGCCATTGTTGGTCGGGCCAACCAGCAGCAGGTTGGGCATGCGTTGCTTGTTTGGCCACGCATAAAGGGCTTCCAGCCGGTTCAGCGCCTCGACTGCGCGCGGATAGCCGATCCAGCGGTCGGCGCGAAGGCGCTGGATGCGCTCGTCCGCCGGAAGACGGGCCAAGCCCTGGGCCGCCGGCAGCAGGTGGGACAGGTCGATGATGGGATATTCGTCCACGGCTACCACTCCTCAATCTGGTCGAACGGTTTGGCGGGTGGCAAGTTGTCTGCCTGCGGGTCGGCAATATCCGTATCCGGCGGAACGGGCTTGTCCGGCCGAGCTGATGTCTTGAGGTGCTGGCGGCGATCCGCGTCACGCCGCGCCTTGCGTGTGGCCTTCTGCGCGCTGGTCACAATCTCACGCATCTGGCCGATCATGCGGAACAGCGCCGACTCATCCACCTGTTCGCGCCCTTGCTGCCGCAGTTTCGCCAGCGCCTGCCGTTGTTCCCAGAGGGTGACAGCCGGATGCGACAAGGTACGGTAGGGAATTTCCAGGTAATGCTGTCCCTCCGGTTCCAGGACCCAGATACGGCTGATGTCGCGCGGATCGCGCCGGATCAGAAAGGACGGCCAGCGTTCACGCCGCGCAATCCACGGCTTGAGCGCATCGGC
>NZ_JAMPQC010000055.1:0-15613 GCF_028482225.1 Providencia sp. PROV130 | reverse complement strand
AGCCCCTGATTTAGGGGCTTTATTTTAGCCTTAGACCACCAAAACTTCTGGGCCTTTGCTTTCAAGAATACGCAACATCCTCAATGCAGGGCCGCTTGGTTTCTTTTCCCCTCGTTCCCATTTGGATATGCTCTCTTTCGACATTCCCAATGCACGAGCGAGCACAGATTGAGACATACAATATTTAGTCCGCAACATCTTGATCTCAGAGCCGCTCATCGCTGAAACTTCTTTTATTTTATCGTTAATTTCACGAGCACGGAGGGTGCTTTCAATATCTTTAACCAGGCTTTCAGGTGATGCACCAGCTGCATTTAACTCTTTAGCCAATTCAAGCATGTTATTAAGTTTGTTACTCATCAGTAATTTCCTCCAGAATTCCTTTAGAAATTAAGTTGTTAATGGTTTTTTCTTCAAAACTCAGAAACTCAGCAGCTAATTTTTTATAGGTTTCCAATTCATCATCTTCAATCTCTTTTGTACCTTTGGCATTGACCATGTTTTTAGTCCATCCATCTGCAAAAAAAAGATGATTGTTTATCTTAAAAAAGATAATAACCCTAACACTTCCACTTTTGCCTTGTCCTTTCATTGCAAGGCGCTTTTTTATCACTCCACCGCCTAAATCAGCTTCAAATTGTCCTTGTTGAACTTCATGAGCAGCATCAAGTAACTGTTTGTCTGTTATAGGTATTTTTTTGGTGCTTCGGATAAAAGATGAGATTTTATAGAACGCCACATTATCCCCTTAAGCGGTACCTGTTACTATAGTAATGGGTACTACCTAAATGTGCAATATTTATTAGTCTGCTAACGTTAAATATTTCGTGGGCAAGAATTATTGGGGAATAATTAGTGCTTTTACGACAAGGGTGGTTTTCATGCATAACAACACAGAACCAAAGACGAGTTTCGTTATCAATCTGCCGACTAACCTGCATAAAGACAGCCAGGCTCTGATTTTGAAAACGGCTGAGGTAGTGGCTGAAAAAATGCGATCTACCGAACTGAAGCGGGGGCTCACGAACGAATGGGCAAAACCCGATTGGGGATCGTCTTGCATCAACGATTTTCTCCGGCATGTCGATAAGGGCGACCCGAGAGACCTCGCAGTCTACGCTAACATGATGATCCACCACGGCTGGACAACGAAAGATGCAGTGAAGAATGTTATCAGCCAAGTTTTCGAACAAACCAGCCAAGAGCTGCGTGAAGAGCTGGTAGCCTTAACACAGCTGCTTCGTGTTGTTTTTGTTTATGCCGGACTGAGTAAGCCTGAATTGCCTATAAGCGGGGCTCAAATGTTGATGCAAGCCGACGACCTCAGCGCCGTGCTGCGCCAGTCTGTTGTTCTGCCTGAAATGAATTTAGACCACGTTCAGGTGTTTCATCATGCATTTAACAACTTCAGCGACGAGCCGCTTGGCCCGGAGGAAGCGGATAATATTTTGACAGGCTTGAAAGCCGTCGTAAATTCGCTGCAACGCTAAAATAACCCGCGTCTCGCCTGGCCGAGGCTATGAAACTGGAGAAGGAAAAAACTATGAACCAGATCGTGACCGACGAACTGCATTTGATGTTCAATGATATGGGTATCAAAGATAGCTTGCGCAAAATTCTTCGTGCCATTGACGGTATTCCCAATGTTCAATACCTGGTGAAAGACGGAAAGGTGTTTGTGTTTGAAAAGCTGGTTTCACTGATGCTAAGCGAAAAATCGACCGAGCCGCAAAAGGCGCTAGAGCTTCTGGCTCAAGCCTATGTCACTCCGATGCAGGCGGTTACCGACTGGAAAATCGTGCCGTATCCTTTTGAGGTGATCGGTAATGGAAATTACTGGGTGTTGCACCACACAAAATTCGATGCAGTGATCCCGAAAAAATTCGATACCGTCGGCCAGGTACAAGAAGCGATGGCAGAATTACTATTGGGCCGTTCTATCACACCCGACGCCTGCGAGCTGATGGAGCCTAACCTGTTCTACTTTGAAAAACAGGTTTACAAAAGCATCGTCAGCCTGGCTGATATCCCTTCCGATCCGCTGGCTGAGTGGGATGACATGACGGCGGACAGTGTTGAAATGTTGAGCGTTGAGCAATACATTCCCGGTCACCCTCTGCTGACGGAAATCGTGTTTACGGGGATCAGTGAGGTTTCCGGTAAATGGCAAGGTAAACTTGACTGGATGCACTGCGCTGCGGAGCACGATGATGAAGCCATCTCCAGTATCTCGTTCCTGCCGCTTGAACGGCTCAACGCAGATTACGCAACGACCTGGGTACCTGAAGAGGATGACAAACAGGTTATCGCTACCTTGCGGGAGTATTACCCTGAACTGTCTGGTATTAGCGATGCCGCGCTCTATTTCCTGTATGACGAATTCCAGATGGCCTGTAATCAGGTTTCTGGGGCAGAGCCTATCCGCGATACTGATTTTCTGTTCTATGCGACAGGTACCGCACTGGGTGTCGATGATGACGGTCCGGCTGTTCGTGATGCCGGGAAGATCGCAGTGTATCTGCTCTCTGAAGGTGCGTCAGTAGAAGCGTTACCCCAGAAAATTGCGGGCTACGTTTCCCGCGATAAAACCCTCCGCCAGTTGGCCCTGTGGCGTTGGAATGTCTCGAAGTTTTTGGAAATCGTTGCCCAGACCCCAAAAGGTGCAGGACAGCCTATCGCTGTTTTTTCAGATCTGATGAATGTCGCCCGTAAATATGGGAGCACTTCCGTGACGGTAACCCAGTCACGGTCTGACTTAGGCTAATTTTGTCGGCCGGTAAGGTCGTGTAACACTGTCTCTGTATTGAATGCGCCTGCACCTACGGGTGCGGGCATTTTAAATAACAGAGGACTCTCTATGTCTCAAGTTAAACCCTTCTCCTGGCTTATTCGTGTTGACGTCGCCCCTATGTGGGTCGCTGATGGTTTTCACATGAACAATCAAGTCGCTCTGGACATGCTCGCCGAAAAACTGCCATACGCCGATATGAGCTTTGAGCTCGGTGCAGCTGTTCTTGTTGGGCCTGATCCGCGCCGCATCATCAACGAAAATGGTTGGGAAACCAATCCGTCCGAAGAAGCCAAAATTCGCGCTGAATCTCCGCACGCTTACCCCGAAAATGACAAGCAGGGTACCGACCTGATTTCCACACTTACGGATGCCATTGCCCTTATCGAAAACGATGTGCCAGCTGATAAAAAAGCGGCCGTTCTGTCGCGCCTGCATCACGCACTGGCGCTGGTGGACGGTTCAGAGCCGATTGTCGATTTTGATTGGCAAAACGCTGAATAAATCCTGCGCACCCTTCGGGGTGCTTTTCTTCCGGTTAATCACGCTCAACTATCCGAAAATAACAGAGGTGAATCATGCAAACAGAAAAATTCCGCTGGGTGATTTGTTATTGCTGCGAAGGACACGGGAAGGTGGATAATCCATCTTTCTCTGATGGGTTTACAGGGAGTGAATGGAACGAGCTCGATGATGAGTTTCGCGATGAGTATCGTAAAGGTACTTACGATGTTCAGTGCAGCGTATGCAAAGGATCGGGAAAGGTCAAAGAACCCGATATCAGCCGCATGACGTTTGCTGAAAAACGTGTTTTGGCTGCACAGCGCCGGGAAGCCCGTGAAGATGCCGAATATCGTCGTCAATCCGCACACGAACAACGTATGGGATATTAAATCATGACACCGCGCCAGATAATTGCATCGCACATCCGCCAGTACCGCACAATTCCGGCTGGCTCGATAATCTGGTTGCATGCCCCTGGGTTTGAAGATTTCGTAAGCGTTGACGAAGTGGGGAGGTCACTGGACACTTGGTTAGAAAAAATGGGTATGCCTTCAGAACTGACTATCCATCTGGATACGCCTGAGGGTGATTTCGAAGACCAATGGTGCTTGGAAACCGCCATTTTAAAACAGCCTCCGCCGGTTCGTGAAGTCGTTGAACCAGCAAAGGTGATTGCCCGTCGTGAACGAGTTGCGGTATTCGGCGAAAAAACGATCGTTACCGCAGAGCGGATCATCCAACTCTATACCGATTACCTTGCAAACATGTTCCGACGTGAATTTGGCTATATTGGTAAAAGCCCTGACGTCCGCGTGAACTGGGCTGCGAAGAACTCCTGGGGCGGGCATCGGAATATTACGATCAGCCCCGGTTACCTTTATGAGCCTGACTTGGTTGAAATTTACGGCCAGCGCATATTTGCCTGCCATTTTCATGAGTACGCGCATGTTTGCATGGACAATGAGATCGGCTCGTTCTACTCCATTAACCGGCTTGATCACCTTAAGGCGCTGGTGGCTCATGAGTTGGCTCACTTCTTTCAATTCAATACACACCCTCGGAACTTCGAGTCGAAAAATGCAAAGCAACAACTTCCGCGCCTAGATTACCGTACACCTCACGGGAAAGGATGGCAGTTTATCTATCGGCATCTTAAAAAGCCGCTCAATTTGCGACTGAATTAATTATTATTATAACTATTAACACTGTACCATTACATCAAAGTATGCATTCCTAATTTTTGGAGAGTAAATGTATTTATTAATGACCTCACTATTTCTGATCGCAGCAGTGTTTTCCTTCGCAAAAACAATGAAAGTTGTGCTCGAAGAAGCAAGCCCAGACAAGGAAAAACGCATGGTAGCTATCAGACAAGTAAAATTGACTTGGTTACTTTATGTACCGGCTTTCTTTTTGCTTCTTGCTCCATTCATCAAATCATTCATGGATGCAGGTTCCGAACAGATGGACCAATCTAGCTCCAATTTACCTGTTTGGCTTTACCTGGCTGGTGGTCTGTACTTGCTGTTTGGTGCCGCAGTTTTATTACGTAAAGCAGTGAAAGAAAAAACCCTCGGGCAGATAGGCTCTATCCTTAATATCCAGATCCTTCTCTGGGTCGGACTTTACAGCACATTTGCGGCCTTTGACCACTTGAAGTTTGCTGATGAACACTTTGGGATAATGAGCACCCGCCTGATTGAGATCGGCGGTGTGAAAGATGTCAAATGTGACCAAGACCTGATGTTGGTTAACTTCACTGAAGGTCAAACGAGTCCAATGGAATGGCGGTGCCCGACAGGGTTCTCTTTATTGAACAAAACAAATCGTCCTTTCGTTCCTTGGCCGGATTACACTGCTGGGGAAAGTGAACAGCTTAGCGCTGCAATGAATAAAATCATGACAGAGGCGAAAGCCAACTCGCAGTAGCGCAACTCTCCAACTAAAGGCCAGCAATGCTGGCCTTTTTTATGCCCATTTACCATTGATAGAAATAATCGAAAAAAGACTATTTTTTTCCGCATTTGCTATTCGTCACCGGCACACCCCGTGTTTAACTGGATTCAGAAGTAAGCACAAACACGTAAACAACCAATAACAATTTGCGGAGTAACTATCATGACTATCAACGTACAACAGATCTTCCAAGCTTCCCGTGACAACGAGCTGATGGGTAACCTGGGCACTATCATGCGCCAGATGGACAAGGCTCCATCCACTCTGCGTGGTCTGAGTGACTTCGTTGCTAAAGAGCGCAAAACAGCCACTAACAGCGCGTTGTTCGAAGAGCTGAACGTTGGCCGTAACAACGTGTACGCCGTCAGCGTCTCTTGGTTGTACGTTGAAGAAGGCCTGAACCTGCGTGAAGTTGATGTAGAGCGTGCTGAGATGTTCAAGAACGCATACCTCAACCATCCGAGCAGCGTACCGGCTATCCGCGTTAAAGTCGTTGTTGTGAACGGTGTGACTCGCCTGAAGATTATCGACGGTCACCACCGCTACACTGGCCTGATGGCCGCAATCGCTGAAGGTGCGGTATTTGAAAAACTGATCATTGAAGAGTTCGAAGGCGGTAAAGACGAAGAAGTCTTCAACATGATCGAAAGCGCCAACACCAAGCATCTGAAGATGATTGAACGTGCAGAAGGTTTCCGTCGTCTGGTTGATTGGGGCCATGAAATCGACTCTATCGCTCGCCGTTTGGGTCTGTCCAGCGTAACTGTCCGCCGCAGCCTGATCCTGGCTAAAGCCGAAGAGCGCATTAAAAAATTGGTTCGGGAAGATAAGGTTTCTGGTGACGTTGCGATCGACGTTATTACGGAATGCCAAGGCACCGACCGTGACGCTTTCGAAATCCTGATGGCTTCTCTGGCTAAAGCCGAGCAAGCAGGTAAAAACCGCGTCACAGCGCGCTACGTGTCTTCGCCTAAGAAAGCCAAGGTGAAACCGAAAGTCGTGCGCAAAA
Source organism: Providencia sp. PROV130 (assembly GCF_028482225.1). Lineage (NCBI taxonomy): Bacteria > Pseudomonadati > Pseudomonadota > Gammaproteobacteria > Enterobacterales > Morganellaceae > Providencia > Providencia sp. PROV130. Next base: position 9,356 of record NZ_JAMPQC010000055.1, on the reverse strand, counting down.
CCTTCGAAAGCCTGTTGCCGACGCTGGATCAGCTGCGCTCGCAGATCCCTCCAGCTCCAACGGCTGAGCACGAAAACCAGATTGAAATCGCTGAAACTGTGCCGGAAGAAGTGGTGCTGCGTCTGTCGCCTGAAGTTGCCCGCCAACTGATGGCTGCGCTGAGCGACGTAGAAGCGGCCAAACTGGAAGAAGAAGCTGAGCAGGCCGCGAAAGAAGCCGCTGAGGCTGAAAACGAAGGCAGTGACGAAGCCACTGAGGCTCATGACGGTGAAGGTGAGGGCGACGCAGAGGCATAAGCCAACGCGCTGTCATCGCAGAATAGGCCGGTTATCCGGCCTTTTTTATCACACTTCACCCTGTTTGGCGGTGTTCATTAATAGATGACCCTCCAAAACAAATCAGGAGGTTACCGTGGATCAATCTCTGCCAATGCTGCAAGAAATCACCATCCGTGTCATTGATGACGTTTTACTGGAAAAACTGGCAATCGCCCATTATGAAAGTCGTGGGTGCAAACCCCGAGCGCTGGGAAAAAGCCATTCCATTCGCCGTAAAGGCAAAAATACCGACGCATTCCTGGCTCGTATTAAGGTGAACTATGTGCGTCAGGAACTCAGTAATTACGATCACGAAAAAGAAAGCACCTGTCGCAACAACGGCCGCGTCAGTGAAGCCAGTTGTATGAGCCAACAGCTGTATACCGCAATCGCTCAGCATTACCCATTGTTGGCCTCGGAATGTGAGCGCCAAATCGCACAACGTAACGAACTGTGAGGTCAGGGATGAGAGAGAAAAACAGCCGTACACCCTTGCCAGCTCAAGAACAAGATACGCGTCTGGCAGGACTACGTATGCCTCCACATTCAACTGAAGCAGAGCAGTCGGTGCTGGGCGGCTTGATGTTGGATAACGAACGCTGGGACCAGGTCAGCGAGCGTGTTGTGGAAAGTGATTTCTTTACCCGTGCGCACAAAAGTATTTTTGGCATGATGCAACGGCTGGTGGAGTCAAGCCGACCGATTGACCTGATTACGCTTGCCGAAGCACTGGAGCAGCACAACCAGCTTGAGCTAGTCGGCGGCTTCGCCTATTTGGCTGAGCTGTCGAAAAACACCCCAAGCGCAGCAAACATCGCTGCATATGCCGACATCGTGCGCGAGCGCGCTGTGGTTAGAGAGATGATCGCTGCGGCCAATGATATTGCCGACGCCGGTTACGATCCCCAGGGCCGCAATAGCGCTGAATTACTCGACCTGGCCGAAAGCCGTGTCTTTCAGATAGCAGAGGCTCGCACCAGCAAAGACAGCGGTCCAATGGGCGTTGATACCATTCTGGAGAAAACAGTGACTCGCATCGAGCAGCTGTACCAGAAGCCGCACGACGGGGTGACAGGCGTCGATACCGGGTATACCGACCTGAACAAAAAGACCGCTGGGCTGCAAAACTCTGACCTGATAATCATCGCGGCACGCCCTTCAATGGGTAAGACCACCTTTGCGATGAATATCTGCGAGAACGCGGCGATGACGCAGGATAAGCCAGTGATGATTTTCAGCCTGGAAATGCCGGGTGAACAAATCATGATGCGCATGTTGGCTTCCATGTCCCGCGTTGACCAGACAAAAATCAGGACAGGACAACTGGATGACGAGGACTGGGCGCGGATTTCCAGTACGATGGGCATTTTACTGGAAAAGCGAAACGTCTATATCGACGACAGCAGCGGCCTAACTCCAACCGAACTGCGATCTCGGGCGCGGCGAGTTTTCCGTGAAAACGACGGATTGAGCCTGATCATGGTGGACTACCTTCAATTGATGCGTGTTCCGGCGTTGAAAGACAACCGAACGCTGGAAATTGCGGAAATATCCCGCTCCCTTAAAGCGCTGGCAAAAGAGCTTCAAGTGCCCGTCGTGGCGTTGTCCCAGTTGAACCGTTCACTGGAGCAGCGCGCGGATAAGCGGCCGGTAAACTCTGACCTGCGTGAATCGGGCTCCATTGAGCAGGATGCAGACCTTATCATGTTCATCTACCGTGACGAGGTATACAACGAAAACAGTGAGCACAAAGGCGTAGCCGAAATCATTCTGGGTAAACAGCGTAATGGGCCGATCGGTTCTGTGCGTTTGGCCTTCAACGGCCAATGGTCGCGGTTTGATAACTACAGTGGGCCACAATTCGAAGAGTATTAAACCAAATAGCCAGGGGTAACCTGGCTTTACTTAATTTCTTGTGCAGCTTGGCATATTATTTATAGCCGTTGTTAGAATGCTGAATTCATTCACGATAGAAAGCAGATCCCCCCCGCACTGGGTAATCTCAAATAGATCTCTTTTGCTATATTTCCCCGACCTGCCTTTCCTTAAGATAAAAGTCTGAACCCGCTTGACTGTGCCTGTTTTAACAATCTTCCCTTCCCCTGATATGTCTGATAACTCTCCATAATAATCAACCCGCATAATTATATTTTCATTGGTTAGGTATCGAATTCTCTGGGAAAACCCAGTCAAGTCATTAACAAAATAAGTTAGAATGTCACTGTCATGTTGTATTGGTGAGTTATCGGAATCATATCCGTTTCTATATTCTAAGTAATCCCTCTCTTTATGAGGCATCAGTGGTTTTGTTGGGTTAACATACCCTCCATCTCTGTGGATTCTGATATGCTTCGCAATAGCGAACATTGCATCTTCAATTCTACTCAGGCTTAACTCTTTTCTTTTGTGGTGATTACTGATTAGAATCATGATAGAAAATAATATAAATATTGAAAAAATAATTATAGTTCCTGTAACGTCCATTTTTCCCTCGTAAGCGTTTTAATATTTTTAGAAATATTGTGTGCGAAACTTGATAAACATGCAATTTTAGTTAAGTGAACTTCGTCAGCTGTCACCCTCATGAGAAAATCATCTGTAACCAAAACAAATAACAGGTGATTTATGCAGCATTCCTTCAACTTTGAAAATCCGGCACCGGCTTCCATATCCGTCTTAAAGGCGGACAAGTGGCAGTCTGTCTGGCAGACCCTGAAGAATGATGCCGACCTGAATTATCGTGATGCCAGTCGCGGGGTTAGCCTTGCCGACCTCATCAATGATGGCACCACCTCCATCTATCAAGCCCTTGCTGATAACTGGACGATATCTCTCGCCTGGAGCAGCGGTAAAGATTCTGAAGTTGTCCTGCACTTATTCCTCATGGCGCTGGTGCGCGCTGTCCGTGCTGGCATTCCCATCAGTCAGCACCATTATCTTTTACATACCGACACGGGCATTGAAAACCCAGAGATACGTTGGCTCGCCGATCAGAAGCTGGCCGCTCTGGAAAAATTCATTGAGCAAGAAAACCTGCCTCTGTCTATCGTTATGGCTAAACCTGGCCTGACCTCAAGCTGGACAGGCAGGATACTGACAGGGCGGGGCCTGCCCACGTTTACCAACAGTTCAGTGCGTCAGTGTTCCAACGACTTGAAGATTTTTGCGGCCAAACGCGCCAAAACGGCATACATGAAAAGCCTACCAAAACCTGTGCGTGAGCGAGTCTGCCTTCTGCTGGGGAGCCGTGATGCAGAGGGTGTTATTCGTGCCAAAAACATCGCCTTAAAAGGTGGGAGTGCGAGCCAGGTTAAGACTACCAAGGAGGGCGGGGAGTTGTACCCCGTCCGCCATTGGTTACAGGGCGACGTGTGGGAATTTCTGTTAAGTGCTGGGAGCGCCCCAAAATACCTGCTACCCAGCTATCTGGAGAACAATAACGACACAGCGGAGCTCTACAAAGCCGCAACGGGAGAATGTGTCTGGTCTGGCTCTGAGAAAAAATCCAGCGAAGCCTGTGGGAGCCGGTTCGGTTGTTGGGCATGCCAGGCTGTCGGGCTCGACAAGTCAATGGAAAATCTGCTGCGTTCCGATGACGATCGCCACGGTTACATGGCAGGGCTCAATCGTATTCAGCGGTTTCTGTCCAAACGTCGCAATGCGTGGGAAGACAGGCACCCTGTAGGGCGCACGCTGTACGCCGGGGGATTCATCAAAGTTCAGCCCGATGTCTATTCTCCGCGTTTTCTGGAGCGCCTGCTTCATATCTGTTGCAGCATGGATTACGTCGAACAGCTGCGCGCCGATGATGTGGCTGAGAAGCTACGCTCGGGAGAGCTGGAAAACACCGCTCATAATCGGCGTATGGCATCACCGCAATTCCGTATCGTCAGTGAGTCAGCCCTGATCCACATCGACTTCATGTGGTCGTTCCATCAATTTAACGACAAGCCGTTTCATGCTCTGGAAATTTATCGCCGTGTCTGGGCAAAAGGCGAATTAGATCTGCTGGACGATGAGCCGGATATGCCTGTCGCACCGAAAACACCCATACCTAAAGCTTTATGGGTTCAGGTCGGGCAGTTTGGGGATGACTCTGGCATGGATGGCCTGGCCGATCCCGTTGCAGAGATGGCCTACTTTGACGGTGGGGATGATGAACGTGCAAGTCGCGTTATCAACACACCGAACGGAAAGCGCCGGGTAGTCAGCTTCAGTGAAGACAACGAAGTGACCATAGACGCGGATGCCGCTGAGTTCATCATTTGGGAAGAATATCCGCGCTTGCGTAATGCCGTGCTGGCAGGGCAGTACACGTCCGGCAGTGCCGCACAATTCTATCTTCGCTTTGGTGCGGTTTCTCTGTGTAAAGGCAAGTCAGCGCTGTACAACCGCATGATGCAACGTGGGCAGACTTATCGTGAGTTGGGTTTGAACGGCCACCAGACGATTGACGGGATAGCCTCTCGTAATGACCTCCGTGTACTGACGACTGATCGCTATCAATCGCTGATCGCCAACAAAGTCAAAGCCAGTGTTATTCGTATGCGTTGGTGGGCGAACCTGGCCTTTACGATGCAGTGGCACCAGGCTAATCAGACCCAAACGGGAAAATGGATCCGTGCGGCTTTGGCTCATGAGGATGAGCAATCTGTACTGCAAGAGAAAAATAGAGCCAAGAACAATGTTTCGGTTTTCGTGATAGGCCATACCAGTGCCTGGTGTTCGTTGAGGTTAAGTGCGCCTGGCACGTCCACTGAGCAAGGGTTTCGGCGATACCACCAGCATACGCGTCGCAATGCATTCAAAAGCTGCTTGGGGCTATCACCGAGCCTGCGAGAGGCTACCATCAATCAGCTGAAGCTGGAGTATCTCCGCATGCTTTGGCGACTTGATGATGGTTTGACGCTGGAGCATGACTCCTACCCTATCACCAAAATGGCTGAACGGGACGCAGTTGCGTTGGCAAGACATCTTCGTCTTGTCGTCAGGACGATGGATCGCTTCGCTCAGGGGGAGCAGTGAGCCCGTTCGTTTCGTCAGCGGTTCCGGTTGAGCCAATATTGAAACAGGCTATTCATACAGGATATGAGTGATGAAAACGAAAGTGACAGACATTCTGCTAAATGGTGCGCTAATGATGGTGTTAGGCGGTACCCTTATCGCTGGGTTCGTCGTCTCCCCCGGCCAAGCACATCGCGAAGATAAATCCGATTCGGTCGTGGCTGAATATCGGGTGAATATTGAAAAACGTGACGGCTTGAGCCTGTTCAGCAACAACAACCTTGTCCGCATAGACGTGGTGGGTGAAGTTCCCAATGAGAAAGATTGGCCTTTGCCCAGCGAGCGTGTTGAGTTGTTGTTCTACGGCAACGGCCAGGCGCAAATGTGCCAAGACAACCGTTGTATGGACGTGGAAGTCATCGTGAAAAAACCTGCTTTTTTAGGAGGGGATAATGAGTAAGGAAAACAACCAGCCTCAGGTTAACTACCTGAAATTAATTAAGGCTGAAAAATTTCCTCCAGGGATCTGCGTTAAGTCACTCACTGTTTTTGAGCGCGATACATTGCGCGTGGCTTTAACCATGATGGCGCACTGGAATAATTATCCCGAGTCGCCAGTCCATATGCGCCCCGAGTGGGTAGCGCAGGTATCTCGCTTGCTGATTGAAACGATGAAGGAGCGGGACGAGCTCCGAACGCACCTGCGAGAACTGGGTGCTGAAGTGCCAAAGAAATCCGTAACGGTATCAGATATGACATTTCAGCAGCTGTTGTCGAAATGTATGTTTCCTTAACCCCTCCCAGAAAAGAGGTTTTTATGAGTGATAACACCGGTAATTTGAACGCAGGGCCTGATGTTGATGGTGCTCGAAATCCTGACATACTGACCAATCATGACCGTTTGGTTGATATGAAAAATCGCCTTTCGTTCTGGGGGCCAGGAGTAACATTAACGCCGGAGGAACAGCTGGCTCTCATCGAATTCCGGCTCCAGTATTTCTCGGTCGATGTGCTCCCGCGATTCATCAAAGAAATGGCTGATGAGCTCGGGTGTAAGCCGGACAATGAAGTGATGTTACAGGCGATTGATGATCTGCGTGTGGCAGCTGGCTGCCGGGAGGCGATGGCTCGGCGCGCAGGGGTTACTGTCAACGAAATGAACCTGGTGTTGGCACGGCCAGAGAGCGTAACTCAGGCGGTGCCAGAATCTGTGATTAATCAGGTGTGCCTAACTGCCGCTGAAATTCACAATCGCGGCTCTGGGGTTGGAGATGATAAAGCACAAGCAATCATCGACCAGATCCGCGAAATGTTGAATCGTGTAGGTCAATGACGCTATGGGTGGGTATCCCACCCAATTCCCCATCCCTATAATGTTTTTGAATTTATCGTTTTCACATGCTTCGTCAGCTGTCTGGTCAGAGGGATACTGAGGTTCTGTCGCATACGGAGCTTAAACAATGAATTACTCACACATTCCGATGCCTTCTCGCGAAGCGCATTACGCATTTTTAAAATCACACTACCACCATGCCCGCTTTGAAGGACGAAACAACGCCTCCTGGGGAGAAGATTATTCTCAACGTATTGCTGAAAGCGCTTATCTCGAACTGGAGAAAATTGGCTACACATTGATTTCCAGCCATGAATCAGCGTCGGGTCAAGCAGTGTTCTATCATCGCTCTTTAGTTGGGTACGATACGATGAGCTTGATGTGTGATAGCGCTTGTAACGCCCCAGAAGCGATTTGCCTGCAAATTTCTGTTCCTGCTCACTTAGCCCCAAATATCTCTGAAAAATCTCGTAGTGAACATTTGGCGAAGCTTAAAAGGGATGTCATGGGCACTTTCCCGTTGTGCCGGGTAGAACTGGCCTCAGGCACAAAAGAAGTTTGCATTGATGTGTTGGGAGTAGATGACATGATCTCAAAAGAGATCGTTGGTTTTATAAAGACGATCATTTCAAATTGGTCACAAGGATAAGTATATGACGTATCTCGAAGAAATTTTTGCAGGAGTAGAGTGCAAGAAAGGTAAAAAATTGGCGGACTTATTTCGTTCAGCTGCGGCAAAAATTGAAGTGGTTAAAGAAGGCTCTCTTGATTCTGATGACGAGGGTTATGACCTTCGCCAAAATGAAGGTTTGCTTGTGACAGAAGCGCTGATCCAGGCTGGTGGATTATCAGGTAAAACGGTTGAGATCATCCGTTACAGCAAAACATCAACTCAGGTGGAAATTCGAGGCGTTGACGGAACTCTGGTTTGGCGTGATTTTACTTTTACAGATGAGTTTGTTTTTGGTTTGGCAAAAGCAATAGCTCAATCTTAATGAATGGATCTAGTTGTTGATCTGATACGGATCTTGATAAAGACTACTCTAACATTATCCACATATCAACAGGATAGTTACAATAAAGTTCCAATAAGATTGAAAAGGTCAAAAGAGATCCTACTATTCTGGATCTCTCTCGTACCAAGGGGTAGAGAAAGGTTAGTGTTGATGCTAGTCGATTTTTTGTTGACGTTAGTCGAAAAAAAGTTGATGGAGGTCGATTTTTTGTTGATGCTAGTCGATATTTTGATGAAGAAAGACGATTTTATTATTTGTTATCCACCGTTCGTTATTTTCTTCATATCCAATTGATTTAATACAATAAAAGATATCTATAGTTTTAAACTTATTATTTTTTACCCACTGAAATTTATTTGTATGATCTTTTTTTAAAAAGAAAGTTATCCACATATCAACAGGATAGTTCCAATAATAAATTCAAATAAGATCATATAAGGTCAAAAGAGATCCTTGTTCTTGCAACTAATTAAATATAAAGCATTTATAGCATGTTCATGTTGATGCTAGACGATTTTTTGTTGATGCAAGCCTATTATTTATTGACGCTAGCCTATTTTTTGTTGATGCTGGATGATATTTTGTTGACGCTAGTCTAGATTAGTCTAAACTTACGCACATTAGGATCGTTTCATCAACGTTTTGATGTATATTGCTAAAGTCATGATCCTTTTTAAAATTGCTATTTATTTATTCACAGCTACGGTTACTCAACTTGTTTTGATGCAGGGTGATAACAATTAAAGTGTAATAAAATAAGGAAATCATGAGTAAACCTATAAAATCCGGTTATTTATCTGTCACAGAGACTGAAAAAGATAGTGGTGAAGTCCATTACCTTAAACCTAATGGTTCAAGTACAGTTCAGCCTATCGCATTATTGAGGCTTGGTTTATTTGTTCCAACGGTAAGATCGGGTTCCAGGGAAGCTACAGGTATGGATGCTTCGGATGACCTGACTTTGCATTTTGCAGAGAAGGAAGGTTACTCCGATATACTTATTACAGGTAGGCGATTAGATGTAGAAACTGATTTTAAGGTTTGGATGGGTATTGTTTCTTGTTTGTTCGATTACAAGCCTAATCACAAGGGGTATGCTGTTATTCCTTTCGATGAATTCATCGAAAGATGTGGTTACCCAAAAAGCCGTCTATCTAAACGTTTTAGAAAACTAATTGAAGACTCTATTTATCGACTAGCATCAACAACGATGAAATTCAGTCGTGCCACGGATGACGATAGAATCAACTCTCACATACTTCATCTTATAGAGGCAGGGAAGTTCAGCCATGCAGATGATATGGTTCATATCAAACCCACACCAGAGTTAGCAGAGCTTTATTCTGTTGATTATAAAAAGATTCTTAAAGTAAGAACCCTTGAAAAACTTGGAAGAAAAGAAACCGCGAAAGCTTTGTATCTTTTTTTAGAGGCTCTTCCTGAAAACCCTTATCCGATCAGTATGCAACGTTTAAAAGATCGTCTTGCCCTAAAATCCGCTAGTAATGTTCAAAACTCTGTAATACGTAAAGCTATGAAGCAACTTGAAGAGATTGGATATTTAGAATATACAGAGAAGAAAGCTGGGCATAAAATTGAATTTAAAATACACAAACGAAACCCATGAGTATATTTTTAATCATAAATAACAATGAATTATGTTGTTGATTATGATGTGGAATGATG
>NZ_JAMPQC010000054.1:0-17186 GCF_028482225.1 Providencia sp. PROV130 | reverse complement strand
CTGTACTTTCCTTCTAACTTTCATCGCTAATGCGACAGAGCCGTGCTTTGTGTTGTCGTTTTACGGCTTAATGAACAAATTATCTATTGAATATTTTCCCACTCCTCCTGAATGAGTGATAAATTGAGCGATTTTTTAAGTTTCAGAGAAACGACTTCATCAAGCTCAATTTCAAACAATTCATTAAAAACGTGTTTAAATTTTGCATATCGAGGGGCGAATTGATACCCAAAGAGGTCAAGGATAGCAAAGTTAACGTTATTAACCCCATGCGTGTCCGTGGCTAATGTTTTGGGTTGAATATCACAGGTATTATTATACAGTAAATCAAATGCGTAATGCGCTTCATATTCGTTGGCTGAAATCACTTTCGTGTTGATTGGTACATGATTTGAAACTAATGTAAGTGCGGATACGCCTTTCCCTTTTCGGAAGTATTTGGCTGAAAATCGGGCTTTAAATGTATTGATTCGGCAACCATGTTTTTGGCCATCAATACTCCCGAATGGGGCACTTTCGTTAATCGTATAATAGTTGAAAATCGGCAGTTTTGCTAAAGCATTAGATATCATATCATTGGCTTCACTCGTTGTTTCAGGTCGAATATAGCCGTCATTAACGGCTCTAAGCACACCGATAGCACGATCTGATATTGATGACATATGGTGAACACCATAGTTTGAACCATTTCCAAATATGCAGGCAAGTAAATCGCCTTCTTTAGCCTTAGTGTTTTTCTTTTTTGATGCGATATTTTTAAACGCATCTAAGTAGCCTGTTTTTTGATGAACATAGTCCATAATTTCAATGATCCCCATATGTTGGAGCTGGTTGTATATGGGGTTATCAAGATCATCTTTCCAACGTTTATTCGCCAGTTTCCATGTTAACTGGTTTGATCGTGGCTGAAGTGTCACGAAATCATTCGCTCCACCATGAATATTACGTCCAACCTGCTTCATTTGCTCATTCAATTTTTGCGTTAATTCCGAAAGCGTTTGTTCTATCGGCGTATTGAGACGAGTTAACCCTGTTTTTTGAATAATAATGGGGCTTTTTTTCCAATCGATGGCTGAAATTAAATCATCGTCTAAACGCTTATTATTGGCGCTTTCGTTGATGTAAATATTGTTACTTTCAATCATTCGAGCCACTTTTTGATATAAATAGTATTCAAATCTCCGTGTATTAACCTTTTCATCTATCACGAGAAAAGGTTTATCATTTTTTAGCAGTAATTGCTGATCAACGGTAGAAATGTGCTTATCTTTTTGAAGTTCTGACTTTTGCTGTTAACAATTGAGAAGACAGCAATTCCAACCCAGGTTCACACTCAATATCAATAGCGAGAAAAAGCGACCTCATTGTATTCGCAATTTTTCTGTATTGTGTATCGATGTAAAGCCACCCATAATGGGTTTTATCAAAGTTATTTTTATTAAGATGTTTGCTTATTAGCTGTATTTCATCTTTAGAAATCATTGCAAATGCATTTTGACGAATATCACCAAATTGGGTATCGTCACTGATGGTTTCATCAACAAAGAGTTGTAAAACATTACCCGCATACGTTAACTTTTCTCGAATAATTTCCAACTCTTCCGCTATACGTAGTTTAGCGGAAGTACTCGCCGCTTCCCTCTGTTTCCGAGTCACATACAAAAAAGCCGTTACCAATTTATCATTGGTTTCTTGGTAACGAAAAAATAAATAACAAACCAAATATAACATCCCTTGCCATTCGGAGAATCGGCGAATTTTATAAATCGATTGATGCCGAATAATCGATGCATAATAGCTTAAGTTACCTAACGATAAACCTAATTCACCAACGAGACGTTTTACATCGGGATAAACACTTTTTATGGTATTATGCGTTTCAATTTCACTTGCGAGCTCTGTCGGTGTAAAGTCTTTAGCTGCGCCTTGTTGGCCAGATAGACTATTTAATACCCCTTTTGTATGCAGTATCTTCTTTAATTTTTTATGTATTATTGGAGGCATGCTATTTGAAAGGATTACCTCGGTGCGTTGCCTCTCATTAGCTAAAACCGTGGTAATTATATTTTGTAAAGTGGAATAGCCAACCAGTCCTATTCTGTTTTGACCTAAAAAAGCGAGGCATTCATCAAAAATATATTTGGGATATGTGCAGATTGTTGCAACATCATTTAAGCGCTCTATCAAAGCTTGTTTATCTCGCTTTAATAGCCGCGAAAAACCGAGTATTTCATACATTTTCGCGATCAATGTTGCACGAGTACTTTTAGCAATAAAGGGATATTTCGGTTTTTTATTTGGAAAATGAGTCGCATAAATGTAGTCAACATCGTGTTTAACCTCTCGTAGCTTAAATTGAGCAATAACAGGCTTAGCACGGAAATAACCGATCAGAAGAATTAAATATATTTTCGTTTCAATTTTGCTCATTTTAGTGAGGATTTTTTTCATACTCAGATCTAATGAAAAGTATTCTTCACGCTCAATTTGATTAAATATTGGACGTGAATAGAGCTCATGAATTTCCTGTTCAGTCAAAATTTGAATACGGCCTGATTTAATTTCTTTCATTGTAGTCATGTTTTATCCAGTAAAAATAGATGACATCATATAATGGGGTGATGTGCTCAATCGACATAAAGGTGCAATTTAAGTCTACCTTAACTACACTAAGTGAAATCCAGTGTAGTAAGTATGAAAAACAGATGTATAATGCACCGAAATAACAACACTAATGTATAGTGCACCGATGAAGACAAATATAAGAATTTATGGATATCTACGTGCTTCTACGCATGAACAAGATGCCTCAAGAGCAAAAAATGAACTGTTGAAATTTGCTGAAGGAATGGGGCTACAAATTGCCTGCTGGTTTGAAGAAAATGAGTCAGGCGCTCAGCTTCACCGACCTGAACTCTTTCGCTTACTCAATGTGGCTATGCCCGGAGATATTATTTTAGTTGAACAAGTGGATAGAATTAGCCGCTTGAATACCGATGACTGGGAAAAATTAAAATATCTCATTGGACATAAAGGGTTAAAGGTCGTTTCTTTAGATCTGCCAACCAGTTACCAGTTTATGAGTCGCACCGATGAATTTACAGAACGAATGCTTGCAGCCCTTAACAGTATGATGTTAGACATGCTGGCAGCGGTTGCAAGAAAGGATTACGAAGATAGACGGCGTCGTCAAGCGCAAGGAGTGCAAAAAGCCAAACAAGAAGGGAAGTATAAAGGCCGTCCGGTCAATAAGATATTACACCAAAAAATTGAAGGTCTTCTAATGGAGAAAAAAAGCTATAGCCAAATAGAAAACCTGATAGGTTGTTCGCGGCATACTATTTCGAAAGTATCAAAATTGATGAAAATAGTACAATAAATGTCCCTCTATTCATTTATCAAGTTTATAGTCATACCGCTTGGTATGACATAAGAGAGATATTTAAGTATACACAAGAGTTTTAATTAAATAACTTATATTTATCACCATAAACCGAGCTTCATGACAATCATGAGCACGCATTAAAAGGGAGATTGAATGTCATCATCACCACAAAAGTCTCAAACGTGGGGGAAGATAAACCCGCCCGTTTTCTTTGTTTCCGCTTTTATTATTTTATGTGTCGTTGCAATAGCCGCTATTTTTCCTCAACGTTCTGAAATTTTGTTAAAAACCCTACAAGCTCAACTTTTTGAGAATGCCAGTTGGTTTTATATTCTGGCCGTCGCATTAATTTTATTGACCGTCGCCTATTTAGGGCTCTCTCGATTTGGCCAAATCAAACTCGGTCCAGATCATGCTCAACCGCAATTTAGTTATCTTTCCTGGTTCGCTATGTTGTTTTCTGCTGGAATGGGCATTGGACTGATGTTTTTCGGGGTCGCAGAACCCGTGATGCACTATCTTGCTCCCCCCGTTGGAGACCCACAAACTGTTCAAGCTGCAAGAGAAGCAATGGAAATTACATTTTTCCATTGGGGCTTACATGCTTGGGCGATTTATGCCATTGTCGCCTTAATTCTCGCTTTTTTTAGTTATCGACATGGCTTACCGCTTACATTGCGTTCAGCTCTCTATCCCATCATTGGTGAGCGTATCTATGGCCCAATGGGACATGCCGTTGATATTTTTGCTGTTGTTGGCACCGTTTTTGGCGTTGCAACTTCGCTTGGATTTGGTGTTTTGCAAGTCAACGCAGGATTAGCGCACTTATTCGGTTTTCCTGTCAGTCCAACGATGCAAGTAATTTTGATCGTTGTGATCACAGGATTAGCGACGTTATCAGTTGTCAGTGGTTTAGATAAAGGCATACGAATTCTCTCTGAACTCAACCTCAGTTTAGCGGGTTTATTATTATTATTAATTGGGATTTTAGGCCCGACAGTACTGTTACTTAAATCTTTTGTCCAAAATACCGGGGCTTATCTTTCAGATATCATCAATAAAACCTTCAATCTTTATGCCTATGAACCGCAATCGAGTGAATGGTTAGGGGGATGGACATTATTGTACTGGGGATGGTGGCTTTCATGGTCCCCTTTTGTGGGCATGTTTATTGCGAGGATCTCTCGAGGCCGTACTATTCGTGAGTTTGTTACAGGTGTTTTGTTTGTTCCTGCTGGGTTTACACTGCTTTGGATGACTTTTTTTGGAAATAGTGCCATCCATTTGATCCGTGATAATGGCGCAGAAATGTTGGCACAAGTCGTCCAAAAAGATGTTGCTCTCGCCTTATTTGAATTTTTAAATTACTTTCCGTTTTCATCTGTTCTTTCTTTTGTCGCTATGTTGATGGTCATTGTTTTTTTTGTGACATCTGCGGATTCTGGGGCGATGGTTGTCGATACGTTAGCCTCGGGTGGTGAAATACACACACCCGTTTGGCAACGTATTTTTTGGGCCTTTTTGATGGGGGCCGTTGCAATCACACTTTTACTGGCCGGCGGATTAACAGCATTGCAAACCATGACGATAGCGACCGCGTTACCCTTTGCGATTATTTTATTGATTGCTATCGTCGGATTGCTAAAAGCTTTACGGATCGATATATATAAAAAAGACAGTCAACAGCTTGCTACTTTAGCACCGAATACCGGACGTGGGGGGTTATCATGGGAGCGTCGATTACGTAAAATAGCGTTCTTTCCTAAACGTAATCAGGTTAAACGTTTCATGACGGAAGTGATTGAGCCGGCTATGCAGTCAGTCGTCACTGAGTTGGAAAAGCAGGGGACCGAGGCCGCTATCCATAATGAGAAAGACGATAGGGTGACTCTTGAAGTACAATTTGGTGAGAACCTCAATTTCCTCTATGAAATACGATTACGGGACTATTTGACGCCTTCTTTTGCATTAGTGGGGATGGATGATGATGAAAATAATGAGTCTCAGAAATACTACCGCGCTGAAGTTTATTTAAAGGAAGGTGGGCAAGACTACGATATTATGGGATGGAGTGAAGCGCAGATTATTCATGATATCCTCGATCAATATGAAAAACACATTCATTTTATTCATATTGTCGATAAATCGTAGCCATTTATTATGATAGAGAGGTGACGAAAGCGAGTCACCTCTCTTGGTAATAATGACTATAGACGAAAAGACTAACGAATGATGAGTAATGACACGGGCGTTTTATGTATCATCTCTGTCGTATGACTTCCGGTAAAAAATTGCCTCAATCGCGAATGACCAAAAGCCCCCATGATGATCAAATCAATATGGTGTTGTACTGCAAAGTTACACAACTCATCAACGATGCTATTGTCACCCTCAAGTAAATTGACTTTCACCTGAATACCGGCTTGATGAAGTTGGTTTTGTGCTTTTTTGAGCTGACAGTCTTGGTTACCGTACATCACCAGATAGCAATCACTACCGGCTAATAATTTCACTTGTGTTAACCGATGAATGATTCGTTCACCTTCCTCACTGCCATCAAATGCAATCAGCATCTTTTTCGGTGGGGTAAAGTTTCGCTTGCAGATAAGCACTGAGTTTTTTTGAAGTCGAATAATGCCTTCGAGTTGACGGCCAATATGACCCGTTAATTCAGATTGCTCGCCTCGACGACCGAGTACAACAATATGCGTATCATCTTGATTTAGTACCTCGGCTAACGTTCCTTGTCGCTGAAGTGTATTAACATTATGAAGACCTAAATCTTGAGTGATTTTTTTTGCACTCATCAATAATTGTCGGCCTTCCTCTCGGGTTAAACGCGCTCGCTTTTCCTCAATATCCACGAGTTCTCTCAATAAAGTTTCTCGGGTATCAAATCCTATGATCCCACTTAAATCATGGTGTGCTGATGTCGAGATTTTTTCATTCATGTGTAACAGTGTCAGTGGTAGGTCGAGTGTTTGGGCTATCCAAGCACTGGCGTGACAAACAGCAATTGCCGAAGACGAACGGTCAATACACCCAATTACGCAATTTTTTTGAATGATATCTGCAGCCATAATTAATGACCTCCCATGAATTTTTCAATTTTTTTCGGGTCGTCATGAATACCAAATTTATCAACCAATGTTGCAGTGGCTTCATTCATCCCTTTAATTTCAACATCAATGCCTTCACGTCTAAACTTAATCACCACTTTATCTAACGCACTGACGGAGGTGATATCCCAAAAATGAGCATGATCCACATCGATAATCGCTTTATCAATGTCTTCTTTAAAATCAAAAGCATTAACAAAGCGTTCCGATGTAGCAAAGAAAATTTGTCCTCGAACCTCATAATGGCGTGCTTTTTTATCCCTGCTTGATGTAACTGTCATGTATCGCGCGACTTTATTAGCAAAATTAAGCGCTGCGATGAGCACTCCGACAAGTACCCCGTAAGCCAGATTATGAGTCCAAACGACAACAATGACGGTGGCTATCATAACAACACTGGTTGATAGCGGATGAACTCGTATATCAGCAAGGGAGCGCCAAGAAAAGGTTCCAATTGACACCATAATCATCACAGCAACTAACGCCGCCATTGGAATTTTTGATACCCAATCATTAAGAAAAACCACCATTAACAATAAAACAATACCGGCCACCAACGTAGATAATCGGCCTCGGCCACCCGATTTAATATTGATGATGGATTGACCAATCATCGCACATCCTGCCATCCCGCCAATAAATGCAGTGGCAATATTCGCAATACCTTGCCCTTTGCATTCTCGATTTTTATCACTGGTTGTATCGGTCAAATCATCCACAATCGTTGCGGTCATCATCGATTCCAATAAGCCAACAACGGCAAGCGCTAGTGAGTAGGGTAATATGACCAGTAGCGTTTCGATATTAAAGGGAATATCAGGCACAAGGAAGATGGGTAAACTGTCAGGCAAAACGCCCATATCACCGACTGTGCGGATATCAAGACCCAGACTAATTGAAATTACCGTTAATACAACGATACACACTAATGGTGAAGGAATGGTCTTATTGATTAATGGAAACAGATAGATAATCCCTAAGCCTGCCGCGGTCATCGCATAAACATACCAACTTACATGGGTTAACTCTGGAAGTTGGGCTAAAAAAATCAATATAGCTAACGCATTAACGAACCCCGTTACGACAGAGCGTGAAACAAACCGCATTAAATTACCGAGCTTTAAATATCCTGCGATAACTTGAAATATCCCGGTTAATACCGTCGCAGCTAATAGGTACTGAAGGCCATGTTCTTTCACCAGAACGACCATTAAAAGTGCCATTGCACCCGTTGCGGAGGAAATCATGCCGGGGCGCCCCCCGATAAAAGCGATAATTACCGCAATAGAAAATGCGGCGTATAACCCCACTTTGGGGTCGACGCCGGCAATAATTGAAAAAGCGATAGCTTCAGGAATTAACGCTAAAGCAACAACAATACCGGCTAGGACATCCCCACGGATATTACCCAGCCAGTCCTGACGAGTGGAGGACAAAAGCATATTAGACTACCTTGTAATCTATCAATCCCAAGATGGGAGATTATATTTTAAATAAACGAAACTATCCCAAAGAAGGGACGTGGGAATTGGCTGATTTAGTATCAACCTAAAAGGAAGGAGGTGTCTCAGGGTGGCGTAAGGCGCATAATATGATCAGCTGTTCCTATGAATAGTATGTTTTTTTTAAAATACCAATATCAACGACCTTAAGCAAGTACCGGATTAATATGAGCGTACTGATGCCATACATCGGTACGCTCATCATGATAAATATCGTCAGAGATTTACTTTACTCTGATGCCTTGTTTATCAACAATAATCTCGCCATCTTCTTTGATAAATTCACGTTGTTGCGAATGAGGTAATATATCCAAAACGACTTCTGAAGGTCGGTAAAGCTTAGTTCCTACTGATGTAACAACAATCGGTCTATTAATCAGTATTGGGTACTGCAACATAAAATCAATTAATTGCTCATACGGCTCAACATTTTTTCGTAATAACGCCCTTACCGTAATTTTCATATCGGCAATAAGTTTTACTAATATATCCTTAGACGGCAGGGTTTCTAAATTTTAATTTTTCAATGTAATAGCATCGAGTGTTAATGCTACCGTATAAGATATCGCCTGTAGCCCTTGATATTAGAGGGCTAAGAGCAAACTTTGGACTTTTCGATGAAATGGGCGCGTAACCCCATATTGGCGATATGATTAATTTTAGCAGTTGAAAGTTTTTATTATGTATATGGTGTATACGAGTTTCAGCGCAATATTGTAAATCTAGATAGCTCTCAGACTGATCGAGCCAGAGCCAGTAGAGATTGGTTGTTGGGCAGAATGAACACTTTTCCAAATAATGATGTTTATTTTCCCATAATATACCCTGATATACATACAGGTTTTGGTTTTTTTGCTAGACGCACAAAAATCCACCCTTTAGATGATATAGATCTTATGTTTGGTCTCGATGGTGATGATTGTGTATACAGCGAGAGTGATGGGAAAATAATAATCACTGCGCGTGAAGGAACCGTTCGCTTAAAATACTATAAGCATGATGGCACAAATTTTATTAACTCTAGAAAAATAATAAACAGTTTTATCTCAAGCCTAAATCAAATTCAGCAGTATGATAGGGCTGATGTAAAAAAAAATCAGGAAGCAGCTACTCTGAAGCTAAAATCCTATGACTGGAATTTTGATATAGTTCCTGCATTCATTACTACTCCAGATTCATTTGGCAAGACATATTATTTAATACCAAATGGCAATGGACACAATGTCATCTCGGTATTCATTTTTCAATTAATAGCCCTCTCTATTAAGGGGGGTTTTGACTTCAAGAAGACTAAGATGATTCGGGAAATCATTTCGAACTTCATCAATGAGAGCCTCAAGATGAATGCTTTCACCACCTCCACCCTGTCGTAATAAGCGTAAAGCGGCAAACCACTGAGCACGGCCTGTACCACTAAGTTTTAACCGTGAAATATCTCCCCCTGCCCTAAGCCATATGTCTTGATCACTTGGACCAGCGGGATACAAGTCAGCCAGAATATCTTCAAGCTTGCGATCTCTTCCTGCGTGTTTTGACTGTTCCTCCGAGCAAACCATTTTTTGAACACCACCGCACTTGAGTGCTATAGGAAAATTATTTTCCAAATTACTTTTGAAAACAGGGTGTTGTTCATTATTGAATTTTTTGGCTTCAGTTGGGATTCTATGCTCAAGATAAGTAAATATATCGAAAACTCGAATGAAATTGTCATCAAAAGTCCCTGCGCGTCCCTTTAATGCATCCAGAAAATGCTTAGTGAAAAGGCTATTTTTATCTCCGGGTAATATCAGCGAAGTCTCCGTATCTCTTGATGATGCAAGCAATACCTTACCGCGCCCCTGAGATAGGCGTTCTAGTGACTTATTTGAAAAGCCCAAGTTGTATTCATTGTGCTGCATTAGATTTTTAATACTAACAACACCAGCAGAATGGCAAGCATCAATTACAAATAACAATCTCTCAGATTTAATTAAAGAGAGTAAATCTGACAATTCTTGCTCACACAATAAGCCTCCATCATCGGATGAAAAATCCACAGGAACCAATGAGCAATCGGGTTCAGAATCATTTCCTAAGTTAGCTCCATGACCTGAAAAGTAAATAAAAACTGTATCATTTTCTCCTGTTTTTTTTGCCAATTCAGACAGTGCATTACGGATGTTAATCAGAGTGGCGTCAGAGTTAATTAGCCTTGTCACATTAGAGGTGTTATAACCACAGTGTCTATCAGACATAAGCACTTCTGCTACGTCTAATGCATCCTGAGTTACAGTGTAAGGAAGTGCATTACTTCCTTCATATTCAGAAATAGCGACAATAAGTGCATAAGCTTCTGGAAATGATTTACATAGATTCATTTTTTAGCCTTAAACATTTCACTAATAACTTCAATTTTTTCGTTATTTGGAAAGTCATCGATTACTTCCCTCAGTAAGTCATCAACATTTGGTTTAGCCCCTTTTTTTATTTTTTCTATAGTACGCCTCCAACGGTCGTAACCAGAACCCAAATAATATATATCCCATGAATTGCCACCTGACCGAGACAATATATCATTTTCGTCAGGTCCAGAAGGATATAGTTCAATTAAAATTGTGGTCAAAAAATTCCACTTTTCCTCATCTGTACAGTCACATACTCGCCACCGGTCCTGGAGCGGTAAGATTGATTTGCAATATTCTAAAATGAGGGGAGCATTACTTGAAAATATCTCGGATTTTTCTAAGACAAATTTAGCTACCATTTTCCAATTTTTATCTTTGATAATTTCCCCAATGGCTTTTGAATTATATTTCTGTTGGCTAGTTTGATGAATAAACCACGCTTCCAACCATTTTTTGAAATCAACTTCAGTGAAGAGATTTATCTGATTAAAAATACCAATCACACCTTCACAAAAAGACATAGAGTCTATAGTCATTTCATCAATCAGACCATCCAACTGGTATACAGCCCGCTCAAGGACATCATCCAGCTTAACAAAATTCAGATTAAGGGCTTTTCTATACCATCCTTTAGCAGTTGCATTCAAATAATTAAGTCTGGTAGGTTCATCAAAAACACTCCATATTTTATTAACACTTTGGTAATCACATAAATCAGCCATCGGGGATGTGGAAAGCAAATTTAAAAGCACTTCATAATCATGACAACCTGTTATTAAAATTTTATCAAGCAATGAAAAAAATATCTTTTGCGCTTCTAGTGGCGCATTCCAAAGTTCTGGATTCAGCTTTAACGCTCTTGCCCAAATAAGTAAGCTGATATTTGACGTAATAGAAACAGATTCAAGAATGGAAGGGTTAATTGCAGCCCGATTTACTACAATATCTATTAGACGTGCATCATTTAAGTACAAACAACAAGATAATAATTGGCTTTGATCCACATTGGTTGCTATTGTATTCAATCCCTTCACGTATTCAACATTAGTATCAATTTTCAATTGCTTTTTGAATGCTTCTTTTGCTGAAAAATACAAAGCCAAGACTGTACCATGTAATATAAGTAATTTCTTATTTGAGAACACATTGACTAATTGCTCAACTATTGAATTTGATAAATCTTTCGGAGTGTTTTCTGCAATCAGACACTCAATGCTATCATTGACTTCTAATCTATCGACAAGTCCACTTAATACACTTACATCGAATTTTACCCATCGCCAAATAGCCACAAATACTGATGGATTTAATGATGATATTGCGGCTAAAATTCCTGCATTAACAGAGTTTACCCAGCCAGATACAGCATTATTGTCAAATAGAGCAATCTGAATTATTTTAATAAAATCTGAATCATCAGCTTCTAAATACTTACAACATGATAACTTAGAAGAAATTGCTTCCCAAATGACATTCAGGTCTCCAAACCCAATCCCGTTTAAATTTCTAAGCTTTAATACATCAGCTATATCAGACTCAGTGACGAGTTCAGCGCATTGCGTCACCAAAATATTTTTCGCCTCCCGACCTTTTATATTACTGGGAGAAAGAACCTCTAGAAATTTAATTAAAGAAATACAGTCATTGAATGTAAATGGAATACTTTGATATTTTGATTTAGCCTCAGAAAGTAACCCAACCATTGAAGGTTTCTTCATTTCAATCCCAAAGATCTCACAAAAACGTTCAAATTCAGAGTAGCCTGCATTAAATGCTTTAATTGCTGAGGAAGGAGAGTCTGGGGCTGAAAATTCTTTTATAACTTTATAATTATTCCATCTTGATAGCAATGATGTAGGGATACAAACTAAGTGAGGAACCGTAGTCTCAACACAATCTTTTGGGCTTACACTCAACCTAAAAGAGAAATTTTCTCGCATGTATGGCCATAGTTTGAACCATATCTGACAGACTAGGTTTTCGAAATTATCAAGGCCTACATGGATTAATGGTCCATCTTTTCTGTCAACCAATAATTCAATAACATTGTTATTCAATCCATTTGGTAGCTCAACTTCTATTTCATTGAATTGACATAAATTACATGATGCAATGAATACATCATCATTACCCGGTTCAATAGGAAGTAACTCTATTAGATTATTTAAGTTATCAAATTTTGATATGTCATTTAAGTCAATAGCTACAGTATAAACAACCATCATTCCTGAGCGTGAAGCATTTATATCAATAAAACTTCTGGCTAGAATATATTTATTTTCAAAAGGAAAACCTGAAATGTATGGAGAAAAATCCACGCCAGCGGGTACCACATCGGGAAGATCTAACCATTGGGATATTTTTCTAAAAAACTCAGTATTTGAACTACACCTCCGAAGGCCATGTCCTTGCCCAACCTGTCCAAATATTGCTTTTTCAATCTTCATGTAACTTTACTCAAGAAATCAAGAAATTTATGGGAATTGTAATGTCTGGATTACAGGTACCATCAGCACATACGACATATCCAAAGCTTTCCGGCCCACTCTCTACATACGCTTGATCTTTATTTATTTTATCAAGATTTTTCCCAAGAGCAGATAGCCCCATTATTAATGGGCTATCCCAATGTGAATGAATAAAATCATATAACATAGGAAGTGATTGCTTTAAAAGCTCTGGAGGAGTTGTTCTTGTATTCAACTCATCCCAGCAACTAAGCAGGAGACAAATTTTTGGCATTTTGCTTGAGCCTGAGAGCTTACGAAGATAAATTAGAATCTGTATAAGTTCAATCAAACGAGCTTGATCCGACATTTCTTTTTTATCAATCGGTTGAGTCTCTGGTTTTTTTTCATTATTTATTGGACGAGAGAGAACATCATCTTGCAAACGATATAAACTAGTTCTTAGCATAAATAGCCATGATGTACTGTCTGTCACACGTTGTATCCATTCTTTAGGTATATTTCGAAACGTAGATATATTGGATACTTGTTCACCGCCATAATCAGGCCAAATCAATTGGCCTTTAAAACCATTAGAATCCTTTATTGGCCATATACTTTCAACGTAACTTATAGCCGGTGTATGTTTTGCGGCAAGTCCTTCATTTAATTTATCTACCGCTTCAGAAAAAGGTTCTAAATTTTTAGCAGCACCATTCATTTGCAACTGCGCATTTTTTTTCTGAAGCTTCATAAGAAGCTGTGCACCATAATGAGTCTTCCCAACACCAGACTCGCCGATAATTAATACCGAACTATCATTGCACTTCATATTCTCACCTTTGTCTGAACATGAAAAATGGATCTGTTGTATTTTGAGTTATTGACGGTAAAATACCTTTCATGAACGTTTGCTTCATTATCCAATTGAATAATTTTGATATCGTTTCTTCTGGCTTGGATTGAAGATCATTATTTATCAGAACCTGAACTTTAAACTCTTCAGCTATTGGAAGGGCAGAGATAATACCCTCCCTCACAAGGTTTTCCATAGATTCATCTTCAGAAATATCTCCTTTGGTCCAGACTAACGCTACAGGCCTTTGTCTATACTCCCCGGAAAGCCGCTGAGTTAGTCGCATTAATTCAGATCTAGCCAAGCCTTTTCTATCTCCAGATAAGGCTTCTCTATCCACAATCAAAAGGAAAATATCAGCATTTTCAGATAGCCAACGAGCTCCGCCGGCATCAGGTGAGTCTGAATTCAAAGCCCATTTTCCAAACCATTCGCCTGGAGCATCGGCAAATAAATAATCTTGGAGAAGGTTTGATTCAATCTCCTGAAAGGAAAGATGCAATAAGCCAGGCGAACGGCGTGAACTACTTGGTGTGTGCGCGGGAAAACAAGGTGAAAGACCAGGTTCCCATCTAAGGGCTGTAGAAACAGCTTCCCAACCTCCCAAGGTGTAGGATCCTGCAAAACGTTGATTTTGTTTACTGGCTAACCCCCTTGAAACAAGCAAATAAATTGCAGCTAGAAGTGATGTCTTTCCTGCATTTGTCGCACCAAGAACACCAATTATTTTAGGTTTTGAGCAACCACTGACAAATCCTACATCAGTTAATCCCATACCTAAATTGTACCAATGAATTTTACCTATATGCTACACACTAGTGTATTGACAATAGATACACGCAGGGTTATTGTGTATCTATTGTGTATATGTATATAGGAGTTAAGATCATGCGTAATGCTGCAATTAATCTTCGGGCTTTACCTGAACAACGAGACTTAATCGATGAGGCTGCTAGTCTTCTTGGTAAGAATCGGTCTGACTTTATGCTTGAAGTCGCTTGTGAAAGAGCACAAGCAATATTACTAGATCAAGTTTTTTTCCAATTAGATAATGAAAAGTTTCAGCAATTTAATTTATTGCTTGATGCTCCAGTTAATAGTAACCCGGGTCTAGATCGTTTAATGGCAATAGAAACACCATGGAAGGAAATATAGTGAACTTGCAACTATCAGCTCCTAAACCATTATTGTCATCTCATAGGCTTGATGATTTTTTTTGTGGTGAATCATCTTTAGATGATTGGTTAAAGCGTCGGGCTCTATCTAACCATTTGAATGGAGCTAGTCGAACCTTTGTTATCGCTGATTCATATCAATACGTTTGGGGTTATTATGCATTAGCGACCGGAGCAATCTCTCATAATGAAGCCACAGGTCGTGTTCGTCGAAATATGCCTGAGCCAATTCCAGTTATTGTACTTGGAAGATTAGCAATTGATTTACATGCTCAGGGAAGAAAACTTGGTGCTTCTTTATTACAGGATGCTGTTGTTAGAGTTAGAGCTGTTGCTGAAAATACAGGGGTTCGTGCACTACTTGTCCATAGTTTGAATGATAAAGCAAAACAATTTTATGAATACTATGGTTTTACTGCATCCCCTACTAGCCCTATGACATTGATGCTTAGACTATAATTTAACCTTCATTTTAAGTTTTATCTTTTATAAGTGGGGTCAACGATACCTTATCATTTAGTCAATGAACATAAGTAAAATGATACGTTTTTCGATCTGCACTCATATATATCATATAGTTATACTTTAATGATATGAATAAAGGGCCCTCTCGTTGAGTGCTCTTTATTCGATGCTATGCAAAATATTGTGACAACGTCACCTTAGTTTAAATAAGGTTCGAATTTGAGTTGTAGTTTGAGCCTGACTCGGTGATAAGCAAGAGGGTTACTGTCAATATAGCAAGACACACCAACAAAAATTTGAAGGTAGATTCATGCTTACCTGTTTTTTCCTTCTTCACAAAAAAATACAACGTTAAGCAATAAACCAGAACTTGAGTGATAATCAGTAAATAGAACATATGTCTGCCCCCCCTTATATATAGATCCATCTTTCACGTAACACGCAAGCCGTGAAAATTTCAATCAAAATACCCACCCATAATCCCATAATCCTATAATCACATGATTACATGATTATAGAACCACATGATAATAGAATTATATAATCATAGGATTACATAATCATGTGTTGACATCTATCTAAAGTATGCTTTAATGATTACATAATTACATAATTACATAATTACATAATTACATGATTACATGATTGCATGATTACATGATTACATGATTACGTGACCACATGGTTGCATAACGCGAGGTGTACATGACTAAGGTTATTTCTTTTTTGAATGGAAAAGGCGGTGTTGGAAAAACAACATCATCAATAAATATAGCGACAGCAATAGCTAGAAGTGGTTATAAGGTCGTTGTCGTTGATACAGACCCACAATTAAGCATTGGCAATTGGTATGAAGAAAACAAGTGCCAATTTGATGTAGCTTCTGCAAGTTCACAGAAAGAAGTCTATTCAATTAAAAAAGCATTAAAAGAATATGATTACATTATTATTGATGGTGCGGCGGCTATTTCTGAAATATCCTCAGCAGCAGTTATGATTAGTGACTTAGTGATCATACCTGTCACACCTTCGCCCCTCGATTTTGCCGCTAGCACTGCTATTTTAGCTGTTATTGAAGCTCGTAATGATCTGCAACCAGTTGAAGCAAGATTTTTAATTACTAAGAAAATTAATACAACGACAATGTTGCAAGTTCTGAAAGATTCAATTGAAACGACTGGCGTTGAAATGCTAAAAACAGGTATTACTCAGCGTCAATCTTATATTAAAACAATGCTTGATGGTGGAACTGTTTACGATACATCAGACGCTAATGCCAAGGGTGAAATAGATAACATCACGAGAGAAATTATGGAGATCGTTAATAATGGGTAAAGATATTAAAATCATGAAATTAGGACAGCATACCCAAATAAATAAAGCGGTAACGGCTATTCATAAACCCATTTTACCTACTAAAAAATTACAGATGAACATGCCAGAAGAACTGCATAAAAGATTTAAGCTAGAGTGTTTATCAAAAGAAGTAGATATGACAAGCGTTGTTATTGAGTTAATTGAAGGTTGGCTTGAAGATAACAAGTAACAGAATAATCATTAGTTCTATTTTAGATAATTAAGGGATCTGATTAAAAAATAGCCTTGACGTACAATAATTTTCGATATCCAAACTGACCCCTGTATCACTGAGATAAAAGCGAATCAGACTTTAGCGAAAGTGAAAAATAAGTTATCAAAACTAGTGTAAAAAAAGTATTCGGGATATTTGTGTAGTGTGAAAATATGCAGTATATTGACACTGTGTATTTATACGGCTCTGTCGCATTAGCGATGAAAGTTCGAAGGAAAGTACAGTGGTGAATATTTAGGCAACTAAATAATAAAACATCGCT
>NZ_JAMPQC010000053.1:0-18697 GCF_028482225.1 Providencia sp. PROV130 | reverse complement strand
CATGAGTCGAAATATCAAAAAAGCACGAATTACCCGTATATCTAAAGTAAAAGAGGATCGTAGTTTAGAAGAACGAGTAACAGCATTAGAAAAACAGCTCAATGACATGCAAGCGGCAATGAGCTGTGATTTAGAAGCGTCAAAATCAACAATTTTTAGCATTCAAGCAGCAATTGAAAATAATGAAAAAGCTTTTGCTAAAGCAATCAAAGACGTTTTAGTTAACGATTTAGCTAAGGGTGGCTTACTGAAAAAATTACTTGTGTAGTAGTTTTGATCGCTCCGTGAATTTATCCTCAGCTTCTTTATGTATTTCCCGTATGGTTTTATTTTCAACACCATCAATATAAAAACGTATTTCAAGCTCACCACTACAACCATCATCGTTATTCATGTACATAGAAACGATGGCATTAGGCAAATTAAGAGACTTGTCAGTTTCTGGCAACACGGTGACGCTTTTGAATTCTAGTTTCATATTTTTCCTTACGCCGAAGTTAATCAGCCATCCCTTCGGTAAGTCACATAGGGCTGAACCTCTAACTTATCTCAAATACTGATTGAATTCATTAATCTAAATCTAGCTACTATTGCTGGTGGCTTTCTATTAACTAAACATCGGAACACTCCGCAGGGGGTGGATATGCGTATGCACGAAAAATACTCAAGCCCCTTTTCTTATGCATTAGGAGTAATCACTACAGCGGCAGGGGCATTATCTCTAGATCAATGGGCAGTACTCATCGGGATTATATGTACTGTCGCTACATTCTTGGTGAATTGGTACTACAAACGGAAAGAATTCAAATTAAGAGAGGCTAACAGTGGCAAAGATACCAAATAAAATCAAAACTGCTGCCGCTGGTGGCTTAATTGCATTGACTGTAAGCATGATTGCTTATTTTGAGGGGATGGAAACTAAACCGTATAAAGATGTAGTGAATGTCACCACGGTTTGTTTTGGGCATACGGGCTCTGACATTATTCCCACCAAAACCTATACAGAATCAGAATGTTTAGCTTTGCTTGAAAAAGACCTCAGCAAAGTCAGAAAGGGTGTAGACCCTCTAATCAAAGTTGATATTGACGATAACACCCGAGCCGCTATTTATTCCTTTGCTTACAACGTGGGCACAGGTGCTTTTGCGCGTTCTACGATGCTGAAGAAACTGAATGCAGGTGATATCGCTGGTGCTTGCAATGAATTAAAACGCTGGACTTATGCAGGGGGTAAAGAGTGGAAAGGCCTGATAACACGCAGAGAGATAGAAAAAGCCGTATGTCTTGGAAAGTTCGACTCGGCTTACTTTTATTCTTTATAGGATTCCCCGTCTACTTGGCAGCTGGCGTATATGTACTCAGAGACGATACCTGTGGTACTGACAAGATAAGCTTAGAAAAGCGGTGCCAAAAAGCCCTAGATCACTATCGAGGTAAGCAGGTGAACTTATGAAGATAGATAATTCATTCTGGCTCTTTTTAATGATCGTGCTCTTAGGCTGGTGGGCTGTAAGTGAATATGAAAGTAATGCGTTGCTAAAGGCGGATAACAGTAATAAAAGCAAAATCATTGCCAGCCAGTCGCTTCAATTCAATCGGTTTAATCAGATAGCAACAACAGCATACCGGAACGGCATTCAAGCTGATGCGAAAGCGCAGGAGAAAATCATTGAATATAAAACGATACTCAAAGCACAGTCTTCTTGTGATTATCTTGTGCCTCAGCTTGTTACTGATGGCTTGTACGAATACACCAACGAGCTACGAGAACGTGCAATGCGTACCAATACCATCGACGTTAACTAATTCTGTGGTACCGCCTTTGCCACCTGACAGTGATGGTAAGACTCTATCATTCCAAGCGTCTGTATTATGGAACAGATTATTGCTAGGAACGATAGAGAAGGCGAATGAGCAGCTTGAAGCAATACGTGAAATTGAACAAAAAAGACGTCTAATAAAATGAATATTAGTAATTTAGAGTTGGTGTTCAATACGAAATTATAAGCTATTCGTGGGGAAGCAAGCCAAGCACCAAATGATAATTAAAGGGATACTTGGCTATATTCTAGCTATTCACTTTGTGTCTTTGGCTTCAGATTTTCTTTTAAATCAATTACAAAATTGATAACAGTATTTACCGATAAGATTACCAATAAAGCAAAGTAAACACTAGGCTCAAGGGAGTTGATAAAATTGTTCATATTAAATGTTTCTTCGAAAATAGCGAAGTAATATACTGAAAAACAAGCTGTTGACATGATTATAAGTCTATTTATAGTAGCTAGTATTTTTTTTGTACTATCTGTAAACATCCATGACATATATATAATATGTGCGATAATTAAAAGTGAAGCAATAAAGCTAGAACAAACAATGCGCTGCTTTATAAAATCACAATAACCCGCTGAAAAAATAAATAGAATAATTATAGCGAGAAGCCCTATTAAATTATAATTAAATTTAGCATGAAATTTTGCCATGTTCATTTTCCTATAGTGATTAATATTTAATTATAGCTTGCTTTAATAGAACAAATATATCTAATTTAAAATTAAGGCTGAAATTATATTTATTTTGTGGTTAGTGATAAAGCTATACTAGCTTATAAAAAGCGAATTAAGATCTTCTCAGCCGAAGTAGCAAGATCCTCAGCCATCTCTTTCATTATACAAAATAAAAAATAGAGCATCATAAAAACCATCAGCTAATCACTGGTGTTTTTTTGTTTGTGGAGAACGTTATGCCACCTCGCATCCCCCGCGCATGCCGTAAACACGGTTGTAGCAAGACAACCACTGACCGTAGTGGTTATTGCCAAGATCATATAAGTACAGGATGGGAAAGCCACCAGCCCGGCAAGAGCAGACATGAACGAGGTTACGGTTCCAAGTGGGATAAGATACGGCCTCGTATCCTTCAGCGTGATAAGCACCTTTGTCAAAACTGCCTACCTCGCGCTGTAGAAGCCAAGACTGTCGACCACATCATACCTAAAGCACATGGTGGTACTGAGGATGATAGTAACTTGCAATCACTATGCTGGCCTTGCCACAAAAGGAAGACAGCAACAGAGAGATTACGCAAGTAGATGTTATATATGAATATTTATATAAATGATAATAGTTATCATCTACAGGGAGGGGCGGGTAAAATCTCTACCGCACTCGCCCTCTAGGACTGCCGCTTCAGGTGAATTTTTATAACCGCGAAAAATGAAATTAAAACTGGCTGACTGTTTAGCCTAATTTATGTATCGAAAATCACTGGCCTCGCAATTGCGGGGCTTTTTTGTATCTGCGCATTCACAGCGCACAAATTAAAAACCACAGAGCCTTACAGAAAGTCGAGCCTGAGAAATCCCGTAATGGTGTTTCTGTGGGCGGTATTTCTGTGTGAACAGGTTCGATTTTCTATAAGGATTCACACCATGAATCACCTCAAAGTAAGTATCAATGGAGTATCAGTTAGAGTTGATAGTGAGGGGCGTTATAACCTCAATGATTTGCATGCCGCGGCAGTTGCTGACGGAAAAGCAACAGAATCACAGCGGCCTGGTGTCTTTCTAAAAAGCCGCCAAGTGAAACGATTTGTTCAAGCTTTGAGCGATGCAACAAAAAGTGCATCGGTCAAAGTAATAAAAGGCGGATTAAATCAAGGTACTTGGGCTTTAGAGCTTGTTGTTATTCGATATGCCGCTTGGCTAAAACCCGAATTTGAAATTTTGGTTTATAACACTTTCCGTGATGCCGCTCGTAAAGGCCTCGATGTGTTATCGAGATTGAATAAATTGGATTACATCATTAACACTGAAACTAAAAATGTCAGTGGTTGTGCGAGAACGATGGCTAATTGGGGATCTGGTGGGCGTAAGCAGTTGTTACTTGCAGCAAGAGAGCGAATTGTTTCTGAAGCACAAATCTATTTACCGGGCATTGATGATTATTAATGCTTTATTGGAGGTTCTATTATGGCTGGCACTCCGGGCAAATCTGGTCGTCGCCCGAAGCCTACGGCCAGAAAAGAATTGGCCGGCAATCCGGGGAAACGCGCATTAAATAAAGATGAACCAGTATTCACGCCACTAAAAGGTGTGGCACCACCTGATTGGTTCACTGAGAACGAATTAGAGCTAGCCATTGTTATGTGGGATCTGACGATAAAAGAACTCTGCGGACAGGGTATTTTATGCATTACCGACCTTGCTGTGCTTGAGCGCTGGTGTGTTGCTTACCATATTTGGCGCAATGCAGTTATTGCCATCATGCGAGATGGAACTCGCTTAATAGGTGCGACGGGTGGCCCAATAAAAAACCCTGACTTAACGACAAAAAAAGAGCAGGAAAGCGAAATGGATCGTACTGGCGCAATGTTGGGTTTAGATCCGAGCAGTCGCCAGCGGTTAATTGGCATGGCAGGGCAAAAGAAACAAGATAACCCCTTTATGAGGATTATTTCATCATGAGCCGTAAATCTTACCCAAACGTCAATGCGGCAAATCAATATGCGCGTGATGTGGTTCGCGGCAAGGTTGTAGCGTGTCAGTATGTCATTGATGCTTGCCAACGACACATTGATGATATGGCCCAAGAGAAAGGGCGTAAATTCCGCTATCGGTTTGATAAAGACTTGGCTGAACAAGCCGCTAAGTTTATTCAGTTATTACCCCACACAAAGGGTGAGTGGGCGTTTAAGCGAATGCCTATTACACTCGAACCGTGGCAACTTTTTATCGTTTGTTGTGCGTTTGGCTGGGTGCAAAAAGGCACAAAACTCAGGCGTTTCCGTGAAGTTTATACTGAGATCCCCCGTAAAAATGGGAAATCGGCTATTTCTGCAGGTGTCGCATTATACTGTTTTACGTGTGATAACGAATTTGGGGCTGAGGTTTATTCCGGTGCAACAACCGAAAAGCAAGCTTGGGAAGTGTTCAGGCCTGCAAAATTAATGTGCAAGCGAACACCGTTACTCACAGAAGCATTTGGTATTGAAGTCAATGCCAAAAATATGAACCGGCCTGAAGATGGTGCTCGGTTTGAGCCACTTATCGGTGATCCGGGGGATGGTCAATCGCCACATTGCGCCATTGTCGACGAGTATCACGAACATGATACGGATTCCCTTTATACAACCATGTTAACGGGGATGGGGGCAAGGCGACAGCCGTTGATGTGGGCTATCACTACAGCAGGTTATAATATCGAGGGGCCTTGTTACGATAAACGCCGCGAAGTGATTGAAATGTTGAATGGTACGGTACCGAATGATGAATTATTTGGTGTTATTTATACCGTAGACGACGGTGACGATTGGACAGCTCCTAATACACTGAAGAAAGCTAACCCAAACATGGGTGTTTCGGTCTACAGTGATTTTCTGATTAGCCAGCAAAACAGAGCAAAAAATAACCCTCGACTTGCCAGCATCTTCAAAACAAAGCATTTAAATATCTGGGTTTCAGCACGCTCAGCGTATTTCAATATGTTGAGCTGGCGCGAGTGTGAAGATAAAACCCTGACATTAGAAATGTTTGAAGGGCAATCTTGTGTTCAATCGCTCGACTTGGCCAGAAAGTTGGATATGAACTCACGGGTTAAACTGTTTACGCGCGAAATTGACGGCAAGCGGCATTATTACTGTATCTCTCCGAGCTTTTATGTGCCTTATGATGCTGTTTTTAGTTCAGATATTGAGAATCAGCGAACCGCAGAACGGTTTAGAAAGTGGGTTGAAACAGGCCATTTGAAGCTAACTGACGGTGCTGAAATTGATTATCGCGTTATTTTAGAAGATGCCAAGGCAGATAACTTGAATAACCCGATTGATGAAAGCCCGATTGACCCTCACGGCGCAACAAACTTATCTCACCAACTGGCTGATGAGGGATTAAACCCTATCACCATTGTTCAAAACTACACAAATATGTCTGACCCGATGAAAGAGCTTGAAGCTGCGATTGCTTCGGGGCGCTTTCATCATGACGGCAACCCCATCATGACGTGGTGTATGGGGAATGTGGTGGGTAAATATTTACCGGGTAACGATGATGTCGTTAGGCCTATAAAAGAGCAAAATGAAAATAAAATTGACGGTGCTGTCGCGTTAATTATGGCTATCGGACGGGCG
The DNA here is from genome assembly GCF_028482225.1 of Providencia sp. PROV130. Taxonomy (NCBI): domain Bacteria; kingdom Pseudomonadati; phylum Pseudomonadota; class Gammaproteobacteria; order Enterobacterales; family Morganellaceae; genus Providencia; species Providencia sp. PROV130. Next base: position 12,571 of record NZ_JAMPQC010000053.1, on the reverse strand, counting down.
ATGCTGCATGAAGATAGCGATTTCCTTTCCTCACTCAACCCAGACGAAGATTTACTATTCCTATGAAAAATTTATTTCTCGATATCACTGCCTTAGTCGGTTTTGGGGCGGTGATGGCAGGCTGTTATCTAAATTATGGGCTCCCCAATACATTGATGATCGGCGGTTCAACGCTGGTGGTTTATGCATTAGTGGCGGCAATGAGGGGGAAACGTGCTTCTTAATGCGCTTTTTCGTGATGATGAACTAACGAATATTGAAAATCCCTCGGTACCGATTACGGCCGACTCTATCGATACTGACGGTATATTTACGGCAGATGTGCATGTAAGCCCTGAAACATCGATGAAATTAGGGGCTGTTTACGCTTGTATTTCCGTGCTTTCTTCCTCAATTGCTCAAATGCCACTACACGTGATGCGCAAATCAGGCAATAAAGTCGAAACGGCACGTGATCATCCACTATTTTACTTGGTTCATGATGAGCCAAACGAATGGCAAACTAGCTATAAATGGCGTGAAACAAAGCATCGTCACATTTTAGGCTGGGGGAATGGCTACACACAGGTTGTCCGTAACCGTAAAGGCGAGGTCACTAACCTTGAAGCGTGTATGCCTTGGGAAACCACATTGCTCAATACAGGAGGGCGCTATACCTACGGTGTTTATAATGAACTTGGTAATTTTGCAATCAGTCCAGACGATATGATCCATATTCGTGCCTTGGGTAACAACCAGCGCATGGGGTTAAGTCCTATTGCTCAGCATGCAGAAACCATTGGTATGGGTATGAGTGGTCAGAAATATACCAGTTCGTTTTTTGGTGGGAATGCCAGACCCGCAGGGATTTTATCGGTTAAAGGCGAACTAAATAAAGATGGCTGGGCACGGATAAAAGATATGTGGCAAAAGGCAAGTGCTGCCCTCCGTAGTCAGGAGAACAAAACGATGCTCATTCCTGCAGATCTTGACTATAAAGCATTAACAGTTTCTCCTGTTGATGCTCAACTCATTGATATGCTGAAACTCAATCGTTCAATGATAGCCGGTATCTTTAATGTGCCCGCTCATATGATAAATGACCTTGAAAAAGCCACTTTCTCTAACATTTCAGAGCAAGCGATTCAGTTTGTTCGGCATTCAATCATGCCATGGACAGTGAACTGGGAGCAGGAATTAAACCGACGTTTATTTACACGACAAGAGCGCCGTGCAGGTTTCTACGTTCGATTTAATCTTGCGGGTTTATTGCGTGGTACTGCAAAGGAGCGTGCTGAGTTTTATCACTACGGTATTACTGATGGTTGGATGAGCCGAAATGAAGTGCGTGCTTTCGAAGATATGAACCCCGTTGATGGGCTGGACGAAATGTTAGTCAGCGTTAACGCTGCTCAGCCTGTGGGTAGTCAGACAGAAAAACCCAAAGGAGATAATGATGAGCAGTAATCAAGAAACACGCTGCTATGTAGGCGAAGTTAGAGCAGAACCAGGAGAGGATAATAAACCCACCCATATTATTGGACTGGGATCTGTTTTCGATTCACGTTCTGAGCTGATGTACGGGTTTAAGGAAATTATTAAACCGGGCGCTTTCGATGATGTACTTAAAGATGATGTTCGTGGGTTATTCAATCATGACCCTAACTATATTTTAGGGAGAACCGCTGCAGGTACGCTTTCGTTAAGCGTCAGTGAGCGCGGTTTGGTCTATGACATTACTGCGCCTGACACCCAAACTATCCGTGATTTAGTACTCGCTCCGATGCAGCGAGGTGATATCAATCAAAGTTCATTTGCTTTTAGAGTCGCTCGCGATGGCGAGGATTGGTACCAAGATGATGATGGCGTAATTATTCGTGAAATTCACAAGCTTTCACGCTTATTTGATGTTAGCCCCGTCACGTATCCCGCTTATCAAGATGCAGGTGCTGCAGTCCGCTCAATGGAGGCGTGGAAAGAAGCCCGTAACAGTGGTGACCTGCAAAAAGCCATCAATCAAAAATTAGCGCGTGAGCGCCTTTTAACTTTACTCAATGCATAAGGTAATACTATGACTATGAAGCTTCATGATTTAAAACAAAAACGTAACACTATCGCGACAGAAATGCGTGCAATCCATGAAAAAGTGGGTGAAAGCGTGATGACGGAAGAACAACGCGCGGAGTGGAATAGAGCCCACACTGAATTTGAAAAGTTGGATGAACAAATCAAGCGCGAAGAGCAACTCCGTTCATTAGACCAGGAGTTCGTTGACGATAACGAGCAAGAGCAGCGCAACAACCCCGAAAACGACCCAGAGGCTGCAAAAGTTGAACGCCGCAACTTGGCTTTTGATCGCTTTGTACGTAGTGGTTTTGGTGAGCTGTCGGCAGAGGAAAAGCAAGCCCTGAAAGAGCTTCGTGCTCAAGGTACGTCTCCTGATGAAAAAGGGGGGTACACAGTACCAACTCAAATGCTGAATAAAATTATTGACCAGATGAAAGCGTACGGTGGTATTGCGAGTGTCGCTCAAATCTTAAATACCTCAAATGGTCAAGATATTACGTGGTCCACTTCGGATGGTACTGAGGAAGAAGGGGAATTATTAGGCGAAAACACGGCGGCTAGTGAGCAAGATGTTGAGTTTGGCACCGCCATTTTGGGGGCGAAAAAGCTTTCGTCTAAAATTATTCGTGTTTCAAATGAGCTTCTTCAAGATAGCGGTGTAAGCATTGAAGCTTACTTAGGCAGTCGTATCGCTCAACGTATTGGTCGTGGTGAAGCTAAATATTTAGTCAAAGGTACTGGTGCGGGAACCCCGTTACAACCTAAAGGTCTGGATGCTTCCGTCACTGGCACGGTTGAGGCATCAGCGGCATTTGGCTGGAAAGACATCAATGCGTTAGCTCATAAGCTTGATCCTGCTTACCGTAATGGGCCTAAGTTCCGTTTAGCGTTCAACGATGACACATTAAAAAATCTGAAAGAAATGGAGGATGCGCAAAAGCGCCCACTTTGGTTGCCATCGATTGCCGGTGTTGCTCCTTCGACTATCTTAGGTATGCAATATGTAGTTGATCAGGCTATTGATAAAATGGAAGCGGGTAAAAAATTCATCTTCTGCGGTGACTTTGACCGATTCATTTTGCGTCGTGTGACGTACATGACCTTGAAGCGTTTAGTTGAGCGTTATGCTGAATATGACCAAACTGCGTTCTTAGCTTTCCACCGCTTTGACTGCGTACTTGAAGATACCTCAGCAATTAAAGCGTTAGTCGGTAAAGCTGCAGCAAAATAGTTTTTAGGTTGTATTTAGTCAGTCAAGTGCCGCTTAATTGCGGTTTTTTTGTACCTGCGATCTGGAATGGTCGCAGGTTTTAAGGGGGATTTATGCCATTTCCAACAATTGAAAAGCTTAAAGCCCAGTGCCGGATTGATGATGATAATTCAACAGAAGATGACTTATTGATGACGTATGCATTAGCCGCTAAAAAACGGGCTGAGAATTACATTAATAGAACGCTTTATGATGAAAATATTCCCGAAACTGATCCCGACGGTTTGTTGATATCTGATGATATTGAGTTGGCCATTATGCTTGCGGTGGGTCACTTTTATGAAAGCAGGGAAACGACGGCAATGTCGGCTGGGTTCAAAGCATTACTTGAGCCTTATCGATTCATTAATCTTTAGGTGACCGAATGAAAGCCGGTGAACTCAATAAACGTATTGCGTTATCACGGCCTGAAGAAATCAGAGACGAATTTGGTGAATCTAAGACAGAGTTAGTAAAAGTCACTGATGTATGGGCCAAAGCGGAGGCAATGTCTAACCGTAAAATTCGCACCGCAGATCAGCAACAAGTTATCGAAACCTACCATTTCACCATTCGGCCTCGTAGCGATATCAATGAGGGGTGGATAATTGCTTATCAAAAGCGCAATTTCACGGTGCGCGCATTAGATAGAAACCAGCCAGACCGTTTAATTATTACAGCGGAGGTCGATAGTCGACATGATAGAAACTGATATCAAGGCAGACTTAGAGCGACTGACGGGATTGGATGTTTACCCTGTCGCGCTTCCTTCAAATGTGCTTGAGGGCGTGACTTATCAGAAAATAAGTGACCCTAAAATGATAACCGGCCTAGCTAAAACTTCTCTTGTTCAAGCGCGATTTCAAATCACCTTTCAGATCCCTAATGACTATTCAAAAGCCTTAAAGCTTGAAAAAGTAGTGCTCAATGCATGGGAAAACATCACCCATGGCCATATTGGTCGTTATCCCGTTCAAACAGTTCAGCGAGGTAATTTTATGCAGAACCGAGAAGAACAGACGGATAAACGGGTTATTTGGCGTGTGATGCGTGATTTTATTATCACTTATCCAGAGGGGGCTGAATGAAATTTGGAGTGAATGTAACTGGGTTACGTGAACTAGGTGAGGCATTAAGTCGAGTTGAGGAGGAAATAAAAACAAAAATATTGCGTGATGCTGGGAAAAAAGCGATGGAACCAGTGTTGAAAGATATGAAGCAACATGCAGGTTTCGATGAAACAACACAGTCAGAACATATGCGTGACAGTATCAAAATTCGTTCAACAAAAAGTAAAAAACTGAATGATTCAGTATTGATTACTGTTGGCCCCTCTAAAAAACACTTCATGAAGGCATTAGCTCAAGAAATGGGAACGGTGAAGCAAGTTTCGCGCCCTTTCATACGTCCAGCACTGGATTACAACAAACAAGCCGTTCTCAATATTCTTGTAATGGAAATTAGAGACGCCTTGTATCGAATTAGATAATTAACATATTGAAATTAGGAGATATTATGGCAGATCAAAAATCTTCGCCAGAGTACGCCATGCTTCCTGCTGGCACGGTTGTTAAATGGGGAGAAGTGGGTGATCTTCCCGCTGCTTTAAAACCACTTGTGAATTGTAAAGCAATAGGCGCAACGGGTTTAACAGGTAATTTTGTTGATTGCACAACATTAATTGATAAAAACAAGCAGTTCATTTCAGATATGCCAGAAGGCCCTGAAAAAACGCTAGGGTTTATTGACGATCCGCAGAATGCAGACTTCACTGCATTCCTAAATGCGGCTCAGGGTATGAAAACCGTTCAGTTTTATATTGAATTACCCAACAAGCGTACAGCAACAATGATTTTGGCATTATCTGGTTGGGAAATGGCCGATATCAGTGCTCCAGCGAGTGAAGTTATTCAGGTTACTGTAAAAGGAAAGCAAAATAACTTGGTTTGGGGAACAGCAACAGCAGGGGGCACTAAGTAATGAAAAACTTAAAGGCAGCTTTTTTGACTCCGCGCGTTCATGTTCAAAAAGTTCAACTCCTTGGTGTTGATGTAAATATCCGTCGAATGACGGCTTCAGAGTTGCTTACTTTGGAAGAAGAAGCGGCAGAGTTAAATATGGAAGGGAAGGTCACAGAAGCCTCATTAAAAAATGTCGAAATGATTTTGTCTTGCATAGTCAGCGATGATGGCAAGGCACTTAGTAAAGATGAGTTGCCAACGGCAAAAGAATTACTCGACATCCATGACAACGCCTCACTGATTGAAGCTATTTCATTAGTTAAACGTCATTCTGTTGGCACATTGGAAGAAGCAAAAAAAAACTAACGGATACACCGTTATTAAGTTTCGCTTATGAGCTTTCTGAGCAATTAGGCGAAATAGATCCTTATCGTGTTTTAGCCTTGCCTGCCGCCACATTATTGGGGTGGCAGGCTCATTTCGAGCTCAAAACGACCCCTCAAACAAACAATAAATCATTAGAAACTCAAACGCCTGCATCATCATCAACAATAGATGAACAGTGCTCGGCCGTCATGAAAATGCTGAGGTAATACATGTCAAATTTAGCTGATCTGAAAGTCGGGTTACTGCTCAATGATGTTAGCTTTAGAACACAAATAGCAGATGCTTACCGACATGCAGGCAGTGAATCAGAGCGATTTTCACGTAAAGTTAGTGCTGATAATAAAAAATCAGAAGAATCATTTGCATCGCTATCAAAATCAATAAATAGCGTAGCTGGGAAATTGGCACTTATTTCTGGAACAGGCTTATCGTTAGGCGCAATCATCAATACAACCCGCCAATATAGCCAATCTTTATCTGATTTAGCATCAATAACTGGTGCCACAAAAGAACAAATGGTGCTATTTGATGAAGCTGCACAGGAGATGGGGCGCACCACTCAATTTTCAGCGATGCAAGGTGCTGAAGCTATTAAATTAATGGCTTCAGCTAAGCCAGATTTAATGAAAACAAGCTCAGGGTTAATTGATGTCACCAAAAGTGCATTAATTTTAGCTCAGGCATCAGGAACAACCTTGCCAGATGCAACAAGGACATTAGCATTGTCTTTAAACCAGTTTGGCGCGTCTGTTGCAGATACAGATCGTTATATTAATGTGTTAGCCGCTGGTGCTAAATATGGTTCTTCCGAAGTCAATGAAACTTCCGAGGCAATTAAGAAAAGTGGTGTATCAGCTGCAAATGCGAAAATGAGCTTCGAAGAATTAAATGCAGCGATCCAGACGCTTGCGGAGCGTGAGGTTAAAGGCTCTGATGCGGGAACTGCGCTGAGAAACATGATTTTGAAGCTAGAAGCTAGTACTGACAAAAGCCTCAAACCCTCAGTTGTTGGCCTTGGTGCCGCGCTAGAAAATTTAGGTAAGAAGAATTATTCAACAACTGCATTAACAAAATTGTTTGGTCTTGAAAATGTAAACACGGCCATGATCCTTTCTCAAAATGCCAAAAAAGTTAAAGAGTTAACTCAGGCATTAACGGGCACAGACACAGCTTATGAGCAAGCAAAAGAGAGAACGAATAATCTTAACGGAGATTTATTAGGCCTGTCGTCAGCATTTGAAGGAATGGCAATAAAAGTCGGTCAGATGTCTTCAGGGCCACTAAGAGCTGGGATCAATACAACAACAGATGCAGTAAATGCACTGGCTGGAAATTTGAACACAGTGGTGGATATTGCAGCCTACGGGCTTATTCCATTGCTTGGAGGTAGGCTTTCTAAAGGTCTGCAAGATCAAACAACTGCCTGGTATGACATACAAAAAGCATCAAGGGCAGCGTCCGTTCAGATGAGAGATACGGCCTTAAAAGGGATAGCCGATGCTAATGAGCAGTTAAAATACCTTACCCTTCAAGGGGAAAGGTTGACAGACCATGATAGAAAAATGAAAGAGTTTGATATGCAAACTCTTAATCGAGGCCGCGAACGAGATAAATTAGCTCGACTTGAGATTGAGGCAACTAACCAAAAAATAAAGTACACAAGAGAGTTAGAGGTAGCGACAAATAGATTATCTTATAGTCAGCGAGCCTTAGCAGGGACATCAACTGCACTCAGGGGGGCGTATGCAGCCATGGGTGGACCTGTTGGCGCAATCATGTTGGCAGGTTCTGCCTTATATTATTTCCATAATAAATCAATTGAAGCTCGGCAAAGCGCCCTGAGTCTAAAAGATGCAGTTGTTGAAACCACTGCAGAATTGATGAAATTATCTCAAGTGAAACTAGCTGTAAAAGTTGATGATCTTCAAGAAAGCATTAAAAATATTACCGAACAAAGAGCAATTGTTAATCGTCAGTTGGGATCATATTCTGATGTAAAAATTGCGAGACTTGAAAGACAAAACAAGGGAGTTTTTAGCTCACTCTACGAAGATCCAAAAGAGGCACTTGCAAAAAGAAATTTACTTTTAAGTCAGCTAGAGGATCTTGATAAGGCTTATGAGATTGAAAGTAATACTCTCAAAAACGCAAAGGAAGCTAGGGAGAGGTTAGCGTCAGGAGAAAAGCCTAAACAAATATTATCTACTGCGCCAGATGGTGATGGCTCCACGGGAACAAGGGAATTACCACCAAAAGGCACTTCAGGTGCAAAACAGTTAAACCAGTATCAGCAGTTACGCCGACAAATCGAAGCGGAGCATGCTGTAAGCCTAGAGAAAATTTCATTAAGTGAAACGGAAACTCTCAGAAAACTTCAAGAAAGCTATAAATCTGGAGGAATGAAGCAAGGGGAATTTGAACGATTAAAAACCCTTAACGCTGAAAACCATATGAAGCAAAGAGCCGAATTGGCTGAGAAATATTCGCCAACACGAGCTCTTATCAGAAATGAGCAAGATGCGAATAAGGAATTAAAGTCTTTATTGGATGCTCGATTATTAACGGATAAAGAATATCATCACGCCAAAATGCGTTTGGAACAAGATTCAACGAAGAATCGACTTTCAGAGCAAGCGAGGGGTATTGCTTTACCGAATATTAGCATTCTTGGCGAAATCGATCCTGTTGTTCAGTTAAAAAATCAACTGGAAGAACAAAGAGCTCTGTACGAAGCTTTTTATCAAAATGGGATTGTTAGCAAAGAGCGTTATGAGCAATTAATGACTGCGGCCAGCACCCGCTCTAAAGAGGCTCAGCTTCAAGCCAGCAAAGAGCTTTACGCGGCTCAAGGCAATTGGCAACGGATGCAAATAAATTTATTTGAATCTATTGAGCAGCGAATGGGAAATTCACTCACAGGGATGATAACAGGCTCAAAATCATTTTCGGAATCTCTTCAGGATATTTCAGCGTCCTTAGCTCAGTCTATTATTCAAGACCTTGTCAGAATTGCAATGCAGGCAATGATAACGAATGCTTTAACTGGTTTGATGGGAGGATTAGCTGGTGGAGCTGCGTCAGGTGCATCAGTTGGTGCTAGTGGTTCCGCTTCAGGAACAGGCGCGATGGGAATGCCGACAAGCTGGAAAGGATATAGTCGTGGTGGGTATACCGGTGATAAGGGAGTTAATGAAATATCTGGGGTTGTTCATGGCAAAGAATATGTATTCGATGCATGGGCAACCAAAAGTATTGGCGTGGAAAATCTTGAATCTATAAGGCGAAACGGAATAGAAAGAACAGTGAATAATGCTAGTTTTGGTGCTAGTGAATTTAAAGCTGCTGGGAAAAGAACAGGGAGTAATTCCATAGATAATAGCCAAATGAATAAGATTGAAATATATCAAAATATACAGGTTTCAGGTAATGGGGATCAGGCATTGCTAGAGGCCATGCAGCAAGCGGCTAAGTCAGGTGCTAAGCAAGGTTCTGATGATGCTATTGCAAGAATTCAGCGTGACTTTCAATCTAATGGAAATATCAGAAAAACGCTTGGGAGATAAGCATGGTGCTAACATGGCCAGAAAACGTCGCACCTTCAACGATGAGTTGGCAACTATTCAGTAATAGTCAAACTTTTACTTCTGTATTTACAGGAAGTGAACAAACGGTGCGTTTCCCCGGAAGCCACTGGCGGTGCGCTTTAACTTTTAATAATTTAACGGAAAACACCTCTAGAGAATTGGAGGTGTTAATGGCTCAGCTTGATGGAGAAAGTGGTCGAGTAAAAATAAGCAATTGGCTTAGACCCGGTTTATTAAACAAAGGGGAACCCACCGTGAGCGTAGCTAATCAAACCGGAGCTATATTGCAAACAAAAGGGTGGATTGCAAATTCTATCGTATTACGAAAAGGTGATTACATTACAGTAAGCAATGAATTGAAAATGATTACTGACAATGTGATTAGTGATAAGAGTGGCGGTGCTGTTGTTCCAATTTCACCTATTCTTCGGAGATCCCCAGCCGTTAATGAAAAAATAGAAACCGTCAGGCCTTACGGTATTTTTAAATTAACGAGTAATGATCAAGGGAGTTTTCAATATCGCCCCGGAGTTTTCTCAAGTGTAACGATAAATTTGAAGGAGGCTTTGTATTAATGTTATACCATCCTTTTTCGAATGATATGGTTAATGCGATAAATAATGGGGCCGAATTAGTTATTGCAGCAAGGCTAGAACTAAAATCAGGCACGACAAGGGCACACACAGGAATCGGTAATTTAATTATAGCGGGTGAGGTGTACCAAGGTGTGGGCTCTTTGGGGAAGATTGAACAGGTAACAGAAAATAACTCAACAAGCCCTCAACAATTAATCCTTTCTCTCTCTGGTTTTGATTCTTTACTAGTTGCGGATGTTATGAATGAACGTAGCCGCGGCAGGAATGTCAGTATCATGCTGATAGCACTGGATAAAGATGGTAAGCCAAGTTTAGCTGAAATTATTTTTGCAGGGCAAATTTCTAATATTGGTGTGTCTACTGGAAACTTAAATGAGGTTTCTGTCACTGTATCGAATCGTTTTGAGCGGTGGTCAAATGGTTTACCTGATAGATTTACCGATGAATCTTGGGTTAAAAGGCACAAGGGTGATAGGATATTTCGTTATGTTGCCCAAATGGCAGAGAGAGCCATTTATTGGGGAAGCAAAAAGGATGCACCAACTTTTGTTTACAAATAAAGCGTTATTCTATTATTAATTAATAAAGGGGAATTCAGTGAAATATATTTTTTATCTATTTATATTCTTTCCAATGTTATCTCTCGCTGACACTAATAAAAATAAAGAATATTGGTATGATGGTTGCCCTAAATATAGCGATGAAAAAATTAGCTCTTTAAGTAATAAAAGTGTTGAGTCTATTGATGAATTAGCATTGAATTATTCTGCAGAGCAACTCAAGGACAAAGAAAAAGAAATAGAGTGCAATCTTAGAAATATAAGTGAACGCAAAAAGTCCTTACTTGAAGAGTTGAAAAAAATGGACGAGCCCATTAAGAAATAAAATCTTCAAAAAATTGAATGTTACTCAGTAACCCGCTTCGGCGGGTTTTTTTATGCCCGGAGATCAGCAAATGCGACACACAAATTGGACAACTCAATTACCTGAAACCTTGCGCCAAGCTATGCAAAAACCGTTTGTTTGGGGTGAGCATGATTGCTGCTTGTTTGCTGCTGATTGTGCGATTGCGGTGTGCGGGGTTGATATCGCAGAAAAGGCTCGAGGCAGATACAAAACTAAATCAGGGGCTATGCGAGTTTTAAAATCTGAGTTCGGGGGGCTGGAAACGGGTCTATCGGGTTTCTTTCAAGAAATAGAACCCGATAAAGCGATACGTGGTGACCTTGTTATGTTTGATGGTGACGACGGAAAAACTCTTGGTGTGCTGTGGGCGAATAAAATATGGGCTGTCACTGAAGATGGCGCAAGGCCTGTTAATCATAAACCTATTAAAGCGTGGAGAGTTGAGTAATGGGTAAAGTTGTCTCTAATGTCGTCTCTGCGGGTTTAATGATCGCAGGTGTAATGGCAACCGGCGGGTTAGGTACCGCTTTAATTGTGGCTGGTATTGCGGTTCAGGCGGCTAGCACATTTATTTTCCAAGAAAAAATGCCATCAATGCGTTATCGGGATCAATCTGAACGCAAGCAAATGTTACGTTCAGCGGTGGCGCCAGAGACTGTGGTTGTTGGTAAAACAGTGTGTTCAGGTCTTCTCTTCTTTGCCGAAGAGGAAAAGGGCGATCAAACAGATGGCGAACGTTTATTTATGGCCATTGCACTTGCGGCCCACCCGATTCATAAAATTGGCCGCATTTGGTTAAATGATGATTTGATAGAAACCTTTGGCGACAAGGTCAGTTACGAGTTTCATAACGGCCGCACCACAAGTGACCCGTATTTATTGAAGCATGCGCCATCATGGAAAGATGACATGATCGGCGAAAATTTAGCGTGGTTGCGGTTAACACTGAAATACGATGCGGAAAAATTCCCTTATGGTGTGCCTAATGTCAAAGTTGAAATGTGGGGCAAAGAGGTTTTCGATCCGCGCATTGGTAAAGATGCTTGGACTGACAACGGAGTATTGATTGCGCTTGATTACTATCGCAGTTATCTAAATGTGCCTGATTTAGAACTAAATTTTGATGAATTTAAAATGGCAGCAGATTTAAGCTATGAACCAGTTGTAATCCCAGAAGGGAATACGGAACCCCGCTATACTATCAATGGCGCTTATGAGCTTTCTGAATCACCATCATCACTACTTGATCACATGCACCGGTGCATTGCTGCTGAGCCGACTTATGTTGCAGGCAAGCATGGTATTTTAATGCAGGCTTATAATGGCCCTGCAGTATTACGCATTGAACCGAATCAAATCATCGACACCGTTAACATCACACCTGAACTTGCGCTACGTGATGCAACTAATGCGATTTACGGTACCTTCGTCGATGCCGAGCAGCAATATGTTAAAACTGATTTTGAACCAGTCATTGTTGATGAATGGATTGAGGAAGATGGGTTAGAGATTAAAGAAAATATCGATTACCGCTTTGTCACTAGCCCATACCAAGCAGCACGCCTTTCTAATTTATATCTACGCAAAAAACGCGCAGGTCGTCGCATTCAATTAAAAATGGACATGGATGGTTATGCGTATCGACCAGGGGATGTTTGCTTGCTGAACTTACCACATATTGGCATACAGAACTTTGAGTGTCGTGTGGCTGAGTGGAAATTTCACCCGCAAGAGGGCGTTGATATTCTCCTCGAGGAGGATGGCGCTTATATCTATGAGGATATAATTGGTAAACCTTTTGTTCGGCCTCCATTCACTGTTTTACCCACTGGCGGCGTGGCA
>NZ_JAMPQC010000052.1:0-18996 GCF_028482225.1 Providencia sp. PROV130 | reverse complement strand
TTTAATTTTCCAATTCATTACTCCTATTGTGTGTTTGTTTTTTTATTATTAATTTCAATGAATTATATTTTTATTTGTGTTTTTTTTACTTAATGAAAACTCAAAATTCGCGTATTAATCACTTCGTTTTATGTGAAAAAATACAAAATATGAAAATTTATGAAAAAGTGTGAATGTTGAATTTAAAAACTTTTATTGTTGAAAATTAGGTTTATTGTTCTACGCATATTTAGTGTACCCTTTTCGGTGGTATTGTGATTTTATTAATGAAATGTTTATGTTATTGTTTTTATTGTTGTTTTTTTTAATTGTAAAATATGTAAATATATGGATTTTTCAAAAAAAAGGCTATTGCCAAAATTTGATTTAAAAAAAACACTCCCTATAATTGTATCCAGAATCAGTGTACGAGGAATCAGTGTACGAGATAGATAAATTAAAAACTATTTAACTATTAACAACGGTACATTAATAATCGTTTTTTTGTGTATAAGATTTAATTTTCTTTATTTCTTAATATTAGCTTTGTGGTAGTTACGGATATATTTTTTTATGAATAAAACTAACGAAAGCCTTAATTTGTTTAAGATTCCAGAAAATTTTTTTTCATCTTATTGTGGTTTTGTTCTTAAAAAGAAAAGAAAAGAGCTAGGAATAAGCGGAAGGGAATTAGCGAGGCGATTACATATTTCTCAACAGCAAATTTCACGTTATGAAAGGGGTATAAATAAAATATCTCTTGATATGCTACTTAATTTTTCTATTGTATTGAATATTCCTATGGAAAATTTAATTGCCAATATTATCTTTGAAGTTAGAAAGAATCAATCTATTGATTCTCATGTTTTAAAAGCAATTATATCGCCCTCTGAACCTATTTATTTTTACTGATATGATGCTTAATTAAATTAATAGTATCTATAGTTATTAATATTATACTTAAATATAAAGTCACTTTAACGACTTTAAACTCAAATATAATGAGTACTTCCGCTTTAGCTACGCGTTTTGGTTGTGGAATGGAATATTGATATTTAGGCGCTCTGTCATTTCTAATTCGTTCACTACCTCTCAGGGTGAAGAAGATAAATTCTGGCTATTAGAAAAAAATATTTGATTTATTCATTAAAGGACTATAGCGCAAATATCTATTTTGAGAACATTATAAAGATATTATAGCAGAACTTAAAGTATCAAAGATGGATGATGCAATGAATTTAAGAGGAGAAATATCAATTTTTGAAGTGGGATTTTAATTAAATAGGAAAAGCCAATATATATTATATATGTGCTAAAAATTAACATTAGAGGTAAATATGAAAAAAATTATTTTAACAGCATTAGTTTGTAGCGCAATGAGTGCATCTGTTTTAGCAGCAGATATGGGGCACGGTAAAGTAACATTTAAAGGGTCTATTATTACTGCACCATGTTCTATTTCACCAGATTCTATCGACCAAACGGTTGAGCTTGGATCAGTTGCAGATTCTACATTGGCCAGTAGTGGAAAATCAACAGCACGTACTTTCGATGTATCTCTAGAGAATTGCAATGCAGCGAATTTAACGAAAGGTGTTCAACTTACATTCTCTGGTGCTGCTGCTGCATTTGATACAACAAATAAAACCCTAGGTATTGTGGGTACTGCATCAGGCGCGGGTGTTCAAATTACCAATGGTGCTGGTGAAATCATTATTTTAGGTAAAGCAACTCCATTCCAGTTAATCCAAGATGGTAACAATACATTACGCTTTGGTGCGTACTTAATTGGTGATGGTGATAAGGCGAAGGTGGGTAATTTTAGCTCAGTTGCAGACTTTACTTTGAACTACGAGTAACTGATTTAAAGGCCTGATGAAAGAAGGATACGAGTCAGGCTTTTAATCTTTGGTATGAGGTCGGAATGAGAAAAAAAACATTATTTATCAATGTAACGTTCAGCCTATTTTTCGGTGTATACGCTAATTATACCAGCGCAAGTGCTACCGTCAAAATGCGCGGGAGTATTATTGAAACGGCTTGTGCCATCGATATAGGGAGTCGGGATCAAACTATTGATATGGGAATCTTACCCTTGTCAACTCTTCATCGTGATGGGCAAGGCCCTATCCGACCTTTTCGTATCCGTTTAGTCAATTGTGTGTTAGCGCGCCAAGATCCAACCAAACCGAATTGGCAATACTTTCGGGTCACTTTCGATGGTTCGCAATCACGGGGATTATTTGAAATTAACGGCCAAGCCAGCGGCATTGGACTACAAATCCAACGTGAAGATGGTGAAATTGCCGTCCCAGGAAAAGGATTACCGCGCCAATCACTGTCCGTTGGTGAGCGTGATTTATCCTACCAATTAAGGTTAGTTGCTAATCAGGATGTGCTGATGTCAGGGCAATATTCAAGCCAATTACGTTTTAAATTGGATTATGAATAGGCCACCAAAGTCATTATTCACTTCGGTGATTAGGCAAACATCACAGATATAAATAAGAGAAGGTGGGGCATGACCTCGAATTTCATTCACACCCTGTTAATTGGGTGGTTTCGCCCACGTGCTGTGGGGTTGTGTATTGCACTGGCAGTCAGCTTTACTGGGCAGGCGGTGGAGATTGAATTTAATACCGATATTTTAGATGTGAATGATCGAGCTAACATTGACTTGAGTCAGTTTTCAAAATCTGGCTATTTAATGCCGGGTGAGTACAGCTTTGCAATATATGTGAATAAACAAACGTTACCAGAACAGCCTATTTTTTACTATGCCTCCCCAGCTGATGAAAGCGAGAGTTTGGTGTGTTTAACACCAAAGATTGTTGAGCAGTTTGGTTTAAAGGCTGGCATATTGAGTAAGCTTTTGTGGTGGCATGATGGGCAATGTTTATCCTTGAATAGCTTGCCTGGAACAGAAGCCAAAGCTAACCTTGCAGGCTCTACATTATACATTAATATGCCTCAAGCTTATTTGGAGTATACCGCTGAGAATTGGGATCCTCCTGCACGTTGGGAAGAAGGAATACCGGGTGGAATGTTTGACTACAACGTGAATGCGCAAATATCACAGCAAACACGTAGTGGAGAAAAAACTAGCTATAACACCAGTGGGAATGGGATCGTAGGATTCAACCTTGGTGCATGGCGTGCCCGTGCGGATTGGCAAGTGCGATTGGACAAACAGCAGGGACAAGGTTCAACACATTCGTTGGATTGGTCACGCTATTATGTATACCGTGCGATTAAATCATTAGGCGCTAAATTAACTTTAGGTGAAAATTACCTTTCATCCGATATCTTTGATGGCTTTCGCTTTACAGGATTAAGTCTTATTACTGATGTGAATATGTTGCCCCCTAACTTACGAGGGTATGCACCTGAAATTACGGGCGTTGCCAAAAGTAATGCGACTGTCATCGTTAGTCAGCAAGGGCGAATTTTATATCAAACGCAAGTTGCCGCAGGGCCGTTTCGTATTCAAGATTTAAATGATGCGATGTCTGGTGAGCTCAATGTGGAAGTCAAAGAGCAAGATGGCTCAGCTCAAACATTCAACGTCAATACAGCGAGTATTCCTTATCTGACTCGCCCAGGGCAATTACGTTATAAGCTTGCAGCGGGTCGCCCGACCGACTGGAAACACCATGTAAATGGAGAAACATTTGCAAGTGGTGAGTTTTCATGGGGGGTTAACAATGGGTGGTCATTATTTGGTGGGGCTATTGGTGCTGAAAACTACGCGTCTATCGCACTTGGAATAGGCCGTGATTTAATGGCATTTGGTGCATTGTCATTTGATGTCACACATGCCAGAGCTTATTTAAATCGGCTTGTAGATACGGGTAATGAAACCTTACAAGGTAACTCGTACCGCCTAAGTTATTCAAAGAATTTTGATGAATATAACAGCCAAGTGACTTTTGCAGGTTACCGCTTCTCTGAAAAAGAATTCATGAGCATGTCTGATTACTTAAGTGCTCAAATGAGTGGCGTACGCCAGTATAGTAATAAAGAGATGTACACAGTTTCATATAACCAACAATTTACAGATATTGGTTTAAGTGCATACCTGAATTATTACCACCAAACCTATTGGGATCAGCCAGATAACGATCGCTACAGTCTGTCTGTAGCGAAATACTTTGATATTGGCAAGTTAAGAAATATCAGCGTGAATTTAACTGCGTATCGTAATCGTTATCAAAATACAAACGATGATGGCATTTATGCTTCTTTATCTGTGCCGTGGGGTAACTCTGGCACGATTAACATGAATAGCAGTTGGGATAAAAATGATAACACACAACGGATCGGGTATTACGATCGTTTAGATGAGCGTAGCAATTACCAATTAAATACGGGGATATCACGCTCAGGGGCTCTAGTGAGTGGTTTTTATACTCATCAGGGCGATCTGGCGTTAGTGAATGCCAATGCTACATATCAACAAGATCGCTACCGTTCCGTGGGTATGTCATTCCAAGGCGGACTGACTACAACTCAACATGGTACGGTGCTTCATCGTAATAACCAAATGGGTGGGACGCGTATTTTTGTTGATACAGATGGTGTGTCAGGTATTCCATTGCGAGGTTATGGCGCTATTGTTGACTCAAATCGTTACGGCCAGGCGGTCATCACCGATGTGAATAGCTACTACCGTAATCTCGTTAAAGTCGATTTAAACGACCTGCCTGATAGTGCACAAGTTGTGCAATCAGTAAAACAAGGCACATTAACTGAAGGCGCTATCGGTTATCGCCAATTTGAAGTCGTGGCAGGTGCTAGCGCAATGGCATCATTACAACTTGCGGATAATAGTACTCCCCCATTTGGCGCATCAGTGTTTAACGCACGAGGCCAGCAGATTGGTATGGTTGGCGATCATGGTAGCACCTATTTAACAGGCCTAAATCCAAACGATATTTTACAGGTTCGTTGGGATGAAAAGACTCAGTGTGAGGTTGTATTGCCAGCAGCATTACCAACGGCGGATGCACTACTCTCAGCTTGGCTTCTACCTTGTATACCCGTAGGTGCGTCAGCGAAGCCTGAAATAACGTCAAGTCATGGGACATTAAGTCATACAACACAGCTATCTATTGAATTAACTGAGCCAACAATTTCGCCTTCTGAAACGCAAGTGTTACCGATAAAACCGGTTACATCCCCTTTGCCAAAAAGAAGTCGCTGGCTCAACCATTAACCAAATATGGGCGAATGAGTTATTCGCTTCATATTGAAAAATACAGTGGTCATAAACCACACAATTTGACTAAATGAGAAGATGAAGTAATGAAATCATCAGTGACAAAGAAAACAAACCAAGGTGCATATCTGGCCTTAAACTTTTTATTTACTGTCGGGTTACTTAGCTCGATGGGCTTATCTTCAGCTCAAGCGGCAGTCGCATTAGACAGAACTCGCGCCATCATTACCGGCGATGAAAAATCAATCAGCCTGAATATCAGCAATGAAAATAAGCAATTGCCTTATTTAGCCCAAGGCTGGATTGAAAATGATAAAGGGGAAAAGATCAGTGAGCCATTTACCGTGCTTCCTCCAGTTCAGCGTATTGAGCCTGGTGCAAAAAGCCAAGTAAAAATTCAAGCATTACCAAGTGCGGCAGCTTTACCGCAAGACAGAGAATCCGTGTATTACTTTAATTTACGTGAAATTCCACCGAAAAGCGATAAAGCAAACACATTACAGCTTGCTCTGCAAACTCGGATCAAACTGTTCTATCGACCTAAAAATATTATTCCAACAAACGAGCAAGCTAACACTCCATGGCAGGAAAAAATAACCCTAGCACGCCAAGGGGATAAATATACCGTCACTAACCCAACGCCTTACTACGTCACGATAGTGGATGCCGCTGCGAAAATAGACGGGAAAACAGTTGCTGATTTTGATCCGATAATGATAGCGCCAAAAAGTAGCCAGATATTAGGCGGTAGTGCTAATACATTGGGGAATAAGCCTGTTTTAACCTATATCAATGACTATGGTGGTCGCCCAACATTGACCTTTCAATGTCAAGCACAGGATTGCCAGGTTGTTCCAACAACAAAGTAAAACGGAATATTGATACTCGAATACGAGGCTCTAGTCGGAGACATTATCATGAAGGTAACGAAAATATCACCACGCCACTATAGCGTATTTGCCGCAGTGTTACTTAGCTTGTGCTCGGGCACCGTCACGGCAACCGATTTAGACAAAGTCGATAACTGGGATGTAGATGGTGCTAATGGCACGCTCTATGTGCATGGAGCCTTAACAGAAAGCGCCTGTCGATTGGCAATGTCTTCTGCATATCAAACAATTGAATTGGGAACAGTTGGGACTGGGCAGCTTCAACACGCCGGCCAAATGGGGACACCGATTGCGGTAACACTGCGGCTGGAAGATTGCTTAAGTAGTGAGAGCAGAAATCAGAATCAACTTGGGAATTTACTGTGGAGCCCTGACATGCCCGCAATGAAAATTCGATTTCTCGCTCCAATGGATAGGCAAAATCCTAGCTTAGCGGCTGTTGAGGGAGCTCAAGGATTAGCATTGCAGTTAAGTGATGCTACCCATCAGCCACTAACCTTAGGGCAATTTAGCTTGCCCCATTTAATTTCACCGGGACAAAAAACACTCACTTATTATGTGACTCCAGTCAGAACGACTGCGGGTTTAACGGCTGGAGCCTATTCAGCCTTAATTCGATTCCAATTGAGCTATGAATAACGCTAAGGGGATCAAAATGTCACTCAACAGTATGCGCTTAAGATTGTTCGCGGGTGTACTGGGAATTGCATTCTTACCGAACTCGCCCGCAGATACAGCGAACTTGAATTTAAAACTCACTATTGTTACCCCGCCACAATGCACTATAGGGGGGGGAAGTAGTATTTCGATCCCTTTTGGCCAAGTCCAACAAGGGTTAATTGATGGCGTAAGCTACAAACGTGTCCCAATTAATTACAACTTGTCATGCACCAGTGTGGCAAAAAATACATTAACGATGTCTCTTTCTTGGGCTTCAGTGACACTTAACGGTTTATCCGCTATTCAAACCAACCGGAGTAATTTGGGAATAGCAATATACCGAGACGCGACACGGTTAGGCAATGGTGCAAGTATGAATTTTAATTTAACGGGAGCTCACCCAGCACTCTATGCCGCCCCCGTCAAGCAGACAGGTACCATGTTGTCAGATGCTGGCACATTTTCTGGTGCCATGACGATGACATTGAATTACCAATAGGATGAAAAGAAATGAGAACAAAAATTCGACGTCAATTACTGTTGCTAGGGATGCTCAGCGCGCTGTCTTTTTCATCACTTGCGGCCTTTACTGTTAATTTTAATGGCACCCTCGTGGTAACACCACCAGAGTGCACGTTTAATGGCGGTTCAACTGCGGATGTGCAATTTGGCGATGTTCATGAAACGTTGATTGATAATAGCAGCTATAAACGAACGCCCATTGTGTACGCACTAAATTGCACTCAAGTTTATAGCAATGCACTCAAAATGACCTTGGTATGGAATGCAATTACGTTAAATGGACAAAATGTCGTCCGTACAAATCGCACTAATTTAGGTGTTGCTATCTATCAAAACAATACTCGATTAAATAGTGGTACGGTACTGAATTTTACCTATGGCGGGACAATGCCTGCATTGTATGCAGTGCCGGTAAAACCTGCGGGCACTACCCTCACGAATGGTGGGGCATTTAACGGTGTATTAACCATGGTTGTTGATTACCGCTAAGGAGATATTCATGCAACCAATACGATGGCTAAAAAGAGCATTTGCTCTCGTTTTTTTAGTTTACCTTGGCCCAGCATCAGGCATGGGACTAAACTTATCAGGAAATCTGGTTGTGACACCGCCTGAATGCATCTTGAATAATGGGCAACAACAGGCAATCCATTTTAACGATATTTTGCTAACGCGAATTGATGGTTCTAATTATCTGCAACCCTTGACGTTTCAGTTAACCTGCACCCAACTAGCGAAAAATTCAATTAAACTCACGATTAAAGGTGATGCAACAAGTTTTAACAGTAACGGGGCACTCAAAACCAGCAATACAAAATTAGGAGTTGCCTTTTACGTCAATGATGTACGCCAAAGAATAAATGAATCAATAAATGTGAATTACACTGCATTGCCAACCATTAAAGTGGCTCCTGTAAAAAACCTTACTGCCAGCTACAGCAATACCGACGGTGGCGTATTTAGTGCGCTGGCAACGCTAAAAGTAGACTACCAATGAGGCCCATCATGTTGTCTTTATTACAAAAAATAAAAGTCTTCCTGGGGTATTTCTGGTTAGTCCTATTTTTCATGATGCCATTGGGAGCGCAAGCAAACTGGCTATTTGATGGAACATTAATTATTCCACCGGTATGCCAACTAGGGCATGAAAACCCAATAAAAGTGTCTTTTGGTAAAGTCGGTGTTAGAAAAGTTGATGGCAACCTATTTAAACAGGATATTCCATACCAACTTAACTGCCAAGGTGACTTAAGCCAGCCGTGGGATGTGACCTTAACCCTAACAGGCACATTAGCTGGCACGGGTTTTGATAATGCCACTTTGCGCACTAATAGCCTTTTAAATACTGGAAAACTGGGTATTCAAATTCAAAAAAATGGTGTTCCACTCGAGCTAAATAAAGCCTTTGCAATTGAGACGGGCAATTTACCCAAATTATCTGCAGTTCCGGTCAAACGGGCTGGTGTTGATTTAGTCGGTGATGATTTCACGGCGCAGGCCACATTAGCGATTGCCTTTCAATAATTCGCTAAGGAAATAACATGAAAAAAAAATATAGCAAATTACTTTCTTTGGCATTACTGGGGCATTTGGGGCTGATGTCAGGCTTTGCCCTTGCTGATGATGTACGGTTTGATGGCACATTAGTGGAAGATGCATGTGAAGTTTATTCTGGGGATGAAAGTATTGAACTCGATTTTGGAACAGTCGTTGATAAATACCTTTATCTCAATACGCGAACACATAGTCAGCCTTTTACTATTCGGTTAATTAATTGCGATTTAGCGTTAGGGAAAGACGTCCAAGTCACCTTTACTGGCACAGAAAGTAAAACATTACCTGGACTATTAGCTTTAGATACAGCAAGTCAAGCAAAAGGAATCGCTGTCGGATTAGAAACCATCGACGGTGTACCAATAAAACTTAATAAAGCGAAAGACTATTTACAAGCATTGCATGCAGGCAATGGAAATAATTTAAAATTACAAGCCTATATTCAAGGTGAGCCTACTGCCTTACAGGCTCAAAATATTGTGCTAGGTAAATTTGTGGCAACATCAACGTTTATGTTGGAATATGAGTAAGTATTATTTTGATTTAGTCATATAGGTTAATTTAACTAATTAGCTCTTTCTTTTATTTTGATGCTATAGAAAAGGGAATAAACTAGTTTATAATATTAATTGACGAATTAATTTAAATATTAGTTTTTTCTACAATTAATATGTATTTATTGAGGTGTATTTATGGTTAAATCTATTCGTATATTAGCGCTAGTTATATTGTATGGAAATAGTTCAATGGTGTGGTCTACCGTTAATCTTGATTTTTCAGGTTATCGGATAGGTGGATCTGCGGTTATAAAATTAATGGGAGGATCGACTTTAAATGGATCTGATTTTGCCGATTCAGATACAGGTATTACTACGAGTCAAGTTCAAGATTCTAGAATTTATACAAATATATTTCATGATAAAATAGCTCATCCTGAGATTTATGTTAGCCGAATTCTCCAATACTTTGGTGAGAAAGGAACTTTTCCTTGCCCAACTGGTTGGAATCCTTCGTCACCCTTTTCGGCAAATGATAAACAAATTTTTGCTAATTTTATTAATCAAACTGTCTTTGCGCAGGAAAGAACGTTAACATTTTTGATAGGATCACCTCCTTCTAAGGAGTACTATAAATACCCTGCTGTTGAAATGATGATGTTTTCATGCCAATTGTCTCCTGGCCGCTTTGCTAGAGGAAAGATTCATACTCATGCGACCCATAACGTGATTCCACCACCTCAAGATGATGTTTCTATTTGTTCCTTAAATAGTCAAAATTTGAATTTAACTTACTCATCAACAAATCTAAATGTTGATGGTTTAGCCCAAACTACAAGCATGAATGTTTCATGTACAGCAGGGAATGCACAAGACTATGAATTAAAATTAACAGGGAATAATGTAATTAACGGGCGCCTTAATTTTAGTAATGGTGTTTCTGCACAAATATCATTAAATGGTACCAATATCCGAGCTAATGGAGATGGAATAAAGTTAAAATCTTTAACTAACGGTGTTATTTCTGTTTATGCAACCCTTGTAGGGACAGCATCAAACGCCGGGATCTCGAATGCATCTGGAGTTTTGGTTCTAAATGCTCTTTAATTAAGCTTGATAGTTATGAATATATGACCATATTTTAATGAGACTATTGTATTTAAATTATATCATTAAAATTAGCGCACATAGGTTATATCATTGGATGTAGTGGCATAGTTAATTTGGTCACCAACTCAGAGGTGATATCATCACCTCTGAGTTGGTGACAATTATGGTAAAACGTATAAGACGGCTTTTCAGCGCAGAATTCAAACTTGAAGCGGCTCAACTGGTGCTTGACCAAAACTATTCCGTGGTCGAGGCCGCCAACGCGATGGGCGTCGGTAAATCAACCATGGACAAATGGGTTCGGCAACTCAAGCTAGAACGCAAGGGCATTTCACCGAAAGCGTCACCCATGACGCCTGAGCAGGTTGAAATCCGTGAATTAAAAAAGAAAATCGCGCAACTTGAAGAGCATAATGAGATCTTAAAAAAGGCTACAGCGCTGGTGATGTCGGACTCTCTGAACAATTCTCGCTGATCGAGAAACTCAGCCGGCGCTTTAGTATTAAACAACTGTGTAACGTGTTCAGTGTTCATCGCAGTAGCTATCAATACTGGCGTCACCGTGCAAAAACACCATCAGCGGAACAAATTCGCCTTCGGGCCCTTGTTCGAGAAGCTCATGAAAGCAGTCACGGTTCTGCGGGTGCTCGTACTATTGCTGATATTGTATCGAGGACAAAACAGGTTCCTTTAACGCGCTATCGTGCAACTCAGATTATGAAATCACTTGGCTTGGTGAGTTGCCAAATGCGGAAGCATCGATATACAAAATCAACTCAAGAGCACGTTGAAATACCGAATCATCTCGGGCGACAATTTGCAGTCACGGAGCCAAACCAAGTTTGGGTAGGTGACGTAACGTATATTTGGTCAGGTAATCGCTGGATATATCTTGCGGTTGTGATGGATTTATTTGCTCGAAAGCCCGTTGGTTGGGCGGTGTCATTTTCACCCGATAGCCAACTAACGGGAAAAGCATTATCAATGGCTTTTGAATCAAGAGGTAATCCAAGAAATATGCTGTTTCATTCAGATCAAGGAAGTCATTATACAAGCCGTCAATATCGCCAATTACTATGGCGTTATCAGATAAAGCAAAGTTTATCTCGACGAGGTAATTGCTGGGATAATGCGCCGATGGAGCGATTTTTTCGAAGCTTAAAGACAGAATGGGTACCTATTTTAGGTTACCGTAATTTTATAGAAGCACAGCAAGAAATAACACGATATATCATTGGGTATTATAGTCAGATTAGACCGCATCAATATAACGGTGGCTTAACGCCCAATGAATCAGAACGATTATATTGGGAAAGCTCTAAAACTGTGACCAATTTTTGTTGACCACTTCACCCCCAATAAAAATGCTATCGTAGCTAACTTCATTTCTTAATGCGACAGAACCAAGGATAGTGATTAGAATATTAGAGCAAAAAAGATATCTAACGTCCTAACCATCTAGTTTTTGTATATGTTTTATTTAGAATTTATTAATAAGTATTAATTTAAGTTTAAATGTCTGTTGTTGCTATTTTTTTAGTTTTATATCCTGTGTTAATGATCTTTTTTAGATCATCAATAATGGATATTTACTGAAAAATAATCTATTATTCTGTTATATATGAATTATTTTTATTGTAAATAATGTAAATAATGTAAATATTAAATCATATGCTTTGTTCCAATAATTTCTTTGCCTTTTATATTGATCAAAATAAGGGTAAAATATATCACATCGCGGTAATTAACCCGCGAATTAATTTAGTTGTAATAACACCATGGATATATATGCATGAAGATGTATGAAGCTAATTTAAAAACATTGGATTCAGAAGGTTTTTTTTTCATCTTATTCAGGGAAAGCAATTTGTAAAATAAGAAAGGATAAAGGTTATACAGGTAAGGAATTAGCGAGTCAGCTTAATTTATCTCAGCAGCAAATATCTCGTTATGAACGAGGAGAGAATCAATTAACGATTGATATGTTTTTTAACGTCTTCATTATTTTAGATATTTCATTGCCTAGCTTTATTAACTATTTATTTGATGAAATTGTACTTAACCACCCGGATAATTTGGATGCAGTTAGATTAAAAATAGAGCCTCTTGATTCAATGTTTCTTATTTGGGATAAGAAACACTAGTCGTCATGTTTTATCATTTTTAAAATTATATTTTAGGACATTTTTATGTTTAAGAAATCATTATTAGTATTAGCACTTACAAGTTTATCAGCAGCTGCATTTTCAGCACCGATTGCGAATTTAAAGGTAACAGGTTCTATCACGCCACCAACTTGTACTATTAACGGCGAAGATAAGGTGGATGTTAATTATCAATTTGATATTACGCCAGGTATTTTCCCCGCATCAGGTAATTTAGTCTTAGATGCTAAGGCACAACCTGTAGAAATCGTATGTGATGCAACCACATATCTTACTTTTAATGCGACAGATAACCGTGATGGGACGGCATTAACTGAATCAAACACAAACTTTGGTTTGGGAACGTATGGTGAAGGTGCAGGAAGTAAGAAAGTGGGCGATTATACTATCACAATGCAAAATGCAACAGTGAAAGCAAGCACTAATGTTGCAGCCAAAGAAGTGGGTGTTTTAAATGGCACAACTTATGGCACAACAGGCGTTGTTGATAAAACAAAGAAAATGGGATGGGCTACCAGCGCATCTGATTTAGCCGCCGGGCAAATTTTCGCTGCGAACTTTGCGGTTAAACCAACGATTAATAGCGAAATGAAAAATACCGCAGGTGATGCAAAATTGGATGGCCATACTGTATTAGCATTTTCTTTTGGGCTATAAGTAATCATTACTTATTTGTGAGGGTAAGGTTAATTACCCTTTATTTATTGTGAGTATTTATTTATGAATAAAAAGTTAATATCTTCCATCATAGCAACCTCTTTTATTGCCTTATTTTCTATTCCAACATTATCGGAAACTGTTGCAAATTTAAAAATATCTGGCGATATTAAACCACCTTCATGTACTATAAATGGATTAGATAATCCAGATATTGTGTTTGAATTTAATATTCCAGCATCTTCGCTTTCAAGTGGGGAAAATCTGAAGTTAAACGGGAAAACGCAGGCAATTACTGTTTTTTGTGATGCAAGTACTTATTTATCTTTAAGGCCCGTTGATAACCGCGCGGGTACAGAATTAACGGAAGGTATTTATAATTTTGGATTAGGGACTCATGGAGATAATAATATTAAAATTGGGTATTACGATATTATATTAAATAATGGTTTCTACCGTCAAAGTCCTAATTCTGAAAGAATATCTGCGAGTTTTAGAAAGGACTTATCCAGTTCAATGTATCCTTCTTTTAAACTGGATAAAACTGCTGCCGCGTCGTGGGCTGATGCATCAGCAAACTCAGGTTTAGCTGCGGGCCAAGAATTTACTGCCGGTATAACGGTTTCCCCAACAATAAATGGCAGTTTAAAAAATGAAGATAGTGTTCTTTTAGATGGTAACGCTGTCTTAGAGTTTTCTTTTGGCCTTTAATTAAAAATGAGATCCATATGATGAATAAAAAATTAATATCCGCTATTGCGGCTGTGTCTTTTGCTTCTCTATTTTCTGCTACTGCATTATCTGCGCCTGTTGCGAATTTAAAAGTATCTGGAAAGATAACGCCGCCGACCTGCATGGTGAATGGCAGTAATGAAACAGATTTACTCTACAGTTTTGGGAGTGTTTCACCAACGGTTATCCCACAAGACTCAACATACAATGGGTTACCAAGCTTATCGAATAATTTGACTATCACGTGTGATGCGGAAACTTTTTTAACCTTTAAAGCGACCGATAATTACCCAAATGCATTTGATGCGACAGTTTCTGGTGCCAATACTAACTTTAAAAGTATTATTTTTAATTTAGTCAACAGCGCTGATACCACTAAAAATGTTGGCGGCATTGCGTATACTGCACATGATGTTACTGTTGATGGCAATGCTGCATACATCTCTCGAGCTAATGATGCCCCTAGTGATAATGGAACATGGGCGCAAAATCAACATTTTGTTATTGGCGCGACAATGGGTTGGACGAGTGAGCCACAAAAATATGTCGCCCCTTCGGCTCTTAAACTGCAATCAGGGAAAGTGTTTTCAATGGGTATAAAGAATATAAGTAATCTGTACTTGGGCATCTCCAATACTTTTTTACACTCAAAAGCCGCATTAGCCAAAGACGGTATTGATATTACTAATGGCTTGGATTATGTCGGCCAGACTGTACTTACATTTAACTTTGGTATCTAATGAATCAATATTTTTTATTT
This sequence comes from Providencia sp. PROV130, assembly GCF_028482225.1. Lineage (NCBI taxonomy): Bacteria > Pseudomonadati > Pseudomonadota > Gammaproteobacteria > Enterobacterales > Morganellaceae > Providencia > Providencia sp. PROV130. The sequence goes on along the minus strand of NZ_JAMPQC010000052.1, from coordinate 4,252 downwards.
AAAAAATATTGAAATCGATATGAAAGAAAATAGAAGCAGCAGATTGCTTCTATTTTTTATCTGTATTGAATTCACTTCGCCTAACATTCTGACATTGATTTAAGGGGAAAAAATGCCAAATAAACGCCACTCATATACAGTAATAGCATCTTTGATGGTATTAATTGCTTGCGGCGCGGCGAGTTTTATTGCTCCTGCTCAATCATTTAGTTCTGGCTTATTTTCACAAGAAACTCTGCCTGAATCTTCCAGTAATGATACCTGTGAAATTCAAACAACAGATGTTTTGTATCCTTATACCCAGCTTAAAGCGAGTCAGTTTCATCAGACAGAAATGACTGAGCTTCCCCCTATTTCCCAAACTGTGCAGGTGGTTTGCTCTGCACCTGTCGCCTCGTTGTTAATACATGTTGATAGCGATGTTCAAGCCGCGAGCACGATTGGCCATGATCCAACGCATTTTGGATTGGGTTTTGTGAATGGGCAGGGGCGTTTAGGTCACTACCGTGTGAAGTTAACGGATGCCCGTGTGAATGGTCAACAAACTCAGCTTTATCAAACAAATAATCTCTCACAGGTTGGTCGAGCGCAGCCGGAATCATGGTTACAGTCATCCGTTTATCAGGGCTGGAGCCGCGATGGGCTATCACCAGAAAGTGGTGAGCGATACTCTGTCACCATGACCGTTCAGCCTTATCTCAATAGCCTAAAAGAGACTAACGGGCCTTTGGTGAGTGGTGCGGATTTAAATGGCGAGCTAGTACTGAGTTTCCCTTTCAGTATTTAACTTTTTGTTTTATAAGATAATAATAATTTTATTTAAACACCTTTTTGTCACTGTAAATGTGATGATTTTTCGGGATAGATGTATGAAGTCAACGCCATTAACCAGTTTCCCTGTATGGAAAATGTCCGTCATTGGGCTTTGTAGCTTTTTTATGGGAGAACCATTAAGTTTTGCAGCAGAAAGCCACAGTGTCTCTGAGGGTTCAGTGGCTCCTGCAGCGTCGACAAAGCCCGCGGTTCATTCGAATGATCAGGTTGATTTTGATATCGATTCGCTTAAAGCATTAGGTTATGGCGCGGAAGTGGCCGATTTTTTCAGAGATGGCAGCCAATTTTTACCCGGGCAACATGAGGTGACATTGGTCGTTAATGGCAGTGCGCGGTATTCCTCCGTTGTTTCAATTGGCGAAAGAGGCCAATTGTGCATGACGCCGGCATTACAAGGCATGCTTAAGCTTAAAGAGGTTGAGCTTAATGAGTCTTGTGTTGCGCTAGAGGATGTTTATCCAAGTGCGAAAACAACTGCTCATCCGAATACATTCACGATTGAAATTTTAGTGGCTGAAAGTGACTTTGATCCGCAGTTACGTGGTGATGAACTGACCTATGGTGGAAGTGCATTGTTTAGCAACTACCGTGTCTACGGGATGGAGATTAAAGGGTTAGATACCCAGCGATTTTATCAAGGGCAATTTGAAACGGGGTTTAACTGGCATAACTGGATATTGCGTAATAACAGCAGTTTTTCTTCAGGCGAAAATGAAACGCAATACCAATTTAATGAAACAACCTTAACACGCAGCATTGCGCCTTGGCGCACATTAATGCAACTCGGGCAAATTAGTTCCCAAGGGAGCTTGTTTGGTGGGACGCCGCTCAATGGTATTCAATTTTACTCTGACTCAGCGTTACAAAATACGAATCAATTGGTGATCCCTGTGACTGGGGTTGCTGAAACGGCTTCAACCGTTGAAGTGATGCAAAATGGGCGTTTATTGTACCGCACGCTAGTTCCAGCGGGTCCATTTGAATTAGATAGAATTAATGGTGTTGTCAGTGGGCAGCCCTTACAAGTGAGTGTGCTGCAAGAGGACGGTCAGCACCAACAATTTACGGTGATGACGGCTAATCAGGTAAAGAAGGACACACTCAGTGAGCCGAATTATCAAGTTGGAATAGGGCAATATCGCCAACGCTCATCCAATGAAGATATTGATAAACCGTTGATTGTGAATGCAGAGGCTCAAATAACGTATCAACAAACCGACTATACGGCGGGTTTTCAATTCTCTGATCGATACCAGTCAACGGGTGGGCGTTTAGCGAAAAACTGGGAAACAGACTATCCTATAGGGACAGGGTTTGGTATTCAGTATGCGCGTAATGCAAAAAAGCAAGGCCAGCAGTGGGACGCGAATGTGAGCACAAGTCTAGGAATGTTATCGCTAGGTTTGTCCAGTCTTTACCGAACGAAAGATTACCCCACTTTAGAAGAAACATTACTAAAGGATCAGCCAAAAAAGATTGAGGAAGATCAGGAACAAGCGCTCTCATCATGGTGGCAAAGTAGTGAAACACAACTATCGAATTCTGCGTCACTCAATATAGGAGACAGTCACTGGGGACGGTTAGGTTATTCCGTTGGGTTGACACAGTATTACGGGGATAAATCAGACTCTGTGCTACATACACTGACTTATGCTCGAAAAATTGGGCAAGTCTCCTTGAATGCCAGCTACCAAAGTGGGAATGACAGAGATAACCGCTTCTTTTTAAATGCGTCAATCCCTTTTGGGCGACAGGCAACGATGAGTGCACAATTACAGCGCTATCAAAATGAAAACTCTGTTACCAGCACATTTAGCCATCGACCAAGTAACCTTTGGGGGTACTCAGTGGGGGTAAATCGGAGCCAAAATCACAATCGAATGAGTGGCAGTTTGAATGCGACAACAGCATACAGCCAATTATCGGGAAGTGGCTCGTGGAATGATGAAAATAACCATTCAATGATGGTTTCAGCATCAGGCGCGCTGGCATATTCGAATGGACTCATTGCCACATCCCCCGTTGCATTAGGGGATACCTTTGGGATTTTATCGGTACCAGGGCAAGCGGGGGTGCAAATTAATACTCAAGGTGGTGGAACAACGGTAACCAACCATTTTGGTACAGCAGCGATCCCGACACTGCCGATTAACCGGAAAACAACCGTTCAACTTGATACGAAAAATTTACCCTTAAATGTCCGTTTAGAGACGACATCTTTTGATGTTGCCGTTGCCAGAGGAACGATTATTTCAAGGGAAGTAAAGGCAACCGTAATGAAACAGCTTTTATTAGAGATTTCATCAGATGATGGGGTCGTTGTCCCTTCGGGCAGCAGTGCCGTGGATGATAAAGGTGAATTGATGGGGGTTGTGATGGGAAATGGCAACATTATGCTCAGCAATGAGCAAATTGGTAAGCCAATAACTCTGCGTATAGCAAATCAGGCGGATTGCCTTGTTGAATATCCTGTGCCAGAGCACTTCGACCCAAATATGCTTTATGAAGAAGCCAGTGCGATTTGTCGCAAATAATTTTATCGATGTAGATTATTTTAAATACGATTATATAAAGGTATTAATATGAAAAAAATGTTTATGAATAGCATTATCAGCGGATTATTACTGATCAGCGGGTTTGCGCATGCGAATTTCCAATTAGAAACAATGACAGTGATCCTTGATGCAGCAGAGTCACGTAAGGTTTTTAATGTCAAAAACACCTCTAAAGAGCCGATTTTATTATCAACAAAAGTGACTGATCTTGAAGGTGGTGAGGCTTTATCGAAAGATGTGATGGTATCCCCTCCTATTGTGAGGATAGAACCAGAGCAAAGTCAGCAAATTAACTTTGTGTTGAAAAATGGGGTCAATATTTCCCATGAAGCTCTGCTTAAGGTTTCGTTTCAAGGCGTTGGAGCTACGAAAGTCAATAGTGCTAAAATGCCGATCCGGCAAGATGTGGCGATGTTAATTCAGCCTGCAAATATGGCGGTTAGCCAAACTCCATGGGATGCAATAGATGTCTCTCAACAAGGCGACCAACTTGTTTTAAAGAATACTGGGAAGCAGGTTGTTCGTTTGGCGCCAAACTTTACGGCTCTGCCTGGGAATGAGAGCTACAGTGTAGGGCAATTTTACCTTCGTCCGGATGAAAGTAAAAGTATTACAGTGAAAGGTAAATTAAGCGAGATTAAATTAACACCGTTGAGCCGCTATGGTTTTAAAATGTCAAATGAAGCCACATTGAAGGTAAATTTATATCGTTAACCCCGAAAAAGACATTGTGCTAAGCGCCTCGGATCTTTTTGGCAAAATGTACTTTCCAATAATATTGAAACTGAGCGTTGAGGTAACGACACCATGTTGGATAATCGGGCTCTGTCGCATTAGCGATGAAAGTTCGAAGGAAAGTACAG
>NZ_JAMPQC010000051.1:0-9233 GCF_028482225.1 Providencia sp. PROV130 | reverse complement strand
GTAATAAGGCATTTATCGCGGCATTGGATGAAGCTATCGATATAAATATACCTGTTAGTCATGGTGAATTTACAGCGTTCAAGCAACAGGTTGAGTCTGAGTTTAGTCAACTGCAAGCCTCTATCACGGCAATACAACAAGCCATAGCTGATTCGGATAGGGCAATCGCTGAAAGCCTGAGACAGCTAAATCTAAAGATTTGTGGGCGCACAGTGAGGTAATGTATGAGCAGTCAAGGTTTTAATAACCCTAATCAATTCAGAGAAAAACTGGACAAGCAACTAAATGATGGCGTTACAAATGTTAAAGGGTATCAACCCAAGCGGTCTAGTAATTCCAAGCCACTCTCGCCACCAAATAAACCTTAAATTCATTAGATTGATTAATTTTACGCATAATTCAAAAGGTACTCCTGAGGGGGTACCCTTACCACGAGGCGGCATGCGCGCGGAAAACGGCTCGTTTTCAATTTTTCATGCTGTCAGCAGCAGGTGATTTAACCTTTTGATTTAATTTGCAAATATCGACATTGAGGTGACAATTTTTAAAATGAGTTGTCACCTCAATGTGTTATATCTATCTGATAATAAATAAAAATATCAGTTTTCACCTGACAGAGTGAGGTGTCAATGTCCAACATCAGCAATCTGGGGGACGCCTACAACTGGAGCGTGGCTAAGATTGCTGAAGCATTCGGCTTGAATCGCGGAACAGTTAAAAAGCGATTGCTCGATGCAAACACCCCGATAGCAAATATGGTTCGGGGGAATCCCGTTTACGCTTTACGAGATATCGGCCCGATACTTTTCGGCGCTGACCCTGATGCCAATACGAACAGCTTACAAGACCCATCATTAATGCCACCCAAGGATCGCAAAGATTGGTTTCAGTCTGAAAACGAACGGATAAAACTAGAAACCACACTTAAACAACTGGTTCCTGTTGCCGATGTGCATTTGGAAATGGCGGTGCTGGTTAAGGCAATAACCCAAGTTTTAGATACATGGCCCGATAAATTAGAGCGAGATAAGGGATGGAACGCGGAGCAGCTCACTGAGGTGCAAATCATTGTTGATGAATTACGGGATATTCTCGCTTCTCGCGTGATGGATGCGGAGGATTTTGACGAATGACAGTAAATTATGCCTCAGCATCAACGGTAAGAAAGGATGTCGCATCATTATTAAAAGCTCCCCGTAGAATGCCAATTGCTCAGGCTGTAAAAAAATATATGCGCGTTCCAATGGGGGAAGGCTCTTCAATACCGTGGGATGATTCATTAACACCTTATATTATTGAACCCATGAATTGCCTTGCAGATCGTCGCTATGACTCAGTGATATTTGTTGGTCCAGCTCGAACAGGAAAATCATTGGGGCTGATTGATGGCTGGATCGTCTATGTCATTGTTTGTGACCCTGCAGACTTTCTTCTCATCCAAATGACGGAAGAAAAGGCGAGGGAGCACTCTAAAAAACGATTGGATAGAGCCTTTCGTTCAAGTCGAGAGGTGGCTAAAAGACTAAGCCCTCACCGCAATGATAATAACGTTCATGACAAAACATTCAGGGCGGGGAATTATTTAAAAATTGGCTGGCCATCCGTCAATATTATGTCCTCTTCGGACTATCGGTTTGTTGCATTAACGGATTATGACCGGTTTCCTGAAGATATAGACGGAGAGGGTGATGCCTACACACTAGCCGCAAAGCGTACAACGACATTTATGTCCGCAGGTAAAACACTTGTTGAAAGCTCTCCTGGTCGAGAAATAACAGACAGTAAATGGCGACGAAATACACCTCATGAGGCACCACCTACAACGGGGATTTTGTCACTTTATAATCGGGGTGATCGCCGCCGCTGGTATTGGCCATGCCCGCACTGTTTGGAATATTTTTTGCCCATTCGAGAAAATATGGTGGGTTTTAATGAGGGGGATGACCCAACAGTGGGCAGCAAAGCCGCTCGATTACAGTGTCCACACTGTCTGGGGCTCATTGAACCTGATCAGAAAAGAGCGCTAAATAATAAAGGTATTTGGCTCAAAGAGGGGCAGTCTATTGACCAAAATGGCGTTGTGACAGGTGAGCCAAGGGAGTCGCGCATTGCTTCATTTTGGATGGAAGGCCCCGCAGCCGCTTATCAAACATGGGAAAAGTTAGTTTATAACTTACTCAATGCGGAGCAAGAATACGAGCGAACCGGGAGTGAGGAAACACTAAAGTCTGTTATTAATACCGACTGGGGACAACCTTATTTACCAAAAATCAGTCAAGAGCAGCGAAGCGGCGATGATCTTAAAGCCCGAGCAGAGTATTGGGACTATGGCTCAGTGCCTAATGGCGTTCGTTTTCTTGTTGCAACTATTGACGTTCAGGGCGGTAAAAAGCGGCGCTTTGTCGTTCAGGTCACAGGCTATGGCACCAGAGGTGAGCGTTGGATAATTGACCGATTTGATATCACTCATTCATTAAGAACAAGCGAAGATGGTGAATCACTGCCCATTAATCCTTCATCTTACGCGGAGGACTGGGATGTTCTCATTACGGATGTGCTCGATAAAACTTACCCAATTCACGATCATGACAACGTTGAAATGGGCGTCCATTGCATGGCAATAGATACCGGTGGGGAAGAAGGGGTAACTGATAACGCGTATAAATTTTGGCGTAAATGCAAAAAAGACGGCCTAGCGCGCCGTGTCTATCTGTTTAAAGGAGATGGTAAAGCCAAAAGCAAGCTGATTACCAAATCCTACCCTGATAATACGGAGCGTTCAGACCGCCGTGCAAGAGCGCGTGGTGATGTGCCTATTTATTTGTTGCAAACAAATGAATTAAAAGACCGTATTTCCGCACATTTAGGGCGGGAGACTGTGGGTAATAACTATGTCCATTTCCCTGACTGGCTCGATGATTCGTTTTACGATGAATTAACGTATGAAGAGCGCGACAGCAGCGGAAAATGGTCAAAGCCGGGCAAAGGGGCTAACGAAGCTTTTGACTTGATGGTCTATGCACATGCGTTAGTTATTTTACTCGGTTACGAAAAAATCAAATGGGAGAACCCGCCTAAGTGGGCTCAGTTGCCGGATATCAGTGAAGTTAAACTATCACCTCTGACTTCTAATCAACCTCCTCCAAAATCAACACCAATTCAAACTCAAGCAGAAACGCAAGAAACCAAGCCTAGCGCAAGTTCGGCATGGACTCCTGTGTCTTCAACATCTGGGGGATGGGTATGACCCGAGACGAAATTAAAGAAATGAGGGACGCGTATCTAAAAGCGGAAATGGAAATACTGCAGGGGAAAAGTGTCACATTTAATGGGCAGTCCATGACAATGGAAAACCTCAGCGAGATCCGCAAGGGGCGAGAATACTGGGAGAGGCGATATGCACAAAGCAGTGCTACAAAACGCAAGTCACCCGGCTATAAATTAGCGAGGTTCCAATGAATTTTCTTGATAAAGCCATATCGGTGATTTCACCAGGATGGGCCAGTAGTCGCTTGCGCTCACGAAACCAAATCCTCGCCTATGAAGCCGCAATGCCATCACGGCAACATAAAGCAAGGCGAGAGCCCCGTAATGCCAATCAATTAACGCAAACTGGGGGGAAATCATTGCGCGAGCAGGCGCGGTGGTTAGATAACAACCATGATCTTGTGATTGGTATCCTCGATAAAATGGAGGAGCGGGTTGTTGGTAGTAGGGGGATCATCGTTGAACCTCAGCCACTATCAATAACAGGGCAAATCCATGAAGAACTAGCCAAACAAATAAGATCTGCTTGGGCTGAATGGTCAATTCGTCCAGAAGTGACAGGGCAATTTACGCGCCCAATGCTTGAGCGTCTCTTGGTTCGAACATGGATACGCGATGGGGAGGCCTTTGCTCAATTAGTCAAAGGAAACCAAAAGGGGTTGGATAAACAAGCGGGGATTCCGTTTTGGTTGGAAGCACTTGAACCTGACTTTGTTCCTATTCATCTTGATGATACAGGGGAAAATATCCGACAGGGGATCCAATTAAATAACTGGGGTCGCCCACAATCCTATTCTGTTTACAAAAACCTGTTAACCGCAGGACAGCAAATGGGAGATCTCAAATCCATCCTCGCTGAAAACATGCTGCATATAAAATATGTACGGCGGTTACATCAGGTGCGTGGTGTCAGTTTATTTTCAGGTATCTTAATGCGCCTAAGCTCTTTGAAGGACTATGAGGACGCAGAGCTTACAGCAGCAAGGATTGCAGCTTCATTAGGGATGTACATTAAAAAAGGTGATGCCAGTTTATATGATGCTGATGAAGATAAAGAAGACCGAAATATCATCATTGAACCGGGCATAATCTACGATGACTTATTGCCCGGTGAAGAAGTTGGCATGATCAAATCGGATAGGCCAAACCCAAACCTTGAAAACTTTCGGAACGGTCAGTTAAGAGCTGTTGCTGCAGGTAGCCGGGGTAGCTATTCCAGTATTGCTCGTGACTACAACGGAACATACAGCGCACAAAGACAAGAACTGGTGGAGTCATTTGAAGGGTATTACATCTTGCAAGATACCTTCTGCGGCTCAATTAGTCGGCCTGTTTATCGACAATGGCTACAAATGGCGATTGCATCTAGGGTAATCATCCTTCCGCCTGATGTTGACCTCAACTCACTTTATAACGCCACATACAATGGCCCTGTCATGCCATGGATTGATCCGCTTAAAGAATCAAATGCATGGAAAGCACAAATTCGCGGTGGTGCTGCGACAGAAAGTGATTGGGTTCGCGCTAGAGGTGGTAACCCAGCAGAAGTTAAACGCCGCCGTAAAGCGGAAATTGATGAAAATGAACGACTGGGGCTGAAATTTGATACTGACCCCGCTAACGACAAAGGTAACGACAATGCAGACGAGAAACACACATCTCATGCTACCAAAAAACAGCACGACGATGAGTAAACCGCTAATGTCGGCACCGGAGAAAAGCTGGTTTCAAATGAAAGCAACCAGTGAGACTTCAGCCGATATTTATATTTATGACGAAATTGGGATGTGGGGGATAAGTGCAAAGCGATTTACCGAAGATTTAATTTCCCTTGGCAATATCAACCATATCAACCTTCATATTCATTCACCCGGCGGTGAGGTTTTTGAGGGTATCGCCATTTATAACCAGCTCAAAAACCACAATGCCAACATTACGGTTTATATCGATGGGTTAGCGGCTTCCATGGCGTCCGTTATTGCCATGGTGGGTGACGAAGTCAAAATGCCAAAAAATGCCATGATGATGATCCATAAACCTTGGGGTGTGTCGTGGGGTGATGCCAATGATATGCGAGATTATGCTGATCTGCTCGATAAGGTAGAAAACGTCTTAATTCCTGCCTACATGGAAAAAACTGGGAAAACCAAAGAAGAAATTGAAGCCATGCTCGGCGAAGAGACATGGTTAACGGCAGAAGAGTGCGTGGAGCACGGTTTTGCTAATACTGTGATTGAGCCGGTTAAAGCCATGGCCAGTCTTTCATCTAAACGCATCGAGGAATTTAAATCCATGCCGAAATCATTACAAAACACCTTGAAAAATAGCTTAGCTAACCCACGAAACACAATAACATCAAACGCACCGGCGACAGAGCCTGCACCACAATCACAAAATCCAACTAATACACAACAGCCAGATACGGCAAGCATTCAGGCGCAAGCACGACAAGCCGAGCAAACGCGCATGAATGGTATTAAAGATTTGTTTGCGATGTTCGGCGGTAAGCATGACAGCATCATGGTTGAGTGCCTGACAGATATCAACTGCACCGTCGAGCAAGCAAAAGACAAAATTTTAGATTTGGTAGCCAAAGAGGCGACACCAACAAATAAAAATAATTACGGTGCTCATATTTATGCGAATAACGGTAATCTTGTCGGGGATAGCGTCCGAGCATCATTAATGGCGCGTGCAGGATATGATGAAGCACATGCTGATAACCCTTATAACTGCATGACATTACGTGAATTGGCTCGCATGTCATTAACGGATCGTGGCGTTGGTATTGCGACTCGTAACTCAATGCAAATGGTTGGCATGGCCTTTACTCATGGCACATCTGACTTCGGTAATATTTTGTTAGATGTAGCAAATAAATCTATTTTGCAAGGTTGGAATGAAGCGCCAGAAACGTTTGAAAAATGGACGAAAAAAGGACACTTAGGCGACTTTAAACCGGCTACCCGTGTTGGAATGGGCGGGTTTAACTCCATTCGTGAAGTTCGCGAAGGGGCAGAATATAAGTACGTCACTACGGGTGATAAAAAGGCAACTATCGCACTGGCAACCTACGGTGAGTTATTCAGCATTACTCGCCAAGCTATCATTAACGATGATATGTCAATGCTCACTGATACCCCGATGAAACTAGGCCGCGCAGCCAAAGCGACCATTGGTGACTTGGTTTACGCTATCCTGATGGATAACGCAATCTTCAGCGGTGATAACATTAAAATGTTTGATGCAAAACACGCAAACTTAACCAGTGGCGGCATGGATGTTGATACGATTGCGGCTGCTTGTGCGTTAATGCAAGAGCAAAAAGAAGGTGAGCGTGAGTTAAATATTGAACCTGCATTTATGCTGGTTCCAACGGCGTTAGTAACTTCTGCCAAACAAGTTATTGGTTCTAGCAGCGTCAAAGGTGCGGATATCAACGCGGGGATCATTAACCCAGTCAAAGATATTGTTGAAGTTATCCGTGAATCTCGTTTATCACGTGGTGCGAGTAAAGATAAACCTACGTGGTTCCTGACCTCGGCGCAAGGTACAGATACCATTGAGGTTGCCTACCTTGACGGTGTTGATACGCCTTACATTGACCAAGAAGAAGGATTCAGCTCTGACGGTGTAACCACTAAAGTTCGTATCGATGCAGGGGTTGCCCCAGTAGATTATCGCGGCATGGTTCGTGTTGATACGAAATAACCTTATTACAGGTTAAAACCCTCGCCCTAACGGGCTTTTTTTATACCTAAAATCTGGCTCCTCGGAGCCAGAAGGAGAAGTTATGGCTAAGAATTATCAACAACAAGGGTTAACTGTTGAAATTAAAAATACAGGTGCAACCGCTATTATCAGTGGCGATTTGGTCATGGTGGGTGCATTAGCTTGTATCGCTGCAACAAATATTGAACCAGGGGAAACTGGTGATGGATTTGCTGAAGGTGTCTTTTTACTAAAGAAAAAAGCGGGCGTTGCATTAACGGCAGGTCAAACAGTGACAGGTGATAAAGGGATTGTTGCTGACAAAGGTGGCGTTCCTGTTGGTATTACATGGGGGGCGGCAGAAGCGGGTGCGGAGTTGGTACCTGTAAAGCTTAATCTATTTCCAGCAGCCGTGGCAGCAGGCGGTTAATTTATGAGTGCGTTTGAACGGTTTGCAGATCGCATGGACGCACTCACTGCAAAGCGAATGGGGAAGTCCATCATAATTAACGGTGTTGGTTATATTGGGGTGGAATCTCATTTCTTACCTGACTTCGGCCCTGTTACGGGGGATGGGCTTTCTTATGTCATTTTTTCTGATACGTACAAGCCCGGGAAGAATGACAGTGTTATTGCTGACGGTCTCCATTATAAAGCCACTCGCCGACAAAGGTTCAACGGTAAGTGGATGATTTTTTTAGAGGTTGATGACGATGAAGGGGAAAGATGAAGCGGTTCGTAATCTTGGTATTATCGTTGATAAAGTGACCCCGATTGCCACGGCACAGGCGATAAATCGGATTACGGCAAGAGCCGTTAGCCGCAGCGTTAAGCAAGTTTCCAAAGAAGTCAAAATCCAACAAAAGATCATCCGTAAGCGTGTAAGGCTTAAGAAAGCCAGTGTAAAGCAAGGAACCCCTAAAGCGCGGATCACAGTAAACAGAGGTAATTTACCTGCGATTGTGCTCGGCACGGCGCGTGTTCAATTATCTCGTCGTCGGGGAGTCGATAGGCGGCATGGCAGTGTTTTAAAAGTGGGTAAATTCACCTTTAAAGGTGCGTTTATTCAACAGCTAAAAAATGGTAAATGGCATGTCATGCAACGGCTTAGCTTAAGCCGTTACCCGATTGATGTTGTCAAAATTCCCGTATCTAAACCGCTAACAGAGGCCTTTGAAGAGCACGCTATTAAAGTTCGTGAGGAGGATATGAGCAAAGAAATGCAATACGCCTTGAATAACCAATTACGGCTTTATTTTAAGGGGGGATAATGATTAAGCACACCAAGATCCGCCAGTTGGTGATTGAGGGGCTCAAGACTAGCCACCCAAAATTATCAACTTATGACGGGCGACCTGTTAACTTTGATGAAAGTGAGCTGCCTGTCGTCGCTGTTTATTTAACAGAGCCTCACCCTGATCCACGGTACCTTGATAGCAACCAATGGACCGCCATCCTTCATATCGAGCTTTTTTTAAAAGCCGCCAAAACTGACTCTGATTTAGATAAATGGGTGGAAGAAACGCTATATCCAGCTATCGAAAGCATGAGCAGTTTAGGTGATGTATTAACCGATATGACCCCGAAAGGGTTTGATTATGATCGCGATGATGAAATGGCGTTATGGGCTTCGGTTGATATCACCTACCAAATTGAATATGACATGTAAGGAATTTTACGATGGCAAAAGTACCAAATCCATTAGCTCCCACTAAGGGGGCGGGTACCACACTTTGGGTCTATACAGGCACGGGTGACCCAACCCAAGATCCCTTTAGCGAAACGGGCTTTATTCGATTAGCTAAAATTAAGTCACTGGAGCCGGGAGAAATCACGGCGGCAAGTGAAGATGATAGCTATCTTGATGATCCTGATGGGGACTGGGAAAACACCACTCAAGGTGAGAAATCCTCAGGTGAAACCAGTATTACTCTTGCTTGGTTACCGGGCGAGGAAGGGCAAAAAGACCTGATTGAGTGGTTTGATGAAGGTTTGCCGCGCTTTTACAAAATTTCGTACCCGAACGGCACGCTGGATTTATTTAAAGGCTGGATTAGCGCCCTCGGTAAATCCATTCCGATCAAAGAAACCATGACGCGTACGGTAAAAATTAAAAATACCGGTCGCCCAACAATGGCGGAAGAAATTACACCGAAGCCTGCGACTAGAACGGCTACGCAACCTAAAGAATAATCAACTGACCAACCTAATGAATAGCCACAGAAATGTGGCTTTTTTTATATGCATTTCACCCT
>NZ_JAMPQC010000050.1:0-11574 GCF_028482225.1 Providencia sp. PROV130 | reverse complement strand
AGAAATTAAAAAGTTTGATTTATTAGCTAGCTCTTCTGCAATTGCTGATGGCGTTAAAAAGAAACACAAAACAGTAATTCAGCTTGTTCGTCACTATGTCGATGACCTCAATGAATTTGGAAGGGTGGCATTTGAAATGCGATCCTTTGATACAGAAGGTGGACGACAAAAGCAACAAGTAGCATTACTTAATGAGCAGCAGGCAACATTGTTAATTACATACATGCGTAACAATGATGTTGTTAGGGCGTTCAAGAAAAGGCTTGTTTCTGAATTTTTCAAAATGCGCTCGGCTTTAGCTGCTAAGAAATTAGATAGAAACACATCAAGATTGGAATATAAGCCAATGACTGATGCTGTTAAAAAGTCGAGAGAGGAGCAAGGGAAGGTTATTTCACCTCATCATTTCAGTAATGAAGCCGACTTAATTAATCGTATTGTACTTGGCATGACTTCTGCTAAGTTTCGTGTCCATAACGATATAGGGAAGGAAGAGCCTATTCGTGATTATTTAACCCCAGAGCAAATACATTGTGTAACTGAGCTGCAAAGAGCAAATACTGTATTTATCTCAATGGGATGGAGCTTTCAGCAACGAAAAGATGAATTAACCAAGTTATTTAACAAAAACCATAAACAACCGCTGCTAGAAGAAATGCACAGATTGGCGGCATAAAAATTTGCTTTACTTGTAAATCAATAGATGACCGATGCACTAAAAGTTGCATCGCCTGAATAGGTCGCTCAGCGGCCTTTTTTATTTTTAATGAAAAGGTATCGATATGTTTTTAAAGAAAAAAGAAATCACTATTGGTGGTGAAAATGTTGTTCTCTATGAGCTATCCGCCCTGCAACGCGCAGATTACTTTGATTTTTTAGCAAAAAAAGAAAAGGAAATCGACGGTATTGAAGGCGCTGAAAGAGATGCTAAATCAATGCGCTCAATGGTAGAGAGCCAAGCATGGTTGGTTTCTCGCTCACGTTGGCATGAAGACCGCGATCGTGACATTGATGACCTCTACGACGAAATCGCGCAAACATGGAGCATGGATGCATTAAGCGAAGCGGTTCGCGCCATCTCGGAAATCAGCGGCATGTCGAGCCCTGAGAGTGATGGCGATGAAGAGGAAGACGGTGAGCTTATCACGTTGGAAAAGTAGCCAGCCGTGAGCGTATTTTTGCTTTGCGACTTGCGCGTGAATTTGGGCGTCCAGATTGGCGTCGAATGCTAAGTGAAATGAGTGCCTCCGAGTTTAGTGATTGGGTGACACACTTCAGCAAGACGCCTTTTATGCCTCAACTTGTTGATATTGAATTTGCTGCCTTGCACACCTCTCTTTATATGGCAATGAGTGGCACAAAAACCGAGTTGACCGATTTTATGTTGCTAACTGATGTTGAGGCAGATGAGGGAGAAATGTCAGACGAAGCCATTCAGTTAGCCAGTGAGGGGATATCAGGAGGGGTGCGGTATGAGCAACCAAATAGCGGATCTTGAGATTAAGATTGGCGCGAATACAACCGAACTTCTTGAAAAAGCCGGTCGAGTTCAGCGCGAACTAGAAAAGCAAGAACGTGATGAGCAGCGATTTGAAAAAATGCGCGAAGACGCATTAGCAAAGCAGGCGGCTAGGGCAGAAGCGGCACTTGCACGCTCACGGTCACAACTCAAGCAGTTTGAAAATGAATCTATTTCAGCGGAGCAAAAATTAGCCAGCGAACGGAAGCGGGCTAATGCTGAATTGGATGCAGCACACAAAAATATACAGGGGCTCATTCAAGCTGAAGCGCGGCGAGCACAAAACGCCAGAAGCCAAGAAGTACTGGCTGAGCAATATTATGCCCAATTGGATGCAATTAAAGCGAATGGTAAGGGATTAGAAGATCTGAGCGCCATTAAGCGCAAAATGAATAAGGACATGCAGCAGGGATTATTGCATGTCAAAGATTATCAAGCGCTTACCTCGCAAGCAATTGGTACATCAAAATCCATTACACAGTCAGAAAATAGCGCAGCACAAGCCAAGCAGCGCTTTATTAATAAGTTAAAAGAACAGGTCACACAGCAAAACCTGTCACGTACTGAAATGCTGCGATTGCAAGCCGCACAGCTCGGGGTGTCGAGTTCAGCGGATATTTATATTCGTAAGCTGGAAAAACAAAATAGTGTTATGAAAGGGGTAACTTTAACCTCTGGCCAGTATCGTCAAGCTATGCGTCAGTTACCAATGCAAATGACCGATATTGTTACTTCTTTGGCTTCTGGCATGCCTCCATGGTTAGTGGCTGTTCAGCAAGGCGGGCAAATTAAAGATTCTTTTGGTGGGTTTGGTAATTCACTTAAAGCGATCACATCTTTAATTACACCATGGAAAGTGGCTATGTTTGCCGGTGCTGGTGCACTAACGGCTTTTGGTGTTGCTGCATACCAAGGATCTAAGGAGCTCACCGAGTACAATAAACAGCTTATCTTAACGGGCAACTATGCCGCTAAAACTCAAGGCGAACTTAACGCCTTAGCCAAATCCCTTTCGGGTGATGGCATCACACAGTACAAAATGGCGGATACGTTAGCTCAAGTGGTGGGTTCTGGCTCATTCACTGGCTCGCAAGTCGATATGGTTGCTGGTGTTGCGGCAAAAATGGAAAAGGCTACAGGGCAATCTATTGATGAAACTATTAAACAGTTTCAGCGCCTTAAAGATCAGCCAGTTCAAGCGGTCATGGAACTGGACAAATCCCTTCATTTTTTGACAGCGACACAACTTGAGCAAATAACTACGCTAGAGGAGCAAGGGCGATCATCTGATGCAGCTAAATTAGCTATGGAATCATATGCTAACTCAATGAGAGAGAGGGCATCAGATATAACTGAAAGTCTTGGTTTTTTGGAATCAGCATGGGCTGGCGTAAAAGAAATGGCAACTTCTGCATGGGATGCCATGCTTGATGTTGGTCGCCAGAAAACGCTGGATCAGCAAATAAATGAAATAGAACAAAAATTAGTTGATTTTCAAATAAATCCTGCTTCAAAGGGGTTGTATTTTCATGAAACAGGTAAGACAGCTGATGATTTACGGCATGAGCTAGGTTTATTAAAAGAACAAAAATTTCAACAGGATATAAAAAGCTCTAGGGAAAAAGCCGATAACAGAGAGGAGGAGAGAAAGAAAAGACAAATTGCTGCCGACTTAGCCTTAAAAAAACAATATGAATCAGCGGAAGAAAAGCATCAAAGTAAATTAGAAAAAATCAGGAACGATGAATACGCATCTCAAGCCGCAAAAGATGAAGCCATTAAGCGAGAAAAGGAACGATACCAAAAAGAGCTAGACCGTAAAACACCGAAAGGGAAAGCCTATAAACCTGATATGGGCACTCGGCATGACGAGTCCGCACAAGCAGAGGTTACATCTCTTCAGGCACAATTAAGACTTCTTGAGCAGCATTCTTCAGCAACTGATTTCCTTAGTCAGCAACGTAAAAACCTGCAATTGGAGTTGGCTAAATTTGAAGTTTTAGAAGAAGCTCGAAAGACTCGTAAATTATCTCTTGATGAACAATCTTTATTGAAAAATAAAGAAAGTATTCTTGCGAATAAAAAGCAGTTAGCGGATTTGGGTGACAAAATTGCCAAGCAAGAGCACTTAAATAAACTGCAGGATCAGGCTGATAAGTATGTCAAACAACAGGAGGCGAGGCAAAAAGCAATTGCTGATTCACTGGGTAAGTCCACCATAGAACTTCAGCGTGCCTTGGAAATGGAACAGCTTCGCTCTGTTTATGGTGACACACCACAATGGGGCAAAGTTAAATCAGCTAAGCAAGCTACTTTTGATAAGGAGGATGCTGCAAAAACGGATTGGGTATCAGGCGCTAGTACGGCTTGGGGTAATTATCGTGATGCTGCGTTGGATGCTAATGCGCAAATCCAAAATGTAACCTCAGCTACGCTCAATGGTTTTAGCTCTCAACTGGCGGAAACGCTCACGGGGGGTGAGGCTAACTTTAAAGATTTCACTCGCTCTATCCTAAAAATGTTAGCTGAAATTGCGATTAAAATGACCATTGTTAAAGGGTTTGAAGTCTTTGGTTTTGGTAGCGTGACACCGAATGCTAATGGTGGCGTGTACAACACCCCCGGTCTAAGTGCTTATAGTGGTCAGATTGTTTCTAAACCAACTTTATTCCCCTTTGCTCGCGGTGCGGGACTTATGGGTGAGGCGGGGCCAGAGGCGATATTACCTTTGCGCCGTGGTATTGATGGAAAACTAGGTGTTATTGCTGCAAATATGAAGCAAAATTCTGGTGATTTCTATCAAACCAACCATGTCACTATTCAGAATGATGGTTCAAATGGTGAGATTGGACCTCAAGCACTTAAGGCTGTTTATGAAGTGGGTAAAAAAGGAGCTGAAGATTACATGAGAAAGCAGCGTCGTGATGGCGGTTCATTCTCTTAATAAGTATATTTAAAGCCTCCAGAGTGAAGGCTAGATAATGGAGGTTTAATGGAAAAATTCAATTGGCCAATTAAACCGGGGATGAAAACGGATTTTTCACCCCGAGTAAGATCTGTACGTTTTGGCGATGGATACGAACAGCGTAAATCAGATGGGCTGAATTCACAGCTTAAAAAATTTAATGTCAATTTATCGCTACCTTTAGAAAAAGCAGATCAGGCACTAGAATTTTTGGCTCGTCACGGCGGTGTAAAATCGTTTTTGTTTCAACCTATAAAAAGTCAGCCGGCAGTTGTAGTTGTTTGCAGAAAATGGTCTTCGGATGACGGTAATATTCGCAAAACTATCAGTGCTGAATTTGAGCAGGTAGTTTTTTAAAGATTGATCGCTTTCTCTTTTGCTTCAATGCGCTAATATAATGCCAATTATCATAGTTAGAGGTCATTATGAAAGGATTTGGGCTATTTATTTTGGTTATTGGCATAATTGGCGCTATAGCTTCTTTCTCAATGGATGTAACTGTAGCATCAGAATATGGAAGAAGGGTTAATAATATAGGGTTAATGTCTGCTAGACAAAATTTCATATTAATAAGTTGCTTTGCAATTCTCTGTGGTTTGTTGATAGTTTTGTTTTGGGGGAAAAGAAATATCAAAGTGCAGAGTATGGATATCAGTAATAATCAGGAATTAAATATAAAATGCCCTTATTGTGCGGAGCTAATTAAACCAGAGGCTATTAAGTGCAAACATTGTGGAAGTGATATTTCAGAAAAAAATATCAGCGCGAATACAGGTAGTTCGTTGATTTTTGATGATAAAAAATTACTTATAAAAATTAAGTATGGTTATTTGATTGATGATAATGCTGTAATAGAGCTAATAGGCTTAATTAAAGAAAAATACCCTGAATCTATAAACTTAATAAAAGACAGCGAAGGCGATGTGAATGATATAAAACAGAAGATTCCACCAGTTGCTCACGAGGCTTTTATTCGTAAATTTAATTATTTTATTAATAAATAAAAATATTAAATTATTTGCAATAACCACCTTCGGGTGGTTTTTTTGTAGGTAAATAAAATGCAAAATATTCCACCTGAGTTACTTATTGCAGTTACTGAAATCGAAGGTGACTCCGAAATCATATTATATGAAATAGATCTAACCAATATCGGTGGTGTTCGCTATCGTTTTCATGATGGCGCGAATGAATTATTAAAACCGATTACTTGGCAAGGGCAACAATATGAGCCTTATCCTATTGTTGGTGAGGGGTTCGAGTTTAACGGTAAAGGGCCATCAACCCGTCCAACTATTTCATTATCAAATTTATTTGGTTTGGTTTATGGCATTGCTAGCCGGTTAAATTCAGGCATCGGGGGTACGGTGATCCGTAGGAAAACGGACGCTAAGTTTCTCGATGTGGATAATTTTGCTGGTGGTAATGAAAATGCCGATCCAACTCAAGAGCAGGTGAGTCGATGGGTAATTGAGCAACTGACCTCGATAAACGCAGAAACAGCGACTTTCGAGTTAGCCGCTCCAACTGAAACCGATGGGGCGACATTGCCAGCTCGAGTCATTCTTTCTGATGTGTGTAATTTTGCTTATCGAGGTGAGGAGTGTGGCTATAAAGGTGAGCCAGTAGCTGATGAACTTGGGAACCCAACCCAAGATCCAACAAAAGACAAGTGCGGAAAGCGGTTATCTGATTGTAAATTAAGAAACAATACACATCGAATAGGCTGCTTCCTCTCCTCATCTCGCCTTAGTCAATAAGGACCCCTATGTTAGAACAAACTATTCTGGAACATGCTAAAAGCATGGCGCCACAGGAGTCGTGCGGCCTTGTGATTATTCAAGAGGGTACCGAGGTTTATATTCCCTGTGAAAATCAGCATGCCGATCCTGAAAACCATTTCTCGATTGCAGTTGAAAGCTACATCCAAGCCGAACGCTTAGGTGATGTGGCTGCTATTGTTCACAGTCATCCAAATGGAAAGCCTTACTTAAGTTCAGCAGATAGAGCTCATCAGCTCAAAACACATCTCCCTTGGTGGTTAGCGTGTGATGAAAAAATTATCAAATTTGAATGTGTGCCTAAGTTATTGGGTCGTGAGTTTGCTCATGGCTCTACAGATTGCTATGGCTTGTTTCGTGATGCTTATCATCTATCCGGTCATTTATTGCCGGATTTTGATCGCGAAGACAATTGGTGGCGGCAAGGTAAAGAGCTCTATTTAGATAATTTGACTGAAAATGGCTTTAAGCAAGTCAAAAGAGATATCCAACCCGGTGACATTATTTTGTGTTGTTACGCCAGTTCTCGCGCAAATCATGCCGCAATCTACCTCGGTGATCAGACAATCCTGCACCACGTCCCTAATCAATTAAGCAAACGTGAGGTTTATAACGAAAGATGGCAAAAAATGACTCACTCGATTTGGCGTTACCGCAGTTGGCAACCATCCGATTTTATGGGGATCTGCAACGATTTGGCCGTCGATTCGATTTAAATATAAAAACCGCAGCCGAAGGGCTTCATGCCTTATTCCTTCAAATTCCCAATCTTAAACAGCAATTCCGCGAAGGTTGGTATCAGATCCGTATAAGTGGCTCTGATGTTAAGCCTGATGAACTTCATCAACGTATTTATGAGCCGCTAACATCCAATGCGGTTATCCATATTGTGCCACGTATTGAAGGGGCTAAATCCGGTGGTGTTTTTCAGTTTGTGGCAGGTGCCGCTATTTTGGGTTTGGGTTGGTGGGGGCCTGCTTGGATATCGGCGACAGCGGCAACCATGATGATGTCAGCAGGTGCCGCAATGATGTTGGGCGGCGTTGCTCAGATGCTGACTCCACTTCCTAAGCGAGTCAGCTTATCTCGTTCTGAAGAAGAAAAAGGGAACACCTATTTCAGCAATCTAGACAACTCAGTGGCTCAAGGGATGGCGGTACCTATCGCGTACGGTGAAATCATGTGTGGATCACGGGTGATTTCTCAGTCTGTCGAAATTATGGATGACAGTGAAGGCAAAGATATTGACGTAGGCAAACACGGTGGTAGTGGGGAGACTTAATCATGGGTAAAGGTGGAGGCAAGCAACGTACACCGTACGAAGCACCTAACGATTTAACATCAAGGCAAAAACTGTCTATCGTTGACCTTGTAAGCGAAGGACCCATTGAGGGACCTGTGGGTGATTTAAAGGGCGTGTATCTTAATAATACCCCTGTGATTGACTCGTCTGGTAATAGTAACGTTAATGGCATGACGGCTCAGTGGGTCTCTGGAACATTGGAGCAGCCGGCATTAGAGGGGTTTTCTTCATCCTCAAGTGAAACTCCTGTGGGGATTGAAATAAAAAAAAGCACCCCAGTTACACGAACAATTACCTCAAGGAACATTGATCGCCTCCGCTTAACGTTTGGAACCCAAACATTGGTCGAGGTTAAGGATAACGGAGATAGAGTCACCACTGCAGTAGAATTACAAATCCAAGTGCAGCGTAATGGCGCATGGGTGACAGAGAAAAATCTTACAATCCGAGGAAAGCGTAGTAATTCACCTTATTTAACAGCAGTTATTATTGATAACTTACCATCTCCACCATTTAGCATTCGTATGGTTCGCATTACACCAGATAGTAATAGCGATAAGCTACAAAATAATACGATATGGTCAAGCTATACCGAGATCACCGATATTAATCAAACCTATCCGGGCTCAGCGGTTGCAGGTTTGACGTTTGAAAGTGAGCAGTTTGGTAATCAATACCCTTCTCGCAGTTACCTCATCAGAGGGCGCATTGTTCAGGTACCTGATAACTACAACCCCGAAACACGAGAGTACAGCGGTATCTGGAGTGGAACATTTAAGCCTGCTTACACAAATAATCCCGCGTGGGTTCTATATGACTTATTGACAAATCCCCGTGCTGGGCTAGGTAAGCGGTTAAAGCTGTCAGAAATTGATAAATTTGCACTTTATGTTATTGGTCAGTATTGCGATCAGAGGGTGCCTGATGGTTTTGGTGGCACAGAGCCCCGTGTTACCTGCAATGCTTACATTACTGATATTCGTAAAGCTTATGATTTTTTTCAAGATCTCTGTTCTCAAATGCGAGTGATGTTTGCATGGAATGGACAAATGCTTACCTTCATCCAAGATCGCCCGAGTGATGTTGTTTGGCCATACACAAACGCCAATGTGGTTGCAGGTCGATTTAATTACAGCTTTAGCCCGGCAAAAGCCCGTCACAACATCATTGAAGTGCGTTTCATTGATCCTGAAAATGGTTGGAAAACCAGCATCGAGCAGGTAACAGATGATGCACTGGTAGCTCAATTCGGTCCTAATGTCTTACGCCTTGATGCTTTTGGGTGTACGAGTCGAGGGCAAGCAAGGCGCTATGGTTTGTGGGTGTTAATGACTGAAAAGTTAGAAACGCAAACGGTAGAATTTGACGTAGGGGCGGAAGGGTTGCGCCATACTCCCGGTGATATTATTGAAATTATGGATAATGACTGGGTTGGTGGAGAGGATCCTATCAGTGGTCGTCTCATTGATATTAATGCCACTCAAAAAGTTTTAACTATAGACAGGGAAATCACTCCGCCTAAATCAGGCTCAATATTCATTACCCTAATGAATGGTACTGGAAAATATGAGCGTGTGAAAATTACGGGATATTTATCCAATAACCAAATCAAAGTTGAGGCGGTACCAAAAGGGTTAAAAGCAAAAACTATTTGGGGAATTAATCCGCCTGATTTGGCTCGTCGTTTATTTAGGGCTATCACCATTTCTGATAAAGGCGATGGTACCTACGGCATTATTGCAGTTCAACATGTCCCCGAAAAAGAGGTTATTGTTGATCAGGGTGTAAAATTTGAACCGCTGCCCGATACGCCATTGGGTGGCTACATTCCTCCAGTTGAAAACCTCTCTGTTGAAGTCAGTGCAGATAGCGACAACTGGCAAGTGGAAGCCAACTGGACAACCGTAACAGCGGTTCGTGGTGTTGATTTTATTCTCAAATTAACCCAAGCAGGGCGTATTGTGGGCACCGCTAAAACCCAAGAAAACCGTTATCGCATTGGTAATTTACCGCAGGGCAATTATTTGCTTTCCGTGGTACCACAAAATAAAGATGGGCAAAAGGGCGAACAAGCCTCGGTCTCATTTGATATTAATCCACCGCCACCGCCGTCTTATATCGATGTTGAGCCGGGCTTTTTCAGTTTAGGGATTATCCCACATGTGGGAGGGCAAAATGCGCTGCGCCTGCAGTATGAGTTTTGGTTTTCCGAAAAACAGATTGCGAATATCAATGAAGTTGAGTTGCTAGCTGAATACCTTGGTAATGGCACGATGTGGGTTATTCAGGGGAGAAAGCTTAAAGCTGGCCAGACATATTTTATTTATGTCAGAACTGTGAACCCAGTAGGAAAATCGCAGTTTGTTGAAGCCAATGGCAAGCCGGAGGATCGGGCTGATGAAATATTGGAGGTTATCGGTGATAAATTCCTCAGCACCGAAGCTGGCCAGCAAATGCAGGAGCAAATCGACTTCAATAAAGATAACCTTACTGATTTAAAAATTGATAGTGATGACTTTAGGCAGAAGGTTATCAGTATTGATCGCGAATTAGAGGCGGTTAATGAAGCGGTCATGGAAGTTGTTCACTTTTCGACTGAAAATTACTATGAACTCAAGGAAGAATCCGCTAAAGGTAAGGCGTCAATTAAGCAGTTAGAGCAAGTTCAAGCTGACTTCACCGCCTCTCAGGCAAAGTACCAGCAAGAAGTTGCGGCTCAATTTGAGCATACGGCAGCTGATGTTCTGAATGTTCAAAATGCGCTAGCAAAATCAAATGAAGCTTTCGCAGAGGATATTAGGCAAGTTCGTGCTGATTTAGGTGAGACCAACGAGGAAGTTGGCACTATTAAAGGGCGAGTGACCGATATCGCTACCGCTACCACTGATTTGGAAAAGGCTCAAGCAAAACATGAAGCATCTGTTGTTGCTGAATTTGGCGAAATGAGAGGGTATCTAACGCACCTAGGGCAAGTCACAACGGATGATAATAAAGCCTTAGTGGAGGCCATAGGGCAAACCCAAGCGCAGTTTCTTTCGCTGCATAATGAAAGCCTAGTCTCGCGTGCCCGTATTATCCGTACTGAGACAGCCTTAGCCACTGAAACAGAAGCGCGAGCGGAAGATAAACTACAAATTGATGCACGTCTCAATGACGCAGAAGGCGCGATTACCACGATTAAGGAGGTTCAGGCTCAACAGGGTGAAGCGATTGCAAAATCTGAAGAACAGCTACGTGCTGAAATTAACCTCGGCGATGAGGCGCTACAAGGTCAGTTAACCGAGCAAGGCCGTGAGTTATCTGAAGTTAGCAGCGTTGTGACTGAGCACAAGAGTGCAATTGCTGATTTAGATAAAACCGTCACGCAGGTTAAGCAAACTCAGCAGAGCCAATACAACGAAACCAAAGCGAGCATCAACGAGCTATCGGAAACGACGACAAGCCTTGATGAAGCGATGACAACGGAGAAAGCGTTAACAGAATCCCGCTTCGAAGAAACAGAAGCCTCAATTTCGAGTCTACAGCAAACGGTAGCCAATATTGAAGGGGCAACCGTTGAGGCAGTTGGTCAATTGCAAGTTCAGCATGATATTCAAGGCATAGAAGTGTTGAGTGTGAAAGCTTCTATTCGTCGCGTGGAAACTGTTATAGCGACTGAAACTCATGCCTTGGCGCAAAAAGTGGAACAACTTGATGCTCAATATGGCGATATGAATTCAAGTATCAACTCATTACAAAAAGTTGTTGCTGATAATCAGAAGTCACAAGCGGAAGTTAACGAACTCATTAAATCAGAAATAGGTGATAACAAGGCGGCAATTGAGAAACGAGCGGAAACATCGGTTGACCAACAAGGTAATTCCCGCGCGTACTTCAGTATCAAAGCGGGTGTGTTGCACAACGGGCAATACTACGATGTTAAAATGATGATGAGTGCTCAAGTTAAAAACGGGCAAGTTGTCACTCAAATCGCTTTTGCCGCTGATGAGTTTATTATTTTTAATGA
>NZ_JAMPQC010000049.1:0-1005 GCF_028482225.1 Providencia sp. PROV130 | reverse complement strand
GGGGGACGTGTATTATTCAACAGCAACGAAAATTACAGGGACAATTCATCGAGCAACATTAAATGTTGGAACTCTAAACACTGGCTGGATAAAAGCAGTTGAAATCAACTCTGAAATTTTTAGCAGAGTATTTGATGCAGATTTAGCGTGTAACTTGAAAATGACCAGGGTAGAAGGTGGCTGGCAGTACTCCGCATATGTTCGAATTCAGGTTGGTGTTGATGATGGTAATGGAGGTGTAGCGACTGCGTACAGTGAAACGGGTAAATATACAGGAAATGGTGGATTAGATTTAACTGTCAATGCAGGCCCTATTCAGTTGCCTGTTTCACCCCGAGGCGGTAAGAGTTATATCTATATTCGTGCAGTATCCACAGAAAGCGACCCAAATACGAATGCAACAGCAAGCGTTATTTTGAGTTACTCAAATCTGAAGAGGGTGGAAGTTTTCAAAGTTGGCACATCGACAGTAAAAGCACTAACCATTTAAACCTCATAATAATTAACAGGCCGCTTAATTGCGGTTTTTTTGTATCTAAATTTCGGAGAATCCTATGTACAACACAGGCACAGTCACAACAACAGCAAATAGCACTAAATTAGTCGGTGCTGGAACCAAATGGCTCAATAACATTAATCGTGTATCCGCAGAGCAAGCAATACAAATTCAAATTGGAACCACAGTTCACAATAACAGTATTCAGTCGATTCAATCGGATACTGAACTCACATTAAATTTCCCATTACCAACCGCAGCAACGGGGGCAAAATACGTCATTCTCACGACGATGGTTCATTCTGTTTCCGATGCGATGAATAAAATAGTGTCGATGAATGGGGCGAATGTGCAGTTCAGCGACATATTAATGCGCTGGATGACAGAGCAGGGCATTATCACTGTTACATTGCCAGACCAAACGACTCAACAGATACGCACAACAAAAGAAATGGATAAGCAGTTGGATGGGAAGTTTGATAAGACAGGGGGTACTCTTGATGGAGGAG
>NZ_JAMPQC010000048.1:0-1162 GCF_028482225.1 Providencia sp. PROV130 | reverse complement strand
TGTTTTGGTGCTAGCTGCAAACAAAGACAACCTTAGAAAGTTGTTTAGTCGTATTGCAGCATCAATAGACCGAAACTGCAGCGGTATCGTACAAGCCATTAAAGATTGGCGAAATAAAGGGGGTAACTGATGGATGCCTTCTTAACGATTTTTATGGATATAGCCCGCTGGATAGATACTCACCCACTAGGGACTGCTGATATTTTGTTTAAGTCCGCCTCAGCAATCACGGTGTTTTTATGCCGTTATGCTAAGCGTCGAGATTCGATTATTGGCACCGTCTTATTTGTTTGTTGGGTTTATCAAATTTATCAAACGGCGGTGGGCGAGCGTATAGCAGCATCATCAGATGTATTGTTTAGTGGTGTATTTTTTGTCGTCATATTCGCCGTTGGCGGAAATATCATGTCGGTTGTCGTTTTCAGTAAATTAATCGCTCGAGTCAAATCAATCTGGCTGCTCATTAAGCGGCCTTTTACTTTTATGGTGAAGAAATGAGTAAATTCAAATTTAGCAACCGCAGTGAAGAGAATTTGCGCGGCGTTCATCCCGATCTAGTTAAAGTTACTCGTCGAGCTCTTGAATTAACCAGCATTGATTTTATGGTCATTGAAGGTAAGCGAACTGAAGCCCGACAACGTGATTTAGTAAAAAGTAAAAAAAGTCAGACGATGAATAGCCGACACTTAACTGGCCATGCCGTAGATTGTGCCCCGTTAGTGGGTCGTGAAATTCCTTGGAATGATTGGTCTAAGTTCAAGCTGGTTGCTGATGCCATGCTGCAGGCAGGTGATGAACTAGGTATTGATGTTGAGTGGGGCGGTAACTGGACAAGTTTTAAAGATGGCCCTCACTTCCAGCTTTCACGCAAGTCATACCCATGAACATGTTAACTAAAGCATTAATGGCCGCTTGTGCCATTTTGCTATTTTGGCTTATTTGGGTTGTGAATGATTACGACAAATTGAGTGATAAGTTTGATAAAAAATCAAATGAGCTTGCTGCCAATCAATTCATATTGTCCACTGTTTTAGAGCTATCGGTAACATTCAATGAAATTTCACGAAATAACCTTAGGGAACGTGATGAGGCAGCAGTGGCTTCTGAAACGGTTAAAACCATTATCAAAACCGTTATTGTGGATGATAAGTGTGCTGCCATC
>NZ_JAMPQC010000047.1:0-21615 GCF_028482225.1 Providencia sp. PROV130 | reverse complement strand
CTCTCTATTGATAAATGAGTCGCTACTAACGGTGATTGAGCAGTGCAATTTAGATAAAAAGGCCATTCGAGAGATTGAAGCGGCTAAAAATAACTAGTGAGGTGCTATGTACACATCAAAAACAGGATCTAATTATCATTTGAGTCTTAAGATGGTCATCGTTAACCTTTTTCGTGCTATATTTTTCCCATTGTTCGCATTATGGATGCTATGGAAAATAAATATGGCCAGCAAAAAGGAAATAATAGAGGACTTGACTCGCTTTAGGGCAAAATCCGATGGTGTCTATCGGGATTTATATGAAGTATCAACGTCAGCCTTAAAAATCATGTCAGTAATTGAGTCGAACCCGCAATTTATTAAAGATGAGCATAGGGAAGAATATGAACGGCTGTTAAAGGATATTCGAGAATTTGGCGAAAAGGTTGGCTATGCAATTGCTAATTCAAATGAATATGCGTCATCTTTGCTAAAGGATTACAGTCAAGCATTAAAGAAAATAGGAAGCTCTTCAGGGGATTAGGCATGGTCGAGTCTAGTAAGGATTTACTTAGTAGCTTTGATGTTAGTTTCTCAGAGAATGCTAGTCGTATTAATGAAACATCTATAAATGAAAAAGCATCCATAGAACAGGCTGAGGGTAAAGATAGAGGTAAGTTGACGACATATTTTGTTTGGGGCTTTTTCGCTCTATTGTTGTGGAGTTTTCTTTTTGTTTTAGTTTATAACTGGATTGCTGTTTGGTGGGCGATTGATTTACATGACCGCGGAATGGTGGATGTGGCAAGTAAAGTGACGCTTCTAGAATTGGATAAGGTTCTATCCCTTATTATAAGTGCTCTTGGCACACCTTTGGGCTTCATTATTGGTTATTATTTTAAAGAAAAGCGCTCCTCATAAATTCTTAGTAAAAGTCTTATTCTATATAATATTATTGAAAAATTGAGAGATTAAATCAATGAGCTATATTGAAGTTTTAAAATTCGCAATTAATCCAACAGGGTATGCTATTAATACACTAATGGAGTCGTCAAGAGCACTTATTAGTAATTCATCAAGTCAAGATATTGAAAAGCTTGAAGATTCGGCAAGGCGGGTCGAAATTCAGGCATATGCGTTACAGTCACAGGCTAAGGTTGAGCAGGAATTGGCGATAGCAAGACGTATAATGTGCGCCGAAGAAGTTGAGATTGAAGAGCAATATGACGGTTCTGGCGATGGATCTGCTGGAGTAAAGGTTAGCGAAAAAGGAGTATCTTTGGGAATTAGCGGTAGTGGACGATTGGTCACTAAAAGGATTATTAAATTTAAAGGATTTAATGAGCAATATGTGCAAGAAATTAAATCTGAATTAAATCAATTAGAATTAAAAGAACCCCTTCAAGAAAATTAAATAAATATCATTACAGGTCGTCTAAGCATTAACCCAATATTTATACATAGCCATCAGTTAATCACTGGTGGCTTTTTCATTTATGGAGACAGTCATGTCAGATAAAAAAGAAATAGCCACTCTATCTATAAAGATATCAGTCGATAGCACTGACTTAGATAAGCTGGAAGCGCAACTGAAGCGTATTGAAGGGCTAATGGTTTGCACTGGACTGAAACGGCCAACTAAGCAAGGCTTCACAATAGATTTTGATATAGGGTGTTTAGAACCCGTGTTTACAAATTCCGCTGATAGAGTGTTCATTAATGGGGTGTTTATTGATAATACCGCGCTAGAGAAAGCGATGACACAAGCAGCAAAAGAAGGTGCTAAAAAGGGCGTAGAGCAAGCACGGTTTGAAATAACTACAGGCATTAATGATAACAGTGTTCAAGTACCTGCTGAAATGGCTCTTAAAGCTTCCGCTGAAATTAGCCAAACAAGTGAAGTTATTTCTCGCGAGCAGTCAGAATTCGAAAAGTTTAAGCAACTGATTGAGGATAAGTTTAATTATTTGCAGTCTTCAATTACAGCCATACAGCATACGCAAGCTAACTCTGAGATAGCGAGTGCGAATGCTATTGAGCAAGTTCGCGCTGAGATTCAACGCAAAGAATCACTTAATTTATAAAATTCTACAAACGTCATTCATAGAGTGGCGTTGATAGAGCTTTATATAGGAGATAAACACGATGGCTAAACCGGATTGGGGGACGCTACAGCAACAGTTCCTCACCGAACATGCTATATCAGGAATATCCCCTAAAGAATGGTGTGAAGACCAGGGACTTAATTACGCAACTGCAAGGCGATATATTAAAAAGCCGGCTGCGCAATCTGCGCAAAAAACTGCGCACAAGAAATTGCGCACTGCGCAGACAGAGAATAGCGCAAAGTCGTTATCAAAAGACAAAGAGCTTACCCCACAACAAAAGCGTTTTGTTGCTGAATACCTGATAGATGGTAATGCAACGCAAGCAGCAATAAGGGCTGGGTATAGTGAGAAAAGTGCTAGAAATATTGGGCAACAGCTACTAGCCAAAACTAGCCTTGCAAATGAAATTGCGCACCAACAACAACAGTCTTTATCGCGCACATTAATTAAAGCTGATGAGGTACTTGCTAAGGCATGGAGCCTTGCAACATTTGACGCGAATGAATTATCTCAATATCGGCGTGGTTGCTGTCGTCATTGCTGGGGATTCGGTTATCAGTATCAATGGCGTGATGCCGTAGAATTTGAAGAAAAACGACTTGAAGCAGTCGAAAGAAAAAAGAGAGCTCCTGAAGATACGGGTGGATATGGTTACAACCACACAATGGAGCCTAATCCCCTATGCCCACGCTGTAACGGTGAAGGTATTGGACAACCATTCTTTCCTGATACTCGAAAACTAAATGCTGATGCAGCTTTGGCGTATTCAGGCGTTAAATTGGGTAAAAATGGTGTTGAGATACTTTCAATTAATCGAGAGCGCATGTTTGATGCGGTAATGAAACGTCTAGGCCTTGCTGATAGTGAAGCTGCTCAGCGTATTCTCGAAATAGAATTGGAGCGCAGGCGATTAGAGGTTGAGAAACTGCGCAAAGAGCTTGCTGATAATGCTGATGATGACAACCCAACTCCAGTAGCGATTAATATCAACGTTGTCGATGCGAGGGCGGATGATGATAGCACCGACACTTAACATCCCTCAGGCACGATTCTTGGCAATGCCTCATAAGTTTAAAGCATACGTGGCTGGGTTTGGTTCAGGTAAGACTTGGGTCGGTTGCGGTGGCATATGCAAGGGAATGTGGGAATTTCCAAAAATAAATCAGGGGTATTTTGCGCCAACCTATCCACAAATACGGGATATCTTCTACCCGACGATTGAAGAGGTCGCTTTTGACTGGGGCCTTAAGGTTAATATTGTTGAAAGCAATAAAGAGGTTCATTTTTACGAGGGTAGGAAGTTCCGAGGCACTGTGATTTGCCGCTCTATGGAGAAGCCCGAAACTATTGTTGGTTTTAAAATAGGTAATGCTTTAATTGATGAGCTTGATGTCATGAAGTCAGACAAAGCTCAAAAAGCATGGCGAAAAATTATTGCTCGTATGCGCTATAACGTGACCGGCTTACGAAATGGTATTGATGTAACAACGACCCCTGAAGGGTTTAAGTTTGTTTATCAGCAATTCGTCAAAGAAGTGAGAGACAAACCTGAGCTAAGTACGTTGTATGGTCTTGTTCAAGCCTCTACGTTCGACAATGAAAAGAACTTACCGCCTGATTATATCCCCTCACTGATGAGCTCTTACCCGCCAGAGTTAATTAAGGCTTATTTGAGGGGGCAATTCACTAACTTAACAAGCGGTACCATTTATCACACCTTTGATAGGAAGCTGAATAATTCAGAGGAAGAAGAGCAGCCCGGAGAAACGCTTTATATCGGCATGGACTTTAACGTTGGCAAGATGGCGGGAATTGTTCATGTACTCCGTTTGGGCTTACCTCATGCTGTTACTGAAATCATTAATGCCTACGACACACCAGATATGATCCGCATCATTAAGGAACGTTTCTGGCTCTACGATGGTTCAAATTATAAAAAAGTCCGAGAGATTTATATTTATCCTGATGCTTCGGGCGATTCACGAAAATCGAATAATGCGAGCTCAACAGACATTGCACAACTAAAACAGGCTGGTTTTCACGTTATCGTTAATAACACAAACCCACCCGTAAAAGACCGGATTAACTCTATGAACGCAATGTTCTGTAATGCTGATGGAGCTAGGCGTTACAAAGTGAATGTCAAACGCTGTCCTGTATACAGTGAATCACTTGAGCAGCAAGTTTGGGACCCTAAAAGCGGGGAACCGGATAAAAAATCCGATAACGATCACCCGAATGATGCTGGTGGATACTACATCGTCAAACAATTCCCAATTATCAAGCCTACCGGAACAGTAACTAAACTTAGGATATAAACCATGCCTGATATTTCAACTCCCAACCTTGACTATAACGATATGGTTGAGGCTTGGGATATCAATGATGCCTTAATGGGCGGAACGCTGTATATGCGCACATTAGGCGAGCAATATATGCCTAAATGGCCTAAAGAAGAGAATGACTCGTACAAGGAAAGGCTCGCGACAGCAACATTACTCCCCGCTTATGAAGAAACCATTAATCAGAACGTAGGGCGTGTTCTCGCAGCGCCTATTGTATTGAGTGAAGAAACTCCGCCAGAAGTGGTGGAAATCACGACTGACGTCGATATGGAAGGGAGCCGCCTTGATGTCTGGGCGCAACAATTTTTCAGTATTGCATTACAGTACGGCTTGGCACATGCTTTGGTTGATTATCCGAGAGTGGATTTAAACGCAGTAAAAACCAAGAGTGATGAAAAGAAACTCGGTGCTAGACCTTATGTGACGATGCTTAACCCTCGGCAGGTTATTGGTTGGAAATCCGAAACCAAAGGCGGGAAAACATACCTAACTGAATTGCGTGTGAAAGAAATTATCACGGTAGATGGTGATGACTTCGGGCAAACAAAGGTGGAGCAAATACGCCACATTATGCCCCGTCAGGTTGTCATTTACCGTCGAAGTAAAGGCAATAACGGTAGCGATGTGTGGGTACCACATGAAGAATGGAAAACGTCACGTGACGATATTCCTCTCGTTACACTTTATACAAAGCGCACGGGGTTTATGCGTGGATCACCGCCATTACTCAATTTAGCAATCTTGAATATCAAACACTGGCAGAGCCAAAGTGAGCAAGACAACATCTTGCACGTTGCAAGGGTTCCGTTGCTGGTGGCTTATGGTTTAGGTGAAAATGCAGAGCTTACGATTGGCTCATCATCAGCGACTAAGTTTGAGGATAAGACCAGAGGCGGACTTGAATATGTTGAACATACGGGCTCTGCTATTGGTGCCGGTAAAGAATCGATTGCCGATTTAGAGCAGCAAATGCGCCAAGCCGGTGCAAAGCTAATCAAAGGTGATAACACATCGACAAAATCTGTTGAGCAAACCAACGAAGAGAAAATGCAGGAAAACTCGCCACTCTACACGATGGCGATTTCGCTTGAAGATGCGCTTGATAACATCCTACAAATCTTTGCTGAATATAAAGGCTTACCAAGCGGCGGCAATGTGGATGTCAGAACCGAGCTAGAAATCAGCGACAAAGAGATTAACTCAACAGCCGCGCTGGCGGTTCAAGCCTTGCGTCAAGGTGGGGATATTCGTCGTATTGACGCGATTCGCGCATTACAAGCGTTAGGTTTAATTGACCAGGATACTAAGCCAGAAGAGGTTATTGATGAGTTAAAAAATCAAGACCCCTCATTCATGGAGTAGCGTATGGCGACAGCAAATGATTTTATCCAAAATGAAAGTATTGCTCACGCTATTTGGGTCAGTCGGTACAGCACTGGCGTAGCTAAGCGAATAGTTAACTTACTTAACCAGAGCGATGCTGAGCTAGTGGCTCGGCTTTTGGTAGCGATGGATGGGCTAGATGCTAAGAGTTTCACTGTTGAGCGATTAGAAAGCCTGTTGGGTAGTGTGCGAGAAGTTAATAAACAGGCGATTGATTCAATTCAGGCTAGCTTGTCGAGTGAAATGTTAGCTTTTGCACAACACGAAGCCGGTTATCAGTTATCGTTATTTACTACCGCTATCCCAGAGCAAGTCATTAAGCAGGTTTCGCTGCAAAGTATCTCCGCGCAACAAGCCTATTCCGCTGCAATGTCTCAACCTTTCCAAGGGCGATTATTGAAAGGTTGGATGAAGAACCTTGAAGTAGATCGCATGGCCAGAATATCAAATGTGGTGAGGCAGGGCTTTTTGTTGGGCGATACCACCGAGCAGATAGCTCGAAAGGTACGAGGTCACGCGAATAAAGGTTATCAGGATAGTGCGTTGCAATTAAGTCGTTCAAATGCGATTAGCATTACTAAAACGGCATTAGGGCATATGGCATCCGTGAGCCGCGATCATTTTGCTAACGCAAACAGCGATATCGTCAAAGGTAAACGCTGGATATCAACACTTGATAATCGAACAACACCAGAATGCCGAATTCGTGATCAGCTTATGTACACGATGGACAACAAACCGATTGGCCATAAAATTCCGTATCTGCAAGGACCCGGAAAACTGCATTTTTGCTGTCGTTCGACTGAGGTACTTGTTTTGAAATCCGCGAAGGAGTTAGGGTTTGATATTCGCGATATTCCTAACAGCTCCAGAGCCAGCATGGATGGGCAAATCCCCTCTGAGATTAATTACTCGGATTGGTTGAAAAACCAAAAGCCGGATAGACAAGATGAAATACTGGGTAAAACTCGCGCATCACTCATGCGTGACGGTGTTTTATCGTTTGAAGAGTTTTATACCGACAAAGGTGAGTATTTATCACTAGAGCAACTTAAACGAATAGACAGTGAGGCGTTTCGTCGCGCTGGGCTGTAAAGCCAATTGATTACCAAGACTCCTAACGGGGTCTTTTTTTATACCTGTTATTGGGCGGATGCCACATAACGAACGGTCGGATGACCTTTTAAAGCTGGAAGGCGAGGAAGATAAAATGAAGTTAAAAATAGTCGAAGTGAATGGTAAAAGTTACGCTGAAATTGATGATAAAGGCTTTCCGATTTATCAGCACGATGACGGTAAAGAAATCGGTTTCGATGCGGCGCAAGCGGTTAGCAAAATTGCCTCATTGAACGGTGAAGCCAAATCACATCGTGAAGCCAAAGAAGCGGCGGAAGCGAATCTGGCTAAATATGCAGGGATTGAAGATCCCAAAAAAGCATTAGAAGCCATTGAGACGTTAACCAAAATCGACCAGAAGAAACTGATTGATGCAGGTGCGGTTGACCAAGTTAAGGCTGAAATTACTAAGTCATTCCAGACTCAATTGGATGAAGCAAATAGCAAGGCTAACACACTTCAAGAGCAGCTTTATAATTCAATGATTGGCGGCAGCTTTGCGGGCTCTAAATTCATCGCTGACAAAATGGCCATTCCTGCTGACTTTGTTCAAGCTCGCTTCGGTCAGTCATTCAAAATTGAAGACGGCAATGTCGTGGCCTATGACCCGTCAGGTAACAAAATCTATTCTCGTGCTAAGCCGGGTGAGTTAGCTGGGTTTGATGAAGCGCTCGAATTCTTAGTGGAGCAGTATCCGCAGAAAGACCACATTTTAAAAGCCTCTGATAACAGTGGGATGGGTTCAAAAGCCAGTCAGCACCAAGCAGGGCAAAAGACAATGAAGCGCTCAGCGTTTGATTCACTTGATCCAGCAGCTAGAAATGCAGCGCTCGCAGATAAAATTACCATTGTTGATTAATTCTCTCCTGATGCCTTTCGGATGATGGGCATCGTTAGGTCTGGATAGGCCATTCAAATACAAATCACATTTAACTCACATAAGGAATAATACATGTCCAATACATTAACAGGGCTTATCCCGACTATTTACACTGCGTTAGACACCGTCTCTCGCGAACAAGTCGGTTTAATTCCCGCAGTATCACGTAATGCGAAAGCAGATGCAGCTGCCAAAGGCCAAACCGTCACTGCACCAGTAGCACCGATTGCAACTACGGTTGATATCACTCCTGGTGCAAATGCGCCAAATGATGGCGATCAATCAATCGGTAACGTTGAAGTTAAGATCACTAAATCCAAAATGGCACCGGTCAAATGGAATGGTGAAGAACAACTCGCATTAGGGCCAGCAGGAACCTATAACACCATTCTTGCAGACCAGTTCACACAGGCATTTCGTGCATTATCCAATGAAGTGGACGCTGACCTTGCCGCACTTTACTACGCGTCTTCTCGCGCGGTTGGTGAAGCAGGTAAAGCGCCATTTGGAGTAGCGGGTGATTTAAGTGATGCTGCTATGGCTCGTCAGGTGATGAGTGATAACGGGGCACCAACCACCGATTTGCAGATGGTATTAGGGTCTTCCGCGATTGCTAATTTGCGCGGTAAACAGTCTGTTCTGTTTAAAGTGAATGAATCAGGCACCGATGCGTTATTGCGTGAGGGGATCATTGGTCGCTTAGAAGGCTTTAATATTCACGAATCCGCAAACGTGAAAAAACACGCTTCTGCAGCAACGGGCTATTTGGTTAATGGTGAGAAAGAAGAAGGCGATATTATTATTGCTGTGGATACAGGGACGGGCGCTTTCAAAGCCGGTGATATCGTTACGTTTGCAGGTGATGCTCATCAATACGTTATTGCGGTAGCGACAGCATCAACTATTACGTTAGCGGCTCCGGGCTTACGTCAAGACTTGGCGGATGACACTGCTATTACGGTGCTGGGTACTTATACGGCAAATATGGCCTTTGACCGTGGAGCCTTCTTGCTGGCGGCGCGCACTCCCGCAATGCCAGAAGGTGGTGATACTGCTGATGACGTCATGAACGTGACTGATCCAAAGTCAGGCATTACCTTCCAAGTAGCGCTTTATCGCCAATATCGCCAAGTGCGTTATGAAGTCGGGTTGTCATGGGGTGTTGCCCCTGTTAAGACAGAGCACAGCTGCATTATCTTAGGTTAAACCATAAAGGGGCTTCGGCTCCTTTTTTCTTTGGAGAAATGAATATGGCCAAGGCACCAAATAAAAAATCGGATGTAGAACAGTCCAATAAAACGTTCGATGAACAGCGAGAAAAAGGTATTGAGCTGGTCGTAATGACTCGGGGTGGCATCTATGCTGATGTTCACCCCAATGAAGTTGAACGCTGGACGAATGAGGGCTGGCAGACTAAGTAAGGGCATTTCATGGTCGAATATATCACGATTGAGGATGTCGATTTAAAACTGGGAGCTGATTGGGCTGATGAGGCTAAAAAGCCTAAATCCGTACTATCAGCCAACGCATGGCTAACCTCACTGAATCTTCGTGATTTTGGTCATGGTGATATTCCTGATGATGTAAAACAAGCGGGTGCTTATGCGGCTGAAGTTGCTTCCAAAGGTAAACTTTATCAGCAATCGGATAGCGGTGCACTGACCAGTAAAACGGTTAATGCCGATGGTGCTTCGGTATCTAAATCCTATGCGGAGTTGAATTCTGGCAGTACAACACGTTTAGACCCCGACTTGCAACTGGCGTTAGCATTGCTTAGTCAATACGGGGTTAACACTCACCAAGTCCGACTGCGGAGGGGGTAAAGATGGGGCTTCGTGACGAACTACAAGCCGAGTTAGCTGCTGCGTTTGATGAAGACCTCGCGGACGCTGTCAACGCTTTTGATGGGAAATATATCATCAAGGGCGATGATTGGGACCCCGTAACAGAAATCAGTACTGATACGGTTATTGAGTATTCAGGGCGGGGTGTTTTATCGCGCTATGCGACCTCAAAAATTGATAACGTGAATATCCTCATGGGGGATTTAAAACTCACCGCGTTAACCAATGAAGTCACTGGCACACCTCAAGTTAACCATACCATCACGACAAAAGACCTCGTCACTCACGAGTTGAGAGCGTACACCGTTAAATCGGTGGGGACTGACCCAACAGGCGCGACATACTCCATTCAATTAAGAGGGGGATAATATGGCGAAGCAAAGCTGGTCTATTCCTCCTTCCGCATTTGCGGGGCTCGTTGAAGCCGATGTAAACCGAAAAATGCGGGTTATCGCCATACAGTTATTGACTGAGATTGTGCAACGTTCACCGGTTGATACGGGGCGGTTTCGTAATAACAATGCGGTGAGTATTCAACATCCTGATTTCAGTGAAACGGGTTTTACTGGAGGGGCTACATTAGAGCGTGGTTCAAGTAGTGGGGTTCAGGCTTACTCGATGGGGGTCGGTAAAATAGCCGAAGCCAGTCGAGAGCGTTTTCCTATCATCTATATTCAAAACAATCTTCCTTATGCTTCAAGTCTTGAGAATGGCCATTCAGGCCAAGCGCCTGAGGGTGTTTATCGGTTGTCGTTCGAAAGTATAGTACAGGCATACAAATGACATTAACGGAAATTAGAAATGCCATCATTCAACGTATGACGGCACAGACCGCTATTGCCAAAAGTGATGTGAGATACCCCAACGATAAGCCATATGACCCAAAAGGGAAATCTATTTGGGCACGTTTAACCATCAAACATGGCTTATCGGGTGCACAAGAAATGGGAAGCGGTCCCGTGGTTCATCGTACCGGCATAGCGTTTATTCAATTATTTGTGCCCTTGGAAACGGGCACACTTTTTATCACTCAAACGGCAGACAAACTGAAAGACTTATTCGAAAACCAAACAGACGGCCAATTGGATTATTTTTCGGTATCTGCTGATGATGTTGGCGATGAAGGTCATGGTTGGTATCAACTCAATTTATCTATTCCATATCGCGCACTATAGGAGGCTAAATGTCATCAGGTGCTAAGGTCATCACGGCGTTTATCCGTGAGACAACAACGGGTGTCACTCCGACAAGTGGCAAGTGGGATTTATTAACGCGAACCAGTTACGGCGTAAAACCCACACAAAATACGTCTGATAATGACGAAATTGGCGGCTCTCGCATGGCGCAAGGTAAGTCACTCACCACCGTCGACGTAGGCGGCGATATCGGGGCTAAGTTTCGCTATGGGCAGCATGATGCATTTTTAGCATCTTGCTTTGGCGCTGAGTGGGCAAACAATACCTTAACAATGGGCAATGAGCGGATCACTTTCTCATTAGCAACATTTGCCGCTGACATTGGTGTCGCGTCAATTGCTCGCGGTTGTCAGGTAGGCGCAATGCAACTCGAAACGCCAGCGGATGGTGATGTAACAGTTTCTATCACCTTTGCTGGGCTTGGGTTCGACTCGAAAGGTGATGGTACTAAATATCATACTGAACCAGTCGATAATGCGGGAAAATTGCGTTACAGCTTTAAAGATGTCACTAACCTTAAGCTTAATGGTATTCAAGGTGGTAATGGCTTCTGTGTTGATTCATTTAGTTTGAACCTTGACAACAACATGCAGGTTCAGCGTTGTATTGGCACTGGAACACCCTTTGCGGGGGCGAATATCCCGACCACCTTTACCCCCTCAGGCAGCATTACGCTCTCCTGGTCTAAAGCAGCATGGGAAATTTGGAAGAAAACATTAACCGGTGAAACTATCCCGTTTGAGTTCACGCTGCAAAATGCGGAAGGAGGCTATACGTTTTTATTCCCAGCTGTGCAGGTTGATGGTGATTGGCCGGATGGTGGCAACACTGACATTATTCAGGTTCAACTCAACATCACCGCCGCAGACACACCACCAACCATTACACGTATCCCGCCAGTGGTCGAGCCGGGTAAGTAATTTAACACCTTAAGCCCGTTAATTCGGGCTTTTTTATAGCTTAAGGAAAGGGTATGACGACCATTGCATGGGATGGAGTGACACTTGCAGCAGATAGCCAATCTCAAGTTGGCAGCATGATAGTTAATTTAAACGAGCAAAAAATATTTGAGGCAGATAAAAAACATCAGCTAAAGATTAATGGAAGGAGGATTCAGGCTATAGGTATTTGCGGTGATATGTCTGCAAAAGATGAAATCTGGCAAGCATTGTCATCGGGGGTTAGTTTTAACACAGCGTTTAATGAATTATCAGATTTCTCTATTATTGCGGTTGATTTTGATGGCAAGGCCTTTGTTGTTAGTAAAAACAAAGATGAAAAACATGCGTACGTTTATGAGGCAGAGGCTCCATTAGCTATCGGATCAGGTGATTCATTTGCTATGGGGGCAATGAAAAGCGGTAAGTCAGCGGAAGAAGCTGTGAAGGTTGCAATGTCATTAGATGTATATAGTGGCGGTGAAGTTAATTATTGTAAGATTAAGGGCTAAAACATGTTAATTATCAATAAAGATTCAAAATTAGAAGTCACAAAATGGATTGAACCGCAAGAAGGCGTCAAATTGCTCGTGAGTTCAATTGAAAATGAAAATTACCGCACAACAAGCGCAACTATCTACCGCCATATTGACCGACTTGATAACAAAATGAACGTAGGCACACCCGAGTTTGACATCACCAAAATTGATATCACTCAAACACCTGACGATTTATTAATGGCCACAACAGCACGTTATTTGTTGAAAGATTGGCAAGGTGTAGGGGAGCTGAATGCGAAAGGTAAGCAAGTCGCCATTGAATACACGCCTGAACGTGGGGCGATATTATTAAAACAAAACCCCGAGTTTTACTGGAAAATTCTTAATGCCGCGATTGAATTAGGTAAAGAAGAATCTGAGCATGTGGCTGAAACGGTAAAAAAGTCATAGAGGC
Source organism: Providencia sp. PROV130 (assembly GCF_028482225.1). Taxonomy (NCBI): domain Bacteria; kingdom Pseudomonadati; phylum Pseudomonadota; class Gammaproteobacteria; order Enterobacterales; family Morganellaceae; genus Providencia; species Providencia sp. PROV130. Next base: position 8,872 of record NZ_JAMPQC010000047.1, on the reverse strand, counting down.
TCAAAAGTGGCTCACTGAGTTTGGCGGGCTACAAGGTGATAAAGCCAAGTGGAAGCGAAAGCAATTAGGGCTTCCCGACATGCCAGCACCTAAATTTGATGGTGTCATTAACGAGCTTTTAATTGCCTACAGTGTTATCGGTCGTAACCGTCGATATGCGGGTATGACTGCCTGTCCATTACCGTTATCTCTCGGAGATATCGATCAGTATCTTTCATCAAAACCGACAGCGATAAGCCGTAGAGAGTTTGATGCCGCTATTTTTGCACTTGATGATCTATTCCGTGAAGAATGGATGAAAGAGCAGGAAAGGAAAGACAAACAGTAACGTTGTTTTTGAATTGATGAGTAATTCAATATGTCTGGTCGGTAGATGAGGTCATTTTAGGGGGTAATATGAGTGAGGATAGGATCCAAAAGCTTGAAAATGAAATCTTCCAATTAAAGTATCAACTCTTAATTATTAACCAAATTATTTCTCCAAAAACGCCAGAATGGGCAATTGAGGCATTAGAAAAAGCTGAAAGGCTGGGGTTGAAACCCTCATCTTATGGTGAGGGTTATGATACTTATCGGATTTTAGATTTACTAGATAGGCTTGGTTTACTCCTTGAGCATAGGTAGTAGTTGCTCTGCCATTTCATCAATCGTATAGTCTGACGTGGTTAACGCTTTCTTATCAGCCAAAGACGGGCTAAACTTTAAGACTTCAGATTTAGATATTTCGTGCCAGATAGGTAGGATTCGACCGGAACCGTTAATTTCTTTAGCAACCAAACCGTTTAGCTCATACTCTGTCCAATCTTTTTTTATGAATGCTTTAGATATGACTACAATGCCAAATCTAGAATTTGCCAAACCTTTATCAATTTTTTTTCTTAAGCTATCACCCCATTGAAGAGAAAATTCATCGTACCAAACCTTGATGCCAAGCTGTTTTAGGCGCTCAGCGAATGGTCTAGCAAATGATTCTTTATCTTCACTAGCATGGGAAACAAACACGTCATATTCAGGAGAGTCGATATGTTCTTGATGGGGAGCTTCATTTAAGTGTTGCTTGGCTAGTGATATTTGAGATTGAATAGCTCTTGTTTTTGCTTCCATTTCACGGGTTAGTTTACGTTGAAAATCGAGTTGTTCTTTTTCTTGTTTTTTTCTTTCTGATTCAAGTTTTTTTCGTTCATTCTCTTCATCTTTAGCAAGTTGAGTTTGATACCGATGTAATTCAGATGTTTTACGAGCGATATCTTTAGCTAGATCCGCCTTTTTAGAATTACAACGAGCGATATCTTCATTGTATCGCGCTATTTGATTTAATTTAGACGATACGGTTGATGCTGAACTACTTTTTGTTATTGAACTATGTGTTTGTTGAATTTGCTTTAATAAAGTGGCTTCTTTTTTACTTTCATCCGCAACCTTTTTTTGTAAGTTAGCAATATCATTTTGAATTCTGAGAATAGCGCTTTGATTTGAACTAATGGACATTACGTACCTCGACTTAAGTTAAATGCGTTTATTGATAATTTATACCATCAATTTGTTATTTATGCTCCTTAATTGGTATTTTAGAATTTAATTGCATCAACTATTTGCTAATATTCAATCATTGGTAATTAAAAGGTATTGATGATGAAAAGAATATTAGCAGTGGCTGCTGTGGTTGCTTTGCTAGCAGGGTGTGACAGTAAACCTGATGCTCCGTTTGGTTTCGAGTGGGGGCAGTCCGTGGATAATGTTGAAAAATTAGGATTGTCGAGATTATCTTGTGGTGATGAACATAAAGATGGTTTTACTCTATGCCATTCCGAATCGTCTCCATCAGGAGAAAGAGGAGAGTTTATTTTTGCTTTTAATGACCCTAAATATAAAGGGCTTGTGACCATTGATAAAAAGTATAAAGCAACAAACGATAAGGAACTACTTTTAGAACAATACAATAAGGAGAAATTAGATTTAGATAAAAAATATGGCTCTCCAGTAAAAACATCGAATCAATATGATGAAAATCGAGACTTCTTTTTCTGCCTATCAGATGAGTCATGCGCTGAAATTAAAGCTGATTATGAAAATGACGGTGTGATGTCAGGTGTTGAAATTCGTAGCAAAGATAAAAACTCGGGATATATATCAGTATATTATATACGTAAATAATTTTTAAACATAAGTAGAAGCTTAACAAATGGACCCTGCCAAGTTGGCGGGGTTCTTCGTTCTAGGAGATGGGCAATGTCAGAGCAATCCTCAAGGCTAGTTATTATTTTGGACAGTGCAGCGGCACAACGAAACTCAGATACCTTGGCGTCATCATTGAACCGATTAACACAACGTGGGGAGCGGGCAGCGGAATCCACTGATGCGTTTAGTGCTTCTTTAAAAAGAATGGCCGCAACTGCTGCGGGTGCATTATCAATATCTGCTGTTTTGAAATATTCAGACTCATGGATGATATTGTCTAATAAACTAGCAAATGCTACTAAAGCAAGTGAAACCCAGCTTGAAGTAATGAAGCGTGTTTTTGATATATCACAAGAAACAAGAGCTAGCCTAGATGGAACAGCCACACTGTATGCTCGATTGGAACGAGGAACCCGAGAGTATGGGACGTCAGCATCTGAGTTAGCAAAGCTAACAACAATTATTAACCAGGGTTTCGCGGTATCAGGGGCAACAGCGCAAGAGGCTGAAAATGCCATAATCCAGTTATCTCAAGGTATAGCCTCTGGGGTTTTACGGGGGGAAGAGTTTAACTCTGTAGCAGAGCAGGGAAGCCGCTTAATGGTTGCTTTAGCTGATTCATTAGGTGTTAACATTGGACAGTTAAGAGCGATGGCAGCTCAAGGAAAACTAACGAATGATGTTGTGGTCAATGGGCTTTTATCTCAAGGAGATGCGATTGCAAAAGAGTTTGCCAATACCACGGCAACATTATCCCAAGGGCTGTTAATTGCCAATAATAATCTTACCAAGTTTTTAGGTGACAATGAGCTTATAAAGTCATTTTCAGCAGGATTGCGTGATCTAGCGGTATCAGGTTCAGAGAATTTAGAATCTCTAACGGAAGTGTTTCTAATCGGCGCGGGTGTGATTGGTGCACGATATGTTGGCGCATTAGCTAACGCTAGCAAAGAAAAACTGAGAACAATAACTGCATCTGCTGCACAGGCTAAATCGGAAGCCTCAGTAACCGCAGCAGCTGAACAAGCAGCGCTAGCAACTGTAAGAAGGGCGAACGCGGATAAAGCAGCAATACAAGTTTCTCACGCAAAAACGATGCAAGAGTATGAGAGTGTCAAAGCGACAAATGCAGCTTCTGTTGCAGAGGTTAAGTTGGCTCAAGCGGAAGTTAACAGTATCAAAATTAAAATCTCTCAAATTGAGGCGGAAAAAGCACTTGAAGTACAACGTGCCAAATCACAGATATCTGAACAAGGAAGAATCGCAACGGCGACACGAATGGCTGAATTGCAACAAGCTTCATTGGTATTGACTCGTCAATTAGCGGCAGCAGAAACAGCTACAGCGAATGCAAGAGCCGCAGCGATCAGCACAGCAGAGGCGAAAGTTACTGCGTCACGGTCTGCAATGACTGCGGCGACCGTTGCAGCAACTAATGCAACAAACACATATACAGCGGCACAAGCCGCTGCTGCAGCCGCAGCTAGAGCCGCAAGTGGATCCTTTAACCTATTAAAAGGAAGTTTAGCTTTAGTCGGTGGCCCAGTTGGGGTAGCGATGTTAGCGGGCGCGGGCCTTTACTATTATTCTCAACAAGCAGAGCAGGCGAGAGAGAAAACTCTAGGTTTTATACATGAGTTACCTGAACTTATTGCTAACCTTACTAAACTTACAGATATTCAGTTAAAAGCAGCGGCAGTAAGAAATAGAGAAAATATAGAGGCTCAGACTGAGGAGTATAATAAACAGAAGGATGCTGTTGATGAGCTAACTAGATCAGTAAAATTTTACCGAGAAAAATCAGAAGAATTTAAAAACAGGAAAGGTGAGGAACACCGAGCTGATTACTATCTAAATCTTTTAACCCCCGCAATGGATGAGTTAGTCAAAAAAGAAGAGGAATTAGAAAGAACATCAGTAAAACTATCTTATGCACAAGATACTTTAGGGATTATCAATAAAGAATTATCTCGTAGATTTGGGGAACAAATGCATGCAGCCCGTCAGCAGTCTGATGTTTTAGAAGCAGCAGGACCTAAAGTTAAGATGCTTGCTGACGCCCAATCATTCTTAGCGCAAAAACTAGGTATTTCAACTAATGCAATGAAGCAGTTTAACGCTCAATCATTATTGTTAAATTACGGCGGTGATGATGCTAATAAATTTATTCAAGGCCTAAAGCAGCAAGTTGAATTATCAGAGAAAACAGGTAAAGCGCGCGCTCAATTAGCTGCTGAACAAGCAGCAATGAGATCGGGGGCTAATCCTGAAGGTATAAAAGAAGCCATTAGGTTAGCAGGGATTGAGTACGACAACCTTGAAAAACAAAGGGAGTTAACTAAATCTAAAAATGCTACTTATTCTGAATCTGCCGCTCAAAAAATGCTATCAAGCCTTAAAGAACAGCAGATGGTGTTAATTCAACAGCGAGATACCAACGGCAGTTTAGGTAGCCAGCAACAAGCATTGGTTAAATGGGAGCAGCAGCTCGCTGACATAAAGTCTAAGAAAACCCTTACCGCAGACCAGAAGTCATTACTTGCTAATGCTGAATTGATCACCCTTGAAATGAAGCGCAATGCAGAAATTGAAAAGGCAATTCAGCGTAAAGAAGCAGAGGTGAAAATAGCTGCCTTTCACAAACAACAAATGGATGAATCACTACAAACTTTAAGGCAATACAACCAAACTTTAGCTATGGCTGGAATGGGATCATTAGCACAAGGGCGGATGCAAGAGAGGTTTAGAATTGAAGAAGAGTATATGAAGAAAAAAGATACTCTTACGGCTCAATTCAATGACAAATCGTCTGGTATGACAAAAGAAATGTATGAAAAGGAAACGCAGTTCATTTCTGATGAATTACAAAAACGACTGTCAATGCTGGAAGGTTTCCACAATCAGCAGGACATAATGAGGGGGAACTGGACGTTAGGCGTTAATATGGCTTTGCAAAATTACATGGACAATGCAAGGAATTACAGCCAACAAGCGGAAGGTTTTATCACAAATTCACTACAAAACATTACGGATGGTGCTGCCAATGCGTTAACTGACATTACGACTAACTCAAAGAATGCACTTGAGGCAATAGGTGATTTTTTTGGTGATATGACTAAGTCAGTAATCAAAGACTTGATACGAATCTTTATTCAAGCTCAGATAACTAATGCTATGACAGGGCTGTTTGGCGGCGGCATTATGGGGTCATCACAGGTCAAGACTTTTAATGCGGGTTTGAATGGCCTTAATTTAACTGGTATGGCACACAGTGGTATTGATAGAGTGCCTAAAACAGGCACTTGGCTATTGGAAGAGGGCGAGCGAGTGATGACGCAAGATACATCGGCTCGTCTGGATAATGTACTGGATGCTCTAACTAGAAGTACGTCACCAGATGTATTTGCAATGAAATACCTCCATCCATCAAGCCAAACAAATAACACGACCAATAACACCAACGCTAAAAATAGTACTGAGCAAAATGTAACTTATGTTATTCACCAAACAAACCAAGTTTATGGAAATGGTGATAAAACATTAGCTGAGGTGGTTAAAATTGCAGCCAATAGAGGAGCTAAAGCGGCTGTTGCTGAAATTCAGCGTGACTTTGCCACGAATGGAAATACGAGACAAATATTAGAGAGATAAACGATGTCTATTATCGAATGGCCTTCGGGTATTAACCCTAGCGAAATGTCATGGCGATTAATTAGTAACAGTAAAACCTTCACTTCAGTATTCACAGGCAGTTCCCAAACAGTACGTTTCCCCGGCAGTAAATGGCATTGTTCGCTCAGTTTTACAAACCTAACAGACGATGAGTCAAGAGAGCTTGAAGTTCTCATGGCTTCGCTTGATGGTGAGAGTGGGCGAGTAAAGCTATCGCATTGGGCGCGAAAAGGCGTTGCTAATATGGGGACGCCTTTAGTGAGTGCATCCAATCAAACGGGGCGATATCTGCAAACGAAAGGTTGGAAGCCTAACACTAACGTACTGAGAAAAGGCGATTACCTTACTGTTAATAATGAACTCAAAATGGTGACCGAGAATATTAAAAGTGATGCCAGCGGAAATGCTGTTATTGCTATTTCTCCCATGCTTCGATATTCACCGGTTCTCAATGAGAAGGTGGAAGTTGCCAAACCTTATGGGATATTTAAGCCGGTAGACAATGAGCAAGGGGATTTTCAATTTCACCCTTACTTACTGTCGGATGTTTCTCTTGAATTTGAGGAGGCGCTTTACTGATGATTTACCATCCCTTATCTGACGAAATGGTTAAAGCCATTAATGATGATTACTATTTGATTGTCGCGGCAAAGCTTGATTTAAAGTCAGGCGTGACGTGCGTTCATACCGGAACGGGCAATCTCACTATCGCAGGTGAAGTTTATCAAGGTGTGGGCCAACTTGGCGCGGTTGAATCAGTAAAAGAAGGACTATCAACCAGCCCAACTCAACTATTGCTATCACTAAGCGGTTTTGATTCGAAGCTAGTCGGTGAAGTGCTCAATGAGCGAAGTCGTGGGCGTGATGTTCGCCTTATGCTAGTGGCAATAGATGAAGATAATGGGCAACCAATATTAGCGGATGTTATTTTCGCAGGGCAAATAGCGAATCTAAGCGTCACCACAGGCGAAGAGAATAAAATAGGGCTCACGGTATCAAATCGTTTTGAACGTTGGTCAATGGGACTGCCTGACCGTTTCACAGATGAATCGTGGTCTAAACGTCATAACGGTGACCGTATATTTCGATATGTTGCTCAGATGGCAGAACGTTCGATTTATTGGGGCAGTAAAAAGGATGCGCCAGCCTTCATTTATAAATAAACGCTAAAACTAATTCGCACGCAAGGCCTCTTAACTGAGGATTTTTTACATTTGGAGGTAAGTAAATGCGACATCCTCAATGGACCATACAATTACCTGAAACTTTAAGGGCGGCAATGAGTCGCCCTTTTTCATGGGGTGAGCATGACTGTTGTTTATTTGCGGCTGATTGCGCGCTTGCTGTGTGCGGTATCGATATCGCTGAAAAGGTTCGTGGTCGTTACAAAACAAAATCAGGGGCTATGCGAGTCTTAAAGTCGGAATTCGGTGACTTAGAGTCAGGCCTATCAAGTTTCTTTACCGAAATCGAACCAGACAAAGCCACAAGGGGCGACATTGTTATGTTTAATGGCGATGAAGGTAAAACTCTTGGTGTGCTTTGGGCTGGCAAGGTGTGGTCTGTCACTGAAAACGGGGTATTACCAGTTAACCATCAACCAATCAAGGCATGGAGGGTCGAGTAGATGGGTAAAGTTGTATCAAATATCGTTTCTACCGGCTTAATGATTGCGGGTGCCATGATGGGGGGGCCTGCGGGTTGGGCTATGATTGCGGCGGGCATGGCAACGCAATTTGCAGGTTCGCGGTTATTCAAAGATAAAATGCCGTCAATGGGGTATCGAGACCAATCAGAACGCAAGCAAATGCTACGCTCCCCGACCGCGCCAGAAACCATTATAGTCGGTAAAACCGTGTGTTCCGGGCTATTGTTTTTTGCAGAAGAAGAAAAGGGCGACCAGACAGAAAACGAACGATTATTCATGGCATTGGCGATTGCCGCACATAAAGTTGACCACATTGGCCAGATTTGGCTTAACGATGATCTGATTGGTACGTTCGGTGATAAGGCTAGCTATGAATTCCATAATGGCCGTACAGATTGTGATCCTTACTTATTGAAAAATGCTCCGTCATGGAAATCGGACATGATAGGCGATGGTCTGGCATGGCTGCGTTTAACCCTGAAATACGACGCTGAAAAATTTCCGTACGGTGTGCCTAACATCAAAGTCGAAGTGTGGGGGAAGCCTGTCTATGATCCGCGCACAAATAAAACGGCTTGGAGCAATAACGGGGCATTAATTATTCTTGATTTTTACCGTAGCTATTTGGGTGTACCCGATTCAGATATTGATTTTGATGCGTTCAAAGTTGCGGCTGATTTATGTAGCGAACCGGTAACAACACCCGAAGGCAACACGGAGGCTCGCTATACGATTAATGGGGCCTATGAGCTTTCTGAGTCTCCATCAGCAATTTTGGATCACATGCATAAATGCATTGCTGCTGAGCCGACTTATGTTGCGGGCAAGCACGGCATTTTGATGCAGGCTTATAATGGCCCAGCGGTGTTACGCATTGAACCTAATCAAATTATTGATACCGTTAATATTACCCCTGAACTTTCTCTGCGTGATGCGACTAATGCCATTTATGGTACGTTTGTGGATGCAGAGCAACAATACATCAAAACCGATTTTGAACCGGTCATTGTTGATGAATGGATTGAAGAAGATGGGCTAGAAATTAAAGAAAACATGGATTACCGCTTTGTCACTAGCCCATACCAAGCGGCACGGCTCTCTAATTTATACCTACGCAAAAAACGTGCGGGGCGTCGTGTCCAATTACGGATGAATATGGATGGTTACGCCTACAGACCAGGAGAGGTGATTTTATTAAACCTGCCTCAAATTGGTATTCAAAACCTTGAATTTCGTGTTGCTGAATGGAAATTTCACCCTCAAGAGGGCGTTGATATTCTCCTCGAGGAGGATGGCGCTTATATCTATGAAGATATAATTGGTAAACCTTTTGTTCGTCCCCCATTCACTGTTTTACCGACTGGCGGTGTTGCG
>NZ_JAMPQC010000046.1:0-23379 GCF_028482225.1 Providencia sp. PROV130 | reverse complement strand
CGAAAATCGTTGGAGCAAGACGATTTTCGATGCACTAAAAAGGCTGTAAAACTTATAACTTAGGCCTAAGTTTCGTGAAACTTCTCCTTGTTTGAACTAGCGGTATCACTGCTTGTTGCTCACTTTTGCGGTGTATATCCCGTTATCCCTTCCTGGTTATTTGAGCTGTTAAATAACACATCCTCGCCCCAAAAATAGACCAGCATCAACAAAAATAATTTCAATTCGATTAGCGTCAACAATTTATTTGTTACATAAATAATCTAGCGTCAACGATATTAAAATCGTCTAGCATCAACGATTTTAGTGGATTTGTGAAAAGTTACATGAAAAGTGACAGGGTTGGAGGGTTTATAGTCCAGCATCAACAATATTCAATCATGTTGACTTTGCTGCGATCAAATCGGATTGGATAAAGTAACAATTTATTAGGGGGGTTGTGCGTTAAAAACTCTCAAAAGCTTCGTTACCTGTTGTGGTCATGTGACTATTAATGAAAGAAAATGAATCATAACTGAGGGTAGCACCATGACAGGTATCATAGTTCGCGAAGAGAAAGTCGAGCGCATCCAACGCTTCAACTCCCTACAGAGCGGTCAATACTGGCGCGCAAAGCAGGATATCCCAGAAGAGGCAATCCTGGGCGATGAGGTACTTCTCATTGAGTCTCTACGCTGGGTCGAAAACCAGCTGCATACTGTTATTCTGCGGGCCCATCCGAAGCATTACGACCAATACGCTACCTTTGTAAGTGTTGATAAAGATGGTGTTTCCCGAAGTGTAAAGCGTACCGTCAAAGAGCACCGCTTCCTGTTTAACGACTTTGTTGAGCGCTTTGAATTCGCAGATGATGCAAAAGAGATCCGTGATGCAGAAGTTGCTGCCTGCCAAAAGCGTGTTACCGAACTGACTAATGCGCTTTCTCATGCTCTCGCCAGTCCAGAGTCGATGAAGTCTATAGTGACTCAACGTATCGAGCAGCAAGCAGCTGCGAAAGGGGAAAGTGCCAGCACAATGCCAGCAATCAGTAATAATGCAGTGCGCCTGGCTACTGGGTCTCTGGGGGAGGCACTTGCATCGGGTATTACTGAGAATGATATTAAAAGCATGCAGGACGCTGCAAAACAAAACCTCCAGATAGCAACCATTCAATCGGAATGGATCCAAGAACGGAACAAGGAAATTACTGCGGCCGTGCAGGCGGTAGTGCCATATTTTTCTGAAATGGCAGCGGCGCAGTTGGCGACCACGGAAGATGCACGGACCCAAGTTGATAAGCTAATGGATGGCATTCAGTCGCTGGACCTCTATATTGGCAAAGATGTCAATGTGAAGGTGATCCGCAAGGGAGCGTCTGCACCGGCCGACGAGCCGCTGACTTTTGTCCAGCAAAAGTTAATGGTCGATGAAGAACTGGCGATCCATTACGATCTCAATGACTGGTTTGACTTCAGCGATATTGGCAAATTCTTTGACGCGCTCTGTAAAAATGACGCCCTGGTAAACCAGATATTTCCTTCACCGCGTTGCGTTTTAGTAATGGCTTCAACCCGTCGTTACATTGACTATAAGGATCGCTTGGAAAATATCATCAACAATGCTGAAAATGCCAAAGTCTTCCTGATGGTGCGTGATGGTGAAAATCTATATCGCATCGTCTCACCTGTCGAATCACACCTGGGTGCCAATATGCTGTTCCCGTCTCAGGATGAACAAGAACGGTTGTTCAGAGGTATCGACGGGGAGCAAATCAAATTTCAGGATGTGGCGTACTCCGACCGCCTGAAGTCTCATGAACGCATGGCTCTTCATTATAAACGTTTTCTGATCATGTGCTGTGGTCTGGACCATCGTGAAAAGCTGTTTGGTGATTTCTACGACCAGACTTCCGGTGTGAATTTCGTATCAATGAAATTCCAGGAGCAGTATTGCCGTTTCATTCATGATGCCGATGGAACCAGCTTGTTAAGCAATCCCGAAGCAAGCAAGCGCATGTCTCTGAACAGCTACATTGAATGGGCAAACAGCCATATGCGGAGCGGTTCGCGTGTTATGTGCCAATGGCATTCATTGGTGAATCCGACAACCGCACCAGGAGCTGCTAAAGAGAATGACGACCGCTCATACGGCTCGTACAGCTTCACCGTTGATTTTAAGGATGAACGTAACGTTGCCGTGGCTTTTATTAAAGACGGCTTATTAACGGTAAAAGCACCGGTCAAGAAAACCAGCTATTCACGTCGGGGAAATACCACCCGTGAATATAACGTGAACGTGTGTATTGAAAAGTATAATAAACAATGGGATGAAGGCTGTGAACGGTTGCCATACTTGTGTCTGGATGCAGTAACGGCAGAAGATTTGGAATATTACATTTATTCCCGCTCGGTACGCTCTAACCACTCGTATTACATTGCATTGTTTAAATCGCTGGCGAAATACCTGCGCGAAGAACGACGGTCTGAACAAAAATATCGTGACTTACTTAATGCAGCGCTGGTGGCCGGGCGGGTCGGTGAGTTAACCGAACATGACAGCATCATTGATAAAACGGTACTAGCCTGGCGTGCAGCCAACCGTGGCGCGCCGCTCTCGGATGCGATGGGCGATAAAAAACAGTGGGAAAGTTTACTGAACATGATGGACATGATCGCCTGCCGTGGCATGCATTTACTGCCGAAGGTGATCGATTTCGCATGCGAAAACCAGGCGCAGCCACTACGTTTGATTGTTAACGCTAGTGGTAAATTATCCCTATACATAGCCCCTCGTCCAGATGAGCGTGATGACCGCTTGGAGCCACATATCTGGGTTCAGCGGGTTAACTTTAACTTGACCAAAACAGGCATCAAAGAAGTGTCACGCTCCTGGGTAACGTTGATCGCCTCAAATGTGGCAGAAACCACCCTCTACGAATGGCCGGAAGCGGAAGAGTGGAAAAATCTAACCGCTGCATTCGGGAGCTACGAAGAAAAACAAGAAGCGTTCCAGTTCGTCGAAGAAGGCGCTGTCGAGATACATCGCCTAAACCCAGCAAATCAACGCCGCTTGGCGGAAATGGCGCATTTGTGGAAAGAGGCCTACGTTGAGATGAACTACAACCGAGCGACAGGCGGGGAAGTACAGCGACCCGCGTTGATGTTCCCGATCGGTATTCGAATCGCTAAAGACGGCTATGCTGGAGTGAAATGGGAATTCGTATACCTGGGCTCGCTGAGCAAAGCGGCTCATTGCATTTACCAGCGACTGGAAAATGAAAGCACCAAGGATAAGTTGGCAGAAATGTACGCGTCTCCTTACCGGTACCCTGAAGGACGGAAGCAGGAGCTGGGCACTCAGTTAGCTGATATTTGGCTTTTTGCAACAAAAGAAATGCCGGATATAAATATGTTCAGTGCGAATAAAGATCTGGATTACGGCGGGCTGGACTATGACATCCATGTCAACTTAGTCGGCGAAATCAGCAGCTTCGATGCACGCTGGCGTTATGCTGAAGCATATGCAGAACAACCGCAACATGGCATTAAAGCGTTATGGTTGGCGAATTCGCTACGTGACGAAAATGGGAAACCCATGATGGATGCGCTGATCGGCAATAGCGCGCTTGAGCTTGACGACCCGGTCGATGTCATTGAGGTGGTATTACCTCAATGTTATGACGATGAGGCCAAAGCTAAGGTTGCTAAGACCAAAGCACCATTCGGTTTATCACACTGGTTTGATATTTGCCCAGTTGGTTTTGATGAGACTCGCTGCCTTGAAGGGTTGATCGCACCGAAAAGAACATTTACCCGCATGACGTTTGCTAATAAGGAATTGGCGATGCGATACATCATCGCGCGGAATCCTGATGTCAGAAAATACAAGGACGATTTTCACAGTGGTTTTGGCAATGACAACGAGCCGAAGCTGCCAGAAGGCGTCGTGCGCTGGAAATCGCGTTATTAATATCCGATATGAATAGGTTTATCAGCCGCCCCTGGCGGGGCAAAACTTGGAGGGGAACATGTCTCAAGAGTACAGCCCGATCCCACGCAATGTGATGTTCACGGAGTTCCTTCAATTATTGGAGGAAGATGGCTTGCCCGAAAATCACTTGGCAACGGTCCGTAAAATATTCGCGGAGATCACCCAAAAGGTCAATGAGTTCGGGCCAGAGCGTGGAGCGCTGTTGGCACTGGCAGAGGCTCACTCTCCGTTTTATCGAGAGTTAAGTGATGAAAAGGACTTTATTGGCGGGGTGCTGAATATGCCGATTTTCTTTCACGGTTAAATGTGACGTATAGCTCAAAAAATAAAACCGCTTCGGCGGTTTTTTTATGTGCAAATTACACCCTTATTCTTCGGAAATAAATGATAGATAAAGGTTTGAGACCAACTATTGGGAATGGAACTACTTTTTTTGTCCTGATATAAAAAAAAGATACCGTACAAGAAAACTGGTACTGAGACAAAAAACATGTACAATGCAATTAACTTTGTACATTATTAGGTGGCTTATATATGAAAAAAAGCTATGGTGGCATTTTAGAAACTGCTCAACGAGCTGATATTATGTTGAACGGTTTAAGCACTCAAATCGAGCAACAGCGGCTCGAGTTTAATCAAACCGGTTATTACCAAACATTCACTAAAAACGCCGTAGCTAAGCTGCCTATGCTTAATAAACGGGCTGTAGATTCTGCGGTCGCTGAGATGGAAGAAAGTGGGTACGAGTTTAATAAACGCCAGACAGGAAGAACGTCGCAATATGCGCTAACCCTACAAAACGTTATTGATATCTACAAACATCGCGGAGTAGAAACTTACAGAGAAAAGCGTGAGGGCGGATTCGCGATATTTGTTATCAACCTTAAAGGTGGAGTATCAAAAACTGTTAGTACGGTTACTCTCGCTCATGGGATGAGAGCTCACCCATCTCTTATTCAGTACGATTTACGGATCCTTGTTATAGACCTCGATCCCCAAGCGTCGAGCACGATGTTTCTTAGCCATCAAAATAGTATCGGCTCAGTAGCCGAAACGGCGGCGCAGGCCATGCTTAACAATCTAAGCAGAGAACAATTAATTGAGCAGTTTGTTAAGCCAACTGTTATGCCTGGTGTTGATGTTATCCCTGCTTCTATTGATGATGCCTTTGTGGCGAGTGAATGGGGGTCTTTAGTGGAACAATATTTGCCAGGTACTTCGCCAAGTGAGGTATTGCGCAAAAACATCGTAGAGCGTCTGAAAGATGACTATGATTTTATCTTGATCGATACCGGTCCTCATCTAGATGCATTTATGCTAAATGGCATAGCAGCCAGTGATCTGCTTTTAACTCCGACACCTCCAGCTCAGGTAGACTTTCATTCAACAATGAAATACCTGACAAGACTGCCAGAAATGGTAGAAAGAATTGAAAATGAAGGTATTGATCTGAAGTTGCTCGGCAATATTGGTTTTATGTCAAAAATGGGCACAAAACAGGATCACCAGACTTCTCATAGCTTTGCAAGGGAGGTTTATGCCGGTTCGATGCTTGATGCATCATTATCACGCCTTGATGGATTTGAACGATGTGGTGAATCGTTCGATACAGTTATCAGCGCAAACCCCGCTTCATATCCAGGGAGTGCTGACGCACTCAGAAAGGCAAAAGGGCAGGCCGATGAGTTTGCGCGCGCAGTGTTTGACAGAATTGAGTATTTAAGGAGTTCTAAGTGAGCGGATCAGCATTCAAACCAGTCCAAAAAATTGGTCGCCAAATGGGGAGTTCCCCGATAACTACGATGCTTGAATCAGGCATAAACCAGAGCAAGGTGTTTACGCTCGCATCTGGTCTGAAAGTAACTTTTTCAAGACAAATCATTCCAGCGGCTGAAATAGAATCACGTACCTTTGTCGATGCAAAAATCAATGGCCGGGATCAGGACACGCTAACTGAAGAGTCCGTTAAAGATATTGTCAGAACCATTGTTTTACAGCAGTTTTTCCCAGCTATCGGCAGAGTGGTTGGTGATCGAATTGAAATTCTGGATGGCTCTCGCCGTCGCGCTGCCTGCTTATTTGCCAACGTGGATTTTGAAGTGTTGGTGGCATCAGAGACTATCAGTGTTGATGATGCACGGCAACTCGCAGCTGATATTCAAACTGCAAAAGAACATAATCTGCGTGAGCTTGGTCTCCGTTTTCAAGTCATGCATGACCAAGGCATGAGCAAATCTGAGATTGCAAAAGCGGAAGGTATTTCGAATGCCAAAGTTACGCGAGCTTTTCAGGCGGCCGCTGTCCCTAGTGTTATGGTGTCGTTATTCCCTGTCGTGTCAGAACTGACTTTGCCAGATTACAAATTTTTGCTGGATTTTTCTGAAGAGGTGAAAGCTAAAGATGCTGATCTGGAAGAAATCACCCTTGAAATAATGGATAAAATAGACGGAGATGATGAGATCGTTTCAATGTCTCCGGAAGAAGTTAAAGCCAGAATTATGCTTTATTTCAGGGATGCACAGATAAGCCGGAAACCGCCATCAGCGGTAAGCCCGGTTGTTACCACTGAATTATTTAAAGGTTCAGATCGACGGATTTATGCACGTCGTAAAGTAAACCCGAAAAATCGAACGTTTTCTTATGAATTCTCTCGTATAGATAAAGAAGTTCAAGAGAAAATAGATGAAGCCATCCAAGCAATTCTTGCATCAGAACAAAAATAATATGAAGTAATGTTAGCGACCAGGAAACTGGTCGTTAACCATATCAGACAGACGTGTTTTTCTTGTAGTAGAGAATGTAGCCAGAAAATATCAGGTTGCCATTTGATATTTCAGTTTCAAAACATTCTTTTAATTCATTAGGGGAGTTGAATCCGTACTGGTTTAAACTATTATCTGAAATGCTTTTTAACCGCCAATAGTCAAATCCATTTATCTCTCCATGCTCACCAAAGTCAAAATCTACAACGCCTGATTTTAAATGCACGGCACAGCCGTAACCGTGTTTGAAATACTTCACCCCTCCATTTAATACACCTTTGATAGGGAGAGCATTGCATGCCCATTCGTTGTTAGACTTAGGTAACGCGATCCCTGAGAGTTTCATTAATTCAATGGCTTCAGAAATGCGTTTTAGGTAATCGTTGATGAGGTTACGAAGACGAGTATCCATATTATTTGCTTTGTTATTAATTTTAATCTCAACATTAACGACACTCGCCAAGATGTCAAGTAAGGGGAGGCTCGTGATTTGGTGTTTAAAAATTTCTTTAGCGGTTGTCAGCGGGGGACAATGTCCTGGTCAACTACAGCCTTTAAGTGAGGAAATATGATCACCTTGTTCACAATAGTAGCCTCAACGCCTGGTGGGGCATTGCTTTTCATTGTTCTCGGCATTCCCTGTTCCGCGATAGTCTGGTTGACCGTGGATGGAATTAAAGCAAAGATCGCAAAAATTGCTCTTTGCTCATTCGCGGGGTTCCTCCTGTTGTTCGAGGTGACCAATGTTGCGATGAAAACGCAGCAATCAGTGGCCGTTTCCATCGTGAAACGGGTGCCGTTACCTGCTTTTCCTATTGCGGACTCAGAGGCAAGCCACCTGAAGTCTGAGTATCTTCAGGCCATTGCAACCGCGTCGTTATTCGGTGAGGCGATGCCAACCCGGCGGATGATGGATGTTCAGTCCAGGGCAGAAGTGCTGGTCCAAGAGCAGAATGAAAAACTGATCCGGGTTATCAACGGGAAAGGTTAAGTCCCTCCATTTTGAAACGCTCACTTCGGTGGGCGTTTTTTTTACCTGAAGCAAAATCAACCACGAAAGAAATAATTCAAAATAATATAGTTTTCACTATTCGTCAGCGATTGGGGTCATGCTTTACTTATTACATAGAAACCAACAAGGCAAAACGAAATGAACGACGTGAAAACAGTAAAGATATTGAGAGATAACGCCTTCTGTCACGCAGCGTGGATGGATTTTAAAACCATCTTAAGCGAGTCGCCTTTTGGTGTTTTCCTGGAGTTTGTAGATCCGCGCAATGGAAAGTTGGTTCAGCAATTGTTTCCGTTCTGGTGCAAGCCTCAGAAAACGTATAAGCCGATGGGTAACGTGTTCATGACCCAGTGGCAGGGATTAACACTGACAATCCCGTCAGACGTCGATTGGTGGGTTAAGGCTCAATCCAACGGCATTGGAATGCGTCGTATCGACCAAAGAGTCCAGTTTCTAAAGCACGGGGAATATGTGGAGGTAAATTTGAGAGTCGAAATGGCAACTATCATCCGCATAAACCCTGAGTTTTCACCCGAGTTCGACGCTGCCACACATGCTTAGCGTCCGATCATGAAGTGGGCTTCCCAAACCCACGATACCCCTTAATGCCCATCTCCCTCGATGGGCATTTTTTATTATAAAAATCATTGGGTAATCCCTTCGTCAGTGGTGCGGCTCATGCTTAAATAATTAGGTAAACAAAATGAACAAGAAGAGGAAACCACAATGATCGCATTAGTAAATGCAAACGAAAAACGCGCTAAAAACCATTTAGCTTCAGCAATCCGTTTCAACGGCTCAGTAGTGACTGTCCGTGAGTGGATTGACGCGCTGATCGCACAAGGCTACAAACCGAATGCCAAGGCTGTTCTGAAGGGCAAAGAAGCCAGCCGTATGCAGATGCACCGTTGGGACAATAGCCAGCAAACTGAGCATATGAAGAAGCGTGCGCAAGCCGGTACTAAAATCGAATACACGATGTTTCACGATGGAAGCGGCAGTTTCTACGACGTAAAAAAGTTTGCGTATGACTATGCGGTGTCGCAGATAGGTATGCAAAGCGCTGAGCCAGAAGACCGCTGCTTCATTGTTTTTGCTATCCCGCAGTTACGTAGAGGGCCAGAATACCAACGCTGTGTGGCCGCGTACAAGCCTGAACTCGCCGAAAGTGAACAGCGCGTTCTTAGCATGCTACGTTGCGACTTCCCTCCAGCTCGGATCTTGTGGTTCGGCGTGGCGAAAACCCAAGAGCAAGCTTTGGCAATGGCTAAGGAAGCCGTGGCCTGACGAGTAGCCACCACAAATAGCTTTAAGAGTCTGCGCCAAATGGCGTGGGCTTTTTTGTCTGCAAAGTGTCGGAGTTTAACGTGGATTAAAAAAAACATCTTTTTTAAAATCATTGGCTGTATTCTGCTGAGGAAATTAGATGATGAAATCCGTGTTAATGTTCATGCTGTACCTGCCTGTTTTTGCCTTTGCCAAACCGCTATTTATCGGTGACAGCCTGACCTATAGCCTTGCCACCAGCGCCAAAAAACATCTGCCAGTTGAAGGCATTTACAAAGAGAGTACAGGCCTTACCGATCGCAGTGCGGTGAAGTGGAATGAATACGTTCAAACGATATCTTTCCAGGACTACGAGACTGTGGTGATCTCACTTGGTGCCAATGATGGGATAGGTGAAAGCCAAATCGTGGGGTATCGCCATAAAGCAACTCAGTTCATTCGTCGAATTCAGCAAGACAACCCCTCAGCCTCTGTTGTTTGGGTGCTGCCTCCTGCAATGAAAAATACGGTAATGGAAAATGCCCTGAAGTATACCCGAGAGGCTATCCGGCAGGCTGCTGAAGAAACGAGGATCTCGCTGTTCGACCCCAAGGTAGCCTTGGGGGAAGGATATGCAAGGGAAATCCGAGGCGTTCAGGTACGAACTGAGGACGGTATCCATTACACCCACAAAGGTAGTGACCTGATTATACGCGCTCTGATGGGGCAGTAATCTTTTATTTCAAATGAAAAAGGTCAGTATGCGGCAGCTCCCTTGCTGCTAGAACTGTCATACATTATAAATGTGTCTGAAGAGGATAATTTTTTTGTTCCCTCTAAATCGATTTGTATCGTCATCTCAGTAAATAGTCGGTGATGTAGACAATCATAGCCAGCCCAGCAGTTTTGTTTTTTTTCTTCTTCGGTTGAGTATTTTTGGGTGTAATAATCATAAGCCGTACCTATTGTGTTAGGCTGGTTGAACGGGAATTGTCTTCCCGAATTACGGTCAAAAGGAATAGTTAATTCCCCTAGGTTTATGTGCGTCAATTTGTAGCCAATAAGTTCAGGAATTGGAATTGAGAATGTTGTTTCGTTAGGGGATTTAAATGG
The DNA here is from genome assembly GCF_028482225.1 of Providencia sp. PROV130. Lineage (NCBI taxonomy): Bacteria > Pseudomonadati > Pseudomonadota > Gammaproteobacteria > Enterobacterales > Morganellaceae > Providencia > Providencia sp. PROV130. The sequence goes on along the minus strand of NZ_JAMPQC010000046.1, from coordinate 13,257 downwards.
TGGGTCAACTACACTTATCAAACGAACACCATTGATAAGGCTTGCTTTTTCATACCAGAACATCACTTCAACATTTTTCGTCAAATCACTATTTTGGTTTGCCCATATCTTGTCATTCGATGTAATTATTAAGGTTCCATAAGAGGGATATTGTTGTAGTTCACTGAGTTTTACGTGCTCAAACTTGTATTTTAAATCGTCAAAAAAATCAGTGTAGGGTTGGCTCCGAAACTCTCTGTTGTATTTCGCTGTTATACAAATATGAGCCACTAATAACGCAATTAAAAAAATGAAAATGCCTTTTTGTGTTTTTGTTGGATTCTTTTTGGGATTCACTTTAATTCCTTTTCCAGTGAGATTGTTCTAAAGTTAAATAAAATTTACCTTTAGAAGGTAAAAGATCAAGCCTTTTTTAGAAGCAAATATTTTGAGTAGGCAGCTGCTTTGAGTATCAGTCAGTCTTCCCCCCCTTTGCCAGAACTTCGCCTATGAGATGATTATCACATCAAGCCAACAGGGTTTAATGGGGATGTCCTATGGGTGCCAATCGCAGAAATAAATTCGGAGTCAGCCGTCGCTTTGCTGTCCGTTATGACCGGGCAAATGATCCGGAGTACATGGCTTTGGTTGAGCGGTACCAGACAACCAAAATAAATAGCCAATCGGGCAAGGCGGGTGATGACGACCACAAGGAAAGCGTTCGCGCGCTGCATTATTACCACGGAAAAATTGCCGTGGGATCCTTCCGCTAATACCATATTCAGCGGCCGATATTGTTTCTCAAAATAACCTCTTTTTTATTATTCGTCAGCGGCTTAGGTCGTGTTTTACTGGTTTGGTAAACAAAACAACGATACCAATAAAAAGAGGTTTTTTTATGTCAACAACTTCAACATGTACTCAGTGCTATTTCGTGACCTACAAGCGTGATGCGCAAATTCCTTGGGTTATCAGTGAAGAGCGCAAACAAAAGACCATCAGCGCCGATAAACGCAGCATGACCTTTGGTCTGAATCGTACTGATGGCGTAAGTGAAGCAGGTAAGTTCTTGCGTCGGTTTAAGCCGCAACATCCCTACATTCAGCAATTAGATGCACTGTTGGCATCCGAATCACCGAATGAGCAGGAACTGACGGAATTGCGTGACGCTATCAACGCGATGGAGTGGACGCCGGAAGAGCTTCTGGCTGAGCTCGTGGAAGACGGTGCCGATTCAATTGTCATGAACAGCGTTTTTTACCGTGAGAACGGATTCTTTCATACCGAAGTTTCTGCGGCAGTCAGCCTTCCTGATGGGATTGAACCGATGGAATTAAGTGGTGAAACGGTGGTTAAGCAGATTTACGACGAAAAAAACGTCCAATTTATGTATTAGTCATTAGCCGTTCGGTCTGATTGCAGGCCGAACAATTATCGCAACGAGGAAACCCGTTATGAACCAGCTGAAAATTGACAAACAGAAACAGCAATACATCTTCACTCAAGGCAGTGGTGTTTTCCCTATCGGAATTGCCCTGCTGGCAAAGCGTGCAAAAGCTGTGGCGCAGTGGATGGGTGTTGCCGAACCGAAGAGTAAAGCAGGTTCTTTCGAGCATTACACCGAGTGTATGGCGATGATGGAAAAAGGCCATCAGCACGCCAAACGCACCGGTTTGCAGTGCAATGGTAACCTGAGTCCTCAGCTGGTGGGCTACGAAGGTGCGCGGGTATCCGTTGTCGATAATGCTGGGTATACCCGTAGTTTCTGGGTGGCGCGTACTTTGGGATGGATGCCAAGCCATCTTGAAGTTGATCGCCTACCTGCAATTTTCGGGCGGGACAGCAACGAAGACGACGTGCTGGCAGATGAAACCTATCAATCTGTCGAGGTGATCGGGTAACAAAACTCAGGCCATCAGCGTGGGGCTGGTGGCTAATTTCAATAGCAAAGGTTGGGGTAAGAAATGCAAGTATCAAACGACGTCCTCGCAGTTCTGTCAGAAGCACGAGTAGAAGGCAATAAACTCTTCCTGGAAGGTCAACTAGATCGCCGCCTGTACACCAACACCAACAAGGTGCTGGAAGCCGCTGGCGGGAAGTGGAACCGTAAAGAAAAAGCCCATATTTTTGACGGCAGTGCGGAAGGTCGTATCGACGACATCATCCTGAGCGGATCGGTTGTGGTGCCGAAAGACGACTTCAACTTTTTCCCGACGCCGGAAAAAATTATCAATACGATGGTCGCCAGCGCCAATATTCAGGACGGGGATCGCGTTCTGGAGCCGTCCTGCGGAGATGGTCGCATCGTCAAAGCGGTGGCTAAAGCGGCAAAAAACCTCAATATTGTCGCCGTTGAACTGGATGAAAAGCGTGTCCAGCAACTGAACAATGATCCTGAAATCATGGCTCTGGTAAACCCTGAATTGACGGGCACAAGCCTTGAACTGGTCAATGCTGATTTTCTCAGCCTTGAAATGGATGAGAAATTCGATGTCATCATCATGAACCCGCCTTTCAAAAATAAGGCTGATATCAAGCACACGAACCGGGCATTGGATCTGCTGCTGTCTGGCGGGATGTATACGCAAGGCGGTCGCCTGCGGGGCATCCTGTCAGCTGGCGTGCTGTTCCGAGAAGATGCCCTGACCAAGGCCTTCCGTGAACGGGTGAAGCTGCTCGGGGGCTCATTCACTGAGCTGGAGGACAAGGCCTTCAAAGAGTCCGGTACGCTGGTGAAAACTGTTCTGCTGGAAATCGACTTTTAACCACCAACACCAAAACCGCCTACGGGCGGTTTTTTCGTCAGTAGCGTTAGCGGAGCGATACTGGAAAGATCCCAAATCCGGGAAAACGTCCATCCAGAATAGGGTGCTGAAATAGCACAGGGGGAGAGATGAAGCCACAAAATATCATCAGCGTTAAACCGAATTCAACCGTCTTTGGTGACCAGGGGAGTTGGGTCAACGAGCACTTACTGGAGGTGCTGATTAATCGCGGCATGTTCAGTTCGGCATTGGAGCGGTTTCGCCAGGGCGGTAAGGGCGTAGTGTCTGTTCCCGTGCATATCAGTATCAGACTGTTTGGGATCAGCGTGGCGGGTGCCCACATGCTCATTACGCCATATGGTCTAGTGTGCAAATTCGACGATAAGGAATTTGGCGAGAGCTACTCATTCGACGTGGGCGGTGATGCACGCAAGCTGTGGAAAAGCGTCTGCCATATTGGCTGACAAAATCTGGTGAAAGGGGGTTGTCATGCTGGCATTACTGATCGGTACTTTAACGTTAATGACATTGTCTTTGTTGGTGCTGTGCGGGCTGTATGCAAAGTACCAGTATCACGAAACGCACAAGCAGCCAGGGCTACGCAGTCCCGCAGTGGTGTGCCTATCACTGGCGGTTAAATATGTTGGTCTTATAGGCTTGATATTGACCGTGTCAGCGGCATCCCAGAGTTCGTTACAGATCCCGCTCACTGGATGGTTTGTGTTGGTAGTCTTCGTGCTGCATGCGGGTCTTGGTGCGGTCTGTACTATTCAGCACAACCGGCAGTTAATTCGGTAAGATTGTTTACTGAATCAAAAAAGAAACCCGCGCATATCGCGGGTTTTTTAATGAGCGGGCTCGACTGTCACCGTTTGGCCTATGAACCTATGAAAATGGTGGCAGGGATATTGAAACGCGCAGACAGTTTTTTGATGTGCTCCAGTGTTAATCCGCGTTCACCTTTGAGAATGCGACTGACATATGAGCGCGAACCGAGCTCTTCTTGAAAGTCTGTCGTATTAAGGTGGTATTGATCCATCAGCGTTCTCAATGCTGCTACACCGCTATCGCTGTTTGCTAACCGTTCGTTAAATTCAGCAAATTCTGGCGCGGTTTTTTCATACGCATCAATCTTCGCACAAATCATGTCGATAAGCGGGTTGTCTGGGTCGTTTTCGACGAGGTGCTCAACCAACTGAACTGCTTGTTCATAATCCGTGCGTGAGTGACTGTCTCCCAGTAACGGCACGAGGTTTATCAGGTTTTGTGCTGCGTTTACGGCATCTTGAAACATCATGCTTTTGTTCTCCGGTAATGATCAGTTAACTTATCGTATTCAGCGTGGGTTGTTATATGTTTCACGAATATTTTTCCCCGGTCAAAGTCGGCAAAAAACATCATTCTTAAGGTATTGCCACTGATATCTATAACCCACCATTTCTCTCTATATTTCATCCGATCAAGGCTGGGGAAAACCTTTTTAAGCTCATCAGGCGTCTGATAACTATCGCGCTTCAGTGTTCGATATACGTCAGATAGTGCCTGAGCACTGTTTGGAAATCGCTTGGATGCCTGGTCAAAAGGGTCTCTTGATATTACGTGCATTGCATCTCTCGTGTTTCCTATTTGTCAACATTTTAACATCTAAACTATTGGTTGCCAATATGGCAACTAATAAATTAATTATTCTGCTATCTACTCTTCGTCAGCGGCTGAGGTCGTGTTTCAATAAAGAGGTAAACAAAACGACAAATACCAATAAAAAGAGGTTTCCTATGTACTGCACAGTCAAAGAACTTATCGCTCATCTCTCTACAAAAAACCAACATGCCGTTGTGCTGACGAAGCTGTGGGATACGGAAGATATTCACCAGGTCTTGTCTGACAGAGGTAGGGAGCCTATCTCCGAATATGAGGCGCACAAAGCACTCCAGCTGGTGGATCGTACTCACGACGCAGAAATTGGTATCTCATCGGAAACGCTGCTATGTGCGGTTGAGTCGTCAGCCGATATTACTGCTGAGCAATATGCACAAACCTGTGTGTGTTTCACGGTGCCGCGCGAGCTGTATTCCGTTTGCAACGAAGTGACGCTCCCTGCGGGGTTAATCACAGTCGAGTTTGATGCGTTTGAACTGCGTTCACTGGTGGCGACATCCAAACTCACCATCGTACAGAAGCATGAGCTCAGCGGCTTCATCAAGTCTGTTTCTGATAACTGTGATACGCCAGTACATCACTGGAGTGTTTACGCTGAAAGCCGCAACGGTAAATGCGTCATCTGTTTGCAGGACAATTTCCAGACCAAAGAATATCGTTGGGTCGAAAAGAGTCTGTCATAAATCGTTAATGTAAGGCGCGTTGTGATGTGATGAAAAAGAAATCGCATCACGACATTAAAATCATGCTAAAACCGCTGAGGATCGCTTTGAGGGGTCGTCTCAGAAAACGGAAAATAAAGCACGCTAAGCCGGTGGCAGCGGTCGCAATGGCCTAAACTTCCCCGCACCGACCTTGGCGCTGCTGCGCCATAGGTAATCGCCGGTCAGGTTGATGTGCTCCCACCCCAGCGGCGACAGATATTGCAACAATGTGTCGTCCAGCGCCGTGCCGTTGCCACGCAAAGCACTGGTGGCACGCTCCAGATATACCGTGTTCCACAACACGATGGCCGCCGTCACCAGATTGAGGCCGCTGGCCCGGTAGCGCTGCTGCTCAAAACTGCGGTCGCGGATTTCACCCAATCGGTAGAAGAAGACCGCCCTGGCCAGCGCGTTGCGCGCCTCGCCCTTATTCAGCCCCGCATGGACGCGGCGGCGCAGCTCCACGCTTTGCAGCCAATCCAAAATGAACAGCGTGCGCTCGATGCGCCCCAGCTCGCGCAACGCCACGGCCAAGCCGTTCTGGCGCGGGTAGCTGCCGAGTTTGCGCAGCATCAGCGAAGCCGTTACCGTGCCTTGCTTGATGGAGGTGGCCAGCCGCAGAATTTCATCCCAATGGGCGCGTATTTGCTTGATGTTCAGCCTGTCGCTGCTAATCATCGGCTTGAGCGCGTCATAGGCGGCATCGCCCTTGGGGATGAATAGCTTGGTTTCGCCCAAGTCACGGATACGCGGCGCGAAGCGAAATCCCAGCAAATGCATCAAGCCAAACACGTGATCGGTGAAGCCTGCCGTGTCGGTGTAGTGTTCCTCGATGCGCAAGTCCGACTCGTGGTACAGCAGGCCATCAAGCACGTAAGTTGAATCACGAATGCCCACGTTGACCACCTTGGCACTGAAGGGCGCGTACTGGTCGGAGATATGGGTGTAGAAAGTCCGTCCTGGACTGCTTCCATACTTCGGGTTGATATGACCAGTGCTTTCTGCTTTGCTGCCGGTTCTGAAGTTCTGGCCGTCCGACGATGACGTGGTGCCGTCACCCCAGTTGCCGGCGAAGGGTTGCCGAAACTGCGCATTCACCAGCTCGGCCAGCGCCGTCGAATAGGTTTCATCGCGGATGTGCCAGGCTTGCAGCCAAGACAGCTTGGCGTAGGTGGTGCCAGGGCAGGACTCGGCCATTTTGGTCAGACCCAGGTTGATCGCGTCGGCCAGGATCGTCGTCAACAGCAAGGTTTTGTCCTTGGCCGTGTCGCTGGTCTTCAGGTGTGTGAAGTGGCGGGTGAAGCCCGTCCATTCATCGACCTCCATCAGCAACTCGGTGATTTTGAGGTGCGGCAGCAGCATAGCTGTCTGGTCGATCATGGCTTGCGCGGCGTCTGGTACTGCCGCGTCCAGCGGCGTGATCTTCAGGCCTGACGCGGTGGTGATGATGGCATCCGGTAAGTCGTTGGCCGCAGCCATGCGGTTGACTGTGGCGAGTTGCGCCTCCAACAATTCCAACCGGTCATGCAGGTATTGGTCGCAGTCGGTGGCCACTGCCAGCGGCAATTCGCTGGCCAGCTTCAAAGTGGCGAACTTCTCGACCGGCACCAGGTATTCGTCGAAGTCCTTGAACTGGCGAGAACCCTGCACCCAGACATCACCGGAGCGCAGCGCGTTCTTCAGCTCCGACAGGGCGCATAACTCGTAGTAACGCCGGTCGATGCCGTCGTCGGTCAGAACCAGCTTTGCCCAGCGCGGCTTGATGAATGCGGTTGGCGCATCGGCGGGCACCTTGCGCGCGCTGTCGCTGTTCATGCCGCGCAGCATGTCGATGGCATCGAGCACACCCTTGGCGGCGGGCGCAGCCCGCAATTTGAGCACGCCCAGGAACTGCGGCGCGTAGCGGCGTAGCGTGGCATAGCTTTCACCGATGTGGTGCAGGAAATCAAAGTCGGCAGGCCGCGCCAATGTTTGCGCTTCGGTGACGCTGGCGGCGAAGGTGTCCCAGGGCATAACGGCCTCGATGGCGGCGAACGGATCGCTGCCGCTTTGCTTGGCCTCAATCAACGCTTGACCGATGCGCCCATACATCCGCACCTTGTCGTTGATCGCCTTGCCGGAAGCCTGGAACTGCTGCTGATGCTTGTTCTTGGCCGCGTTGAACAGCTTGCCGATGATGCGATCGTGAAGGTCGATGATTTCATCGGTGACGGTGGCCATGCCTTCGATGGCCAGCGCTACCAGCGTGGCATAGCGTCGTTGCACCTCGAACTTTGCCAGATCAGCAGGCGTCATCTGGCCACCTTCACGAGCGATTTTGAGCAGGCGGTTCTGGTGAACCTGCCGCTCGATGCCTGCGGGCAGATCAAGTGCTTGCCAGGATTTCAGGCGCTCAATATGTTCGAGCATGTGGCGAGAGTTCGGTTTGGCAGGCGACTGGCGCAGCCATGCCAGCCACGTCACTTTACTGCCGTCCTTGCGCTTGAGAAGTTCGTCCAGGCGCTGACGGTGGGGTGATAACAAAGAATCGGTCAGCGCCGCGTAAATGCGTCGGTTGGCACGGGTGATGGCCTCGGCGCTTGCGCGCTCGATGGCATTCATGGCGGGCAGGATAATGCTCTGCCGCCGCAGATTCTCGACAAGTGCGCTCGCCAGCACGATGCCTTTGTCGGTCTGCAAGGCCAGCTCGGTCAATGTATGCACGGCTTGCCGATAGTGGCTCATGGTGAAGGGCTTGAACCCAAAAACCGTTTGCAGCTCGACCAAGTGCTCCCGCCGTGTCTGTTCGCGCTGGCCGTACTCGCTCCAACTTTCCACTGGCATCTTGAGTTGCGCGGCCACCATGCGCAACAGGGGCGGAAACGGAGGCTCATCGACGCCCAAAAAGGTGCCAGGGAATCGCAAGTAGCAAAGCTGCACAGCGAAGCCCAATCGATTCGCGGCGCCGCGACGCTGACGGATCACCGACAGGTCGGTTTCGTTGAACGTGTAGTGCCGTATCAGTTCGTCTTTGGCATCTGGCAGTGCCAGCAGGCTTTCGCGCTCGGTGGCGGACAGGATTGAGCGGCGTGGCATGGTCAGTCTTCCCGCAGGTACTGGTACAAGGTTTCGCGGCTGATGCCGAAGTCACGGGCCACCAAGGTTTTTTGGTCGCCTGCCGCAACTCGCCGTTTCAACTCGGCAATTTGTTCGCTGTTCAGCGATTTCTTTCGTCCCCGGTAGGCACCGCGCTGCTTGGCCAGCACGATTCCCTCGCGCTGACGTTCGCGGATCAGGGCGCGCTCGAACTCAGCGAAGGCTCCCATGACCGACAGCATCAGATTGGCCATCGGTGAGTCCTCGCCGGTGAACTTCAGCCCTTCTTTGACGAACTCCATGCGCACGCCCCGTTGTGTCAGCCCTTGGACGATGCGGCGCAGGTCATCAAGGTTGCGTGCCAGCCTGTCCATGCTATGCACCACCACGGTGTCGCCCTCGCGGACGAAGGCCAGCAGCCTTTCCAGCTCGGGACGCTGGGTGTCCTTGCCAGAAGCCTTGTCGGTGAACACCCGCGCCACCTGAACACCCTCCAATTGCCGTTCCGGGTTCTGGTCGAAGCTGCTGACGCGGACATAGCCGATGCGTTGACCTTGCAAGATGCCTCCAAAGGCAAAAGTGTCAGGATGAAATCTATTACCTTTGACGGAATATGTCAATCAATAGGAAATTTAACTCTATTCTGACATCGTTTGCACATGGTGTCGTTTTCAGAAGACGGCTGCACTGAACGTCAGAAGCCGACTGCACTATAGCAGCGGAGGGGTTGGATCCATCAGGCAACGACGGGCTGCTGCCGGCCATCAGCGGACGCAGGGAGGACTTTCCGCAACCGGCCGTTCGATGCGGCACCGATGGCCTTCGCGCAGGGGTAGTGAATCCGCCAGGATTGACTTGCGCTGCCCTACCTCTCACTAGTGAGGGGCGGCAGCGCATCAAGCGGTGAGCGCACTCCGGCACCGCCAACTTTCAGCACATGCGTGTAAATCATCGTCGTAGAGACGTCGGAATGGCCGAGCAGATCCTGCACGGTTCGAATGTCGTAACCGCTGCGGAGCAAGGCCGTCGCGAACGAGTGGCGGAGGGTGTGCGGTGTGGCGGGCTTCGTGATGCCTGCTTGTTCTACGGCACGTTTGAAGGCGCGCTGAAAGGTCTGGTCATACATGTGATGGCGACGCACGACACCGCTCCGTGGATCGGTCGAATGCGTGTGCTGCGCAAAAACCCAGAACCACGGCCAGGAATGCCCGGCGCGCGGATACTTCCGCTCAAGGGCGTCGGGAAGCGCAACGCCGCTGCGGCCCTCGGCCTGGTCCTTCAGCCACCATGCCCGTGCACGCGACAGCTGCTCGCGCAGGCTGGGTGCCAAGCTCTCGGGTAACATCAAGGCCCGATCCTTGGAGCCCTTGCCCTCCCGCACGATGATCGTGCCGTGATCGAAATCCAGATCCTTGACCCGCAGTTGCAAACCCTCACTGATCCGCATGCCCGTTCCATACAGAAGCTGGGCGAACAAACGATGCTCGCCTTCCAGAAAACCGAGGATGCGAACCACTTCATCCGGGGTCAGCACCACCGGCAAGCGCCGCGACGGCCGAGGTCTTCCGATCTCCTGAAGCCAGGGCAGATCCGTGCACAGCACCTTGCCGTAGAAGAACAGCAAGGCCGCCAATGCCTGACGATGCGTGGAGACCGAAACCTTGCGCTCGTTCGCCAGCCAGGACAGAAATGCCTCGACTTCGCTGCTGCCCAAGGTTGCCGGGTGACGCACACCGTGGAAACGGATGAAGGCACGAACCCAGTTGACATAAGCCTGTTCGGTTCGTAAACTGTAATGCAAGTAGCGTATGCGCTCACGCAACTGGTCCAGAACCTTGACCGAACGCAGCGGTGGTAACGGCGCAGTGGCGGTTTTCATGGCTTGTTATGACTGTTTTTTTGTACAGTCTATGCCTCGGGCATCCAAGCAGCAAGCGCGTTACGCCGTGGGTCGATGTTTGATGTTATGGAGCAGCAACGATGTTACGCAGCAGGGCAGTCGCCCTAAAACTAAAGTTAGGCCGCATGGACACAACGCAGGTCACATTGATACACAAAATTCTAGCTGCGGCAGATGAGCGAAATCTGCCGCTCTGGATCGGTGGGGGCTGGGCGATCGATGCACGGCTAGGGCGTGTAACACGCAAGCACGATGATATTGATCTGACGTTTCCCGGCGAGAGGCGCGGCGAGCTCGAGGCAATAGTTGAAATGCTCGGCGGGCGCGTCATGGAGGAGTTGGACTATGGATTCTTAGCGGAGATCGGGGATGAGTTACTTGACTGCGAACCTGCTTGGTGGGCAGACGAAGCGTATGAAATCGCGGAGGCTCCGCAGGGCTCGTGCCCAGAGGCGGCTGAGGGCGTCATCGCCGGGCGGCCAGTCCGTTGTAACAGCTGGGAGGCGATCATCTGGGATTACTTTTACTATGCCGATGAAGTACCACCAGTGGACTGGCCTACAAAGCACATAGAGTCCTACAGGCTCGCATGCACCTCACTCGGGGCGGAAAAGGTTGAGGTCTTGCGTGCCGCTTTCAGGTCGCGATATGCGGCCTAACAATTCGTCCAAGCCGACGCCGCTTCGCGGCGCGGCTTAACTCAGGTGTTAGACGGCAAGAAAAGGTTCCACGAACTCTGATGAAAAACTACTTTGACAGCCCTTTCAAAGGGGAGCTTCTTTCTGAGCAAGTGAAAAATCCAAACATCAAAGTAGGCCGTTATAGCTATTACTCTGGCTACTATCACGGCCACTCATTTGATGAATGCGCGCGATACTTGCATCCAGATCGTGATGACGTTGATAAATTGATCATTGGCAGCTTTTGTTCTATAGGAAGCGGGGCTTCCTTCATCATGGCTGGCAATCAGGGGCATCGGCATGACTGGGCATCATCCTTCCCCTTCTTCTATATGCAAGAGGAACCTGCTTTCTCAAGCGCACTCGATGCCTTCCAAAGAGCAGGTGATACCGCCATTGGCAATGATGTCTGGATAGGCTCGGAGGCAATGATTATGCCCGGAATCAAAATTGGAGACGGTGCCGTGATAGGTAGTCGCTCGTTGGTGACAAAAGATGTAGTGCCTTATGCCATCATCGGAGGAAGTCCCGCAAAGCAAATTAAGAAGCGCTTCTCCGATGAGGAAATCTCATTGCTCATGGAGATGGAGTGGTGGAACTGGCCACTGGATAAAATTAAGACAGCAATGCCTCTGCTGTGCTCGTCAAATATTTTTGGTCTGCATAAGTATTGGCGCGAGTTTGTCGTCTAACAATTCATTCAAGCCGACGCCGCTTCGCGGCACGGCTTAATTCTGGCGTTAGCCACCAAGAAGGTGCCATGAAAACATTTGCCGCATATGTAATTATCGCGTGTCTTTCGAGTACGGCATTAGCTGGTTCAATTACAGAAAATACGTCTTGGAACAAAGAGTTCTCTGCCGAAGCCGTCAATGGTGTCTTCGTGCTTTGTAAAAGTAGCAGTAAATCCTGCGCTACCAATGACTTAGCTCGTGCATCAAAGGAATATCTTCCAGCATCAACATTTAAGATCCCCAACGCAATTATCGGCCTAGAAACTGGTGTCATAAAGAATGAGCATCAGGTTTTCAAATGGGACGGAAAGCCAAGAGCCATGAAGCAATGGGAAAGAGACTTGACCTTAAGAGGGGCAATACAAGTTTCAGCTGTTCCCGTATTTCAACAAATCGCCAGAGAAGTTGGCGAAGTAAGAATGCAGAAATACCTTAAAAAATTTTCCTATGGCAACCAGAATATCAGTGGTGGCATTGACAAATTCTGGTTGGAAGGCCAGCTTAGAATTTCCGCAGTTAATCAAGTGGAGTTTCTAGAGTCTCTATATTTAAATAAATTGTCAGCATCTAAAGAAAACCAGCTAATAGTAAAAGAGGCTTTGGTAACGGAGGCGGCACCTGAATATCTAGTGCATTCAAAAACTGGTTTTTCTGGTGTGGGAACTGAGTCAAATCCTGGTGTCGCATGGTGGGTTGGGTGGGTTGAGAAGGAGACAGAGGTTTACTTTTTCGCCTTTAACATGGATATAGACAACGAAAGTAAGTTGCCGCTAAGAAAATCCATTCCCACCAAAATCATGGAAAGTGAGGGCATCATTGGTGGCTAAAACAAAGTTAAACATCATGAGGGAAGCGGTGATCGCCGAAGTATCGACTCAACTATCAGAGGTAGTTGGCGTCATCGAGCGCCATCTCGAACCGACGTTGCTGGCCGTACATTTGTACGGCTCCGCAGTGGATGGCGGCCTGAAGCCACACAGTGATATTGATTTGCTGGTTACGGTGACCGTAAGGCTTGATGAAACAACGCGGCGAGCTTTGATCAACGACCTTTTGGAAACTTCGGCTTCCCCTGGAGAGAGCGAGATTCTCCGCGCTGTAGAAGTCACCATTGTTGTGCACGACGACATCATTCCGTGGCGTTATCCAGCTAAGCGCGAACTGCAATTTGGAGAATGGCAGCGCAATGACATTCTTGCAGGTATCTTCGAGCCAGCCACGATCGACATTGATCTGGCTATCTTGCTGACAAAAGCAAGAGAACATAGCGTTGCCTTGGTAGGTCCAGCGGCGGAGGAACTCTTTGATCCGGTTCCTGAACAGGATCTATTTGAGGCGCTAAATGAAACCTTAACGCTATGGAACTCGCCGCCCGACTGGGCTGGCGATGAGCGAAATGTAGTGCTTACGTTGTCCCGCATTTGGTACAGCGCAGTAACCGGCAAAATCGCGCCGAAGGATGTCGCTGCCGACTGGGCAATGGAGCGCCTGCCGGCCCAGTATCAGCCCGTCATACTTGAAGCTAGACAGGCTTATCTTGGACAAGAAGAAGATCGCTTGGCCTCCCGCGCAGATCAGTTGGAAGAATTTGTTCACTACGTGAAAGGCGAGATCACCAAGGTAGTCGGCAAATAATGTCTAACAATTCGTTCAAGCCGACGCCGCTTCGCGGCGCGGCTTAACTCAAGCGTTAGATGCACTAAGCACATAATTGCTCACAGCCAAACTATCAGGTCAAGTCTGCTTTTATTATTTTTAAGC
>NZ_JAMPQC010000045.1:0-4473 GCF_028482225.1 Providencia sp. PROV130 | reverse complement strand
AAGCCCCTAAATCAGGGGCTTTTATCTTTCATCGGGCATTACTTTTTAACATATTCAATGCTGCTTTTTGCCATCGCATGGCATGTTCCAGCAGGATCACAGCCTCTTCCTTACCCTGGAAGGCATCTCCAGTAAACACCTGCGCATCGAATTGGTCGCAAATTTCTGCGGCCCTGATCTGTTCAGGGCTTTGTTCATTACGCTGCATTATCTTGCTGCCTTTCGTTTTTAGAGCGGATTTGTACCCCCCGGAACATCGCACAACGGCGGAACATCTCAATGTCTGGGATTGCCCCATCACCATGCTTGGCTCGGCACATACGCAGTGTCAGGCGAAGCAGCATCTTGATATCGCGAGGAGGCATTGTAGGGAATCGTTCCACCAGCTGATTCAGTAGATTTTCGCTGAGTTCGACACCAAAGTTGTCTGCCATCACCTGCCAAATTTTCTTGGCGTCATCAATCGTAGGCACGTCATAGCGAATGATCGCTGCACAACGAGGGATGATAGCTTCATCCAGGTCATCTTCACGGTTTGATGTCATAAACATCAGGCCGTCGAAATACTCCATCGTGCGTAGGAATTCAGCGACCACTGCGTTATGAACCATATCCAGCCCACGAGCCATAACGAACACATCCGCTTCGTCCAGGAGCAGCACACAATCCCAGCGACGGGCACGCATTAGAACGGTTTTCAGGTTCTTGTCGATCTCTTCAGCGTTAATGCCCAAAGTGCCTGCATGGATGGAGTACAGCGCTCTTTCCGTCAGTTCTGAATACACTTCGGCAGTCAGCGTTTTCCCCAGCCCCGGCTTGCCTACGCACATGATGATATTGCCCGCACTTTTACCTTCGATAATGTCGCTGGTAAAAGCGGTAATATCGGTGGTTAGGACATCCAATAAATCGCTATGCGATTCTGGCAAAATCATCTTGTTACGCAGGTTTTTGTCGTACTCGTATGGCTCGACATTATTCGAATGCACCCAGACGAACTGATGAAGTGACAGGTCGAAGAAACGAACTGCTGTAGCTTCAGGCAACACGCCGAAACCATCAGCCGTATCAGTACACAGCAAGTCGGTTTCAACCATCTCACTGACCGGCCCGCACTCGCTGGTGGGCAAGTCATGGATTAGCTTGTGACCCGCAATGTTCAAATTGCGATCGTAACTGCCATACCCTTCGATTTTGTTTGCCGCACCGATAGCACGGAATTGGCGAGGGAACTGGCCTTGTACCTGCTCGTGATACCGTTTCAGCTGTTCATCGTATTCAGCACGCAGCTCCGGCGTTTCTTTGAATAGGTTTTGCTCAGCCAGAATTTTTGAAACATGACGGCGAGCTACTTCTTGGGCATAAAACTTAATGCTGCCAGTGTGGACGGAATAGGGTTTATCACGGTTCGAATTATTACCGTAGCCATACCATGAAATATTGATGTCCACAGACGGCGGCTGGTTTCGGTAGCTGCCGCTGGTATTGTGTTTAACGGATGTAACCAGCGCGACATACAGATTACCATCACCGTCACGACGGTAGATCCAGCCATCTTTGGCATCACGACGTAGGTATTCAAACAGGACACCATCAAAAGCCTGAAAACTCGCAACAGGCTTAGAAAAATCACCGTTCTTTGCCGCAACGATCGAGTCAATGACGCGGACAATTTTCTTTTGCCCCATTTTCTCACAGGTATTTCGTAGGTCGTTAACCGCCTCTTCACTTAGCATGTCAGTGTCGATATCAACTTCCTGACTATTGCTTGCGTTAGAGAAGGCCTTGCTGGTCAGCTCTTCGAGCGTGGCGTTACGTAAAATGCCATTGGTGATGGTAATAGCCATAAAAGCTCCGATAGGTGGTTGTTTAGGGATTATCTGGGAATAAGCACAGTTAACGAAAAAAGCCCGCCGAAGCGGGCTGAGGTGGCTTACTTCGTCCCCATCGTTTTCTTGTAGAGTTCCCAAGCCTTATCTTCAGGCAGCTCAGCTAAAATGATGATGTCTTTGCCGTTGTGCTCACGGCAACCTGTGAAAATTGCGGTTTTGTCTTTAGCCTTGCTAAGGTCTATGCCGTTGATGCCGTACAAAGCATCATTTTTCACATAGAGCAGCTTTTTGGGGAATTCACGCTTAAAGCGGGCGCGCAGCTTTTTCTCTTGCTGCATATCGGAAACCAGCAGTTCCACCAAAAACTCAAGATCCATGTCATGCATCATTTTTTTGCCTGTTTTCGGATCATTGAATTGAGACTCCAGAGCCGGAAGGGTTTTGGCGAAGGCTTCAGCCTCTTCTAACATCTTGCCTTTACCATCCAGCGCGTGAATAAACGTGCAACCGCCTTCACCGCTGTTGTACGACGTTGCGATCGCCTTACCGTCAAAGCAAACCTTGGCTTCAAAGCACCAGGTTTCGTGGCTGGCGAACGAAGACACTTTCAACGAAGTCAGAGTGATGCGGGTCTGATTGATTTGCTGAGTCATGGTAAATCTCCAATTGAGTTATTCGTTTTGTTTACTGCCTGTGAATCCAGTATCACCCCACCCTAGCCGCTGACAAACAGTCAAAATGAAAAAAATATGTTTTTTTGTTGAGTTACCCACATAAGAAAAAACCCGCAGATTGCGGGCTCTCATGGCGTTTTTCGTTAAACCAATCGACAGGTACCTCTTTGGATGAAAAACAGTAAGATGAGTGCGCCTACAGCATGAAAAATGAGATATGTGTTTAAGAGAAAAACAGCACTGAGATAATCGGTAGCACTTGGCGTATACCCGAAGCATGCTTTCCCTCTCTTATTCATACCTTGTATGATTAGGAATCAAAAAGGCCGATTACCGGCCTTTTTTAATGTATTTCTGGTTTACTTAGCGGCTTTAAGCGCAGATGTACGCGGCCAGTAATGCTTGGGTTTGGCCTTACCCGTTTTACCCTGTGGCACGCTGACTACGTAACTGATTTCATCGCGGGGGTAACCCACTCCCGCGCTTTTAAATAGGTCGGGAAAGCTTTCCCGGTGCTTGTTGGTGAAGTTAGCATGTGGTTTTAGTACGGCGACAACTGTTCCGGTTTTTTCACGCTCATAGCCCTGCGCCTGGCTTGTCCAGGTAACTTCATCACCAACTGCAAATTCTTTCTGGCTCATGTTGACCTCGTCGGTTTGAAAAAAGATGTGCGGTGCCGGGTGCCTCCCAGTGAATCGGTGTATCAAGCCGACTCGCCTTCACCGAACCCCAGTGCTTTTCATACTGAAAAGGGACAACTGAGTTGTCGTTAGTCACTGTTTGATACAAAGCCCCTGCGCATAGCGGGATTCACCGCACAGCTCTATCTTGTCTCACGTATCGTGGCTGACGAAATTTCAGACAACAAAAAGGCCAGCAACGAATGCTGGCCTTGAATTTACTTTGGATAAAAGGTGTTTTAATTACCAGCCACTGGCAATGCCTACACCGATCGCGTTGTTGTTTTCACTATCCAACGATACGTTAAAACGGATTCGAGTATTCGGCGAAGTTTTGAATTGCACGCCACCCGCGATTGCGTTTCCGTTCTGGTAATTACCCAGCCCGATGCCGTAACTGAAGGTGCTATCATTAGCATAAGGAATGGAAGAGATAGCCGTGACACCAGCAATACCAGCATTCAAACGCTTTTCAGCTCGCTCAATTTTTTCACCCAGCTGCTTGAACTGTTTGTTGGACGAGTCACGCAACTCCCGGAACTTGGTATCGGTATAGTAGTTCGCATTCAACTCCGCTGTATCTGCGGCGTTCTGAGCGTAGGCCACACTTTGCTGATAACGAATATCGGTATAGCTATTCGATTTGGTTACCGCGTTTTTCTCTGCCTCTTCCGCACGGCCAAAGGCCTTGTCGGCTTTTTTGTCGGCCACTTGCGCCGCTTTGATTGCGGTTCCAGCCTTCTCTTTCGCATCGTTAGCGACACCTCGGACCTGATCAACTTTGGTATTCGCCTCGTCGGCTGTAATTTGTGCCCGATCAGCTTTCGAGCTTGCGGTATTTGCAGTCGATTGAGCCTCATCCGCCTTTCCAATTGCCGTATCTGCTTTTGAAATTGCGGTATTAGCACTGGCCTGAGCATTGTCCGCAGAGGACTGAGCCTTATCTGCTTTAACGTCTGCCGCATTTGCCGCTGCATGAGCATTATCAGATTTAGCCGAAGCAACGTCAGCGGTGCTTTGTGCCTTATCAGCTGATGCTTGGGCGTTGTCCGCTTTTTTGTCAGCCGTGGTAGCTACCGCATGCGCATTGTCAGCGGTGGTTTGGGCTTTGTCTGCGGACGCTTGAGCTGTGCCAGCTTTGCTACTTGCATCGTTCGCAGCCTGCTGTGCTTTATCCGCCGAGGATTGAGCGCTGTTTGCCGTTGCCTGTGCATCATCCGCCTTCTTGTTTGCCTGGTTGGCAGAGGTTTGAGCGCCATCCGCTTTTTGGCTCGCCTGATCAGCTGA
>NZ_JAMPQC010000044.1:0-19873 GCF_028482225.1 Providencia sp. PROV130 | reverse complement strand
CGATTGGGCTTTATCTGCACTCATTTGTGCATTGTCTGCCGTTGCTTGTGCCTTATCGGCAGAAGCTTGAGCGCCATCCGCTTTTTTATTTGCCTGGTCGGCTGATGCTTGGGCGTTATCAGCTGAGACCTGAGCATTGCCTGCGGAATTAAGGGCCAGATCGGCAGTGGATTGCGCTTTATCAGCGCTGGATTGGGCTGCATCGGCTTTGTTCCCGGCATCGGTCGCGGTAGATTGTGCCTTATCAGCAGAGGCCTGCGCCTGATCAGCTTTCCCGCTGGCATCGTTGGCGGTGCTCTGGGCTTTGTCCGCAGCCGATTGCGCCTTATCTGCGCTGGACTGAGCTGCGTCCGCTTTGTTTCCGGCATCGGTCGCGGTTGATTGAGCTTTATCGGCCGAGGCCTGTGCCTGATCGGCTTTCCCGCTGGCATCGTTGGCGGTGCTCTGGGCTTTGTCCGCAGACGACTGCGCCTTATCAGCGCTGGACTGAGCTGCGTCCGCTTTGTTTCCGGCATCGGTCGCGGTTGATTGAGCTTTATCGGCCGAGACCTGTGCCTGATCGGCTTTCCCGCTGGCATCGTTGGCTGTGCCCTGTGCTTTGTCCGCAGAAGACTGTGCCTTGTCTGCACTGGATTGCGCGGCATCGGCCTTATTCCCTGCCTCGGTCGCGGTTGATTGAGCTTTATCGGCCGATGCCTGCGCCTGATCGGCTTTCCCGCTGGCATCGTTGGCGGTTTCCTGGGCTTTGACCGCAGCCGATTGCGCCTTATCAGCGCTGGACTGAGCGGCATCCGCTTTGTTTCCAGCATCGGTCGCGGTTGTCTGAGCCTTATCCGCCGAGGCCTGTGCCTGATCAGCTTTCCCGCTGGCATCGTTGGCAGTGATCTGGGCTTTATCCGCAGATGACTGTGCCTTGTCTGCACTGGATTGCGCGGCGTCCGCTTTGTTCCCAGCATCGGTCGCGGTTGATTGAGCCTTATCCGCCGAGGCCTGTGCCTGATCAGCTTTCCCGCTGGCATCGTTGGCAGTGATCTGGGCTTTATCCGCAGATGACTGTGCCTTGTCTGCACTGGATTGCGCAGCGTCCGCTTTGTTCCCAGCATCGGTCGCGGTTGATTGAGCTTTATCGGCCGAGGCCTGCGCCTGATCGGCTTTCCCGCTGGCGTCGTTGGCTGTCGCCTGAGCTTTATCTGCACTGGATTGAGCCGCATCAGCTTTTGCGTTCGCTTCTCTTGCGGCGGAAAGTGCGCTATCAGCTTTACTATCAGCGCTGTTTGCCGTTGCCTGAGCCTGCCCTGCCGCATCTTGCGCCTTAATGGCGTTGGCATTAGCTTCCCCGGCCGATGTTAGAGCTTGATCTGCTTTACTTGCTGCGGTCTTTGACGCTGCCTCTGCTTCAACGGCCTTCTTGGCAGCGTTATCAGCTTTTGCGTTGGCATCTTCAGCAACATCAGCTGCGTAATTGGCTGCATCCTGGGCGTTATTTGCCACACCCAGTGCCTCTTTCGCTTTTTTGTCCACAACATCGAGCTGATTTTTATTAACAGCATCAGTGCCGCTTGTACCTTCTGCTACCGATGTGATTTGACGTTCGTTGCCGTAATCACCAACGGAGACCGAATTTTTACGGTTCGTGACGCTACCATTGCCGATCGCAACGGAATCTTCGTAAGTTGAGCGCGCAGTTATACCGATCGCCACTCCACCTTTATCAGCGTTAGCACCATAGCCAACCGCGATACCGCCATTACCCGCCGACGCAACGGAACCAAGCGCCACAGAGCCCTGCCCCGAACGTCCGGAGCTGATTGTTTTCGACTGAGCACCGATCGCCACACCATAGTTGGAATTTTCGCTATTCGAGCCCTGACCTAATGCAACACCGTTAAAACCACCTTTAGAACCAGCGCCGATCGCCACACCTAACGTCTTACTGGATTCACCACCGATCACAATGGCCTCTTCGCCAGCGGTCGCTTTATTGCCCAGGATGATGGCCCCGGAATTAGCCTTGTTACCGTTCCCGATGATCAGACGTGACTTGTCAGTGGAAGTACCATAGAGCTGGGTAATGTTTTCGTCACCGATGACGATCGAAGCGTCATGCTGAGAATCGTTGTTATTACCGACTACGACACCTTTTTTACCTTCCACCACCTTGTTGTTTTCGCCGATGTTAATGGCTGGTGACTCCGCAAACGAGGTCCCAGTGAAAACGCCTGCAACCATTAGCGATAGCATGACTTTGTTCAGTCGTTTTACCAAAACTTTGTTCTCAGGCATTGATGCCAGAGACTTGCCCGCATTGGAACGACCTTTGCTGGCCAAACTGCTTTTACTGTTCTCTTTCAACCAAGAACTGATCGACATGTACTTACTCCACTGGGTTAACGTAAAACGGCGTAATTGCCTTTCATGCACGGAATGGCACCAAGGAAATTATAAAAAAGCAGGTATATCTATTTACAGGGAAAAGCCCCTCAAAACGGGCTCGTTTTCGGTCGGAAATTTTCTATAAAAAAGCCAGCAAAAGCTGGCCCTTTGGATTCTTTTAACACTAAGAAAAGGTTATGGTTTTTTCAAATCTATCAAATCAATGCACTTTACTATGGCGTTAAACTGTCGTTCTTCAGATGACACATACTTACTGTGATTTTGTTTCTGCTTTTCTGTTAATTCTTTCCTTGGAATAGTCTCGACGTATTGGGCGTATTTAAATCGAATGCAGGCATACAAACTCAGCGTCAGGACCACACCGAGGCAAGCTATGACCGTCCATAGGTTCGGGAGTTCTCGGTAGAATGGAAAAATAATTGCGTATGCAATAAACAGATTGCGTACTACGATATGCGCTTTCCGTAGGGCAATAGAGGGTAGGCTCGTCGCTTGCCATAGGGTGCGTTCTTGGCTACTTCTAACCTTATTCATTGCCAACCATGATGAAGATATGCCGATCATTGTAATCACCATAAATCCAACCATCAAAATGGCTATTGATTCAGGAAGGTATGCGAAAAAGCTGAAGTAATTAGACATCTTGACCTCGTTAGGTAGGAAAAACACACAGAAACATCTGGCTCAACTAGCGGCATCTTTCAATTCTGCTTTAGCGCGAGATGTCAGAGACATGTTTTCTCCAAGTTGTAGGAAGAAGATTTGAACGTTGGGGGGGCAAATGACAGCGGTGCTGGGTGCCTCCCAGTGAGTTGACCGTATCAAGTCAACTCGCCAATTCGGAGGAGTAAAGCTGCAATACAGGCCCCTGCGCTTAGCGGGATTCACCGCTGCCATTTGAGATAAGTATAATTACTCAGTTCAATTGACTGACAAAGAAAAAAGGCCATCGAATTGCTGGCCTTTTCCTTGTAGGTGGCATGTTTGGTGGCGGTCGCGGCTCCGTTATCCCTCAAACCCCCAAAAGTACCTTGGGGAGATCATCGAACTAACATAGGGATGGGGTGTTAAAACCCCTCCCCTATGTCATTCCGAGCCCATTCCTCGGGCTTTGTGGGTCGCCTGATAATAGTCCCTATTTTATCCGGGCGAACAGTGTGGGTTCGCTGAGAGCTCACCCAGGGTGCTGTGGCATCCTTCCCACAAGGCTGGTTTATGTGACCAGCCCAGATCGCGCCGGGGGCGCTCATCAATTCTTGGGGAACATGCCCGAAAAGGCGGCTTGGCAGGAAAAAGATTCAAAGGAAAATAAAAAGGAGAGCCTGAGTTCCCCTTTGATGCATTGCATAACCAGTTATTACATTGAGCCGTATCCGAAAACACCACCAGCGGACAGTTGACCACCAATCGTATGGTCATAAACCATCTGGAACATGGTGTCATTCATCTTTTGGACTTCATTGCTGCAACCATAGCGGCGTAACGGCGCGGTCTCGATGTCTTCTTCGACGAAGTCTTCTTCCTCGTCGTCGTAGTAGTAGTGCGTAACGGCCAGGTGAGCGATAGCGCTGAGATCTTCCTCTTCGGTGAAGCGAATACCCTGGCGCTCGTACTCCAACTCTTCTAGCTCTTCCTGAGTGAAGAACTCTGGTTGCTCTTCTTCAAAATCGACCTGGATATCAGACACAAAACTGGTTGAATGTGCTTTTGCTTTACGATTACGACCGAACAGGTTTTTGATGCTGATTGCCATTTTTGTGCCCTCCAAATCTGTAAATGTGTTTGTTTTTAACTAAGATAATTATCTCACACCCGCAGATCTGACGAAGGAAATCGGACAAAAAACATCTTTTTTTTGAATAAAAAAAGAGCTCTGAACAGGCCAGAACTCTCAATTTTTAAGAATACAGTAAGGCTTATTTGGGGTTTCGTTTAGCGGCCATTGGGCTGGCTTTCACGGGTAACGGGTCACCTTCCCCTACACCCAAGGCGGATCGAACCAGGCTGGCATTAACCTGATCTATGACGTCGCTTTGGGTGCAGCACTTGAAAGTGACGCGATGATGACAGTTCGCCTGGATAGTGGCGCTTGGGTCGATGGAGTTGCGGACATGTTCTTTAAATGCTTCGCTTTGCATGATGGCCTCCTGTAAGTAGAGACTTCATTATGTCCCGCTGTAACCGGTTAACGAAGTACGATCACCATTCCCGGCGTGTCGGCGTTGTATCCCTCGGCTCATGAGACAGACGGCAGCTAACACTACCATCAGCCCTCACGGTTAGAGTGGCTGTATCTGGTTCTCCTCTGGAATTACGCACAGCTACATTCACGCGGCCATATCCAGGAAGGATGAGGAATATCCTGTTTGTGCTTTCGGTCAGAGTAAGCCCCCTTTCTTCCAGAGCGGCGAGAGCTTTTTTAAACGTGGAGTCTGTCATCGCGCCTGTCATTTTGAAAAGGATAGTTGGCAAATGAAATCATATGTTCGATTTTTGCGCAACCCTTACCCTCACCCCAAATCACCCTCAGGGTTAAGGGTATTACCCTCAGGGTGATTATCATGGTAGCCGCTTTGAGTGGAATCGAAGGCAAAAAAAAAGCCCCCTAGCCGGGAGCTAAACACCGTCAGTGCTCTACGCTGACGGTAATGGACTAGGCGTTACCCCGACCCCTTGGGATTGAGTTACTTCAGTGGCTGAACACCGAACAGGACGCCGCAATACACCAGGCCGAACACCATCAGAGCGAAGAGAACAGCGCTGGTGGCCTCATGCATGATTACTGCATTGATGACGCTTGCTGCGCGGGCTTTAATGGCATCAAATGAACGGTTGCGAACAGCTTGAGCTTTCATGATGACTCCTAATTGCGTGTTAGTTTTCTTACCTTGTGCAATTAGTTTCGCCCTACCCGATCAGCTGACGAAGGCTCTACAACCCTATTGCGGTCTATATTTTCAAAAACAATGTAGCGCTCTGAAAATGCCTCATTTCTCAACGCAAATCGTCACGTATGCCCCACAGGAACCGCAGCAGTAATCATTGATGTAGCGGCCGTCGTCAGTCCAGTTATTGGCACCACAAGTACATCGGAGCACTCTTATCTTCCCTGCGGGGATCGCCACACTGGGGAAATCCTGAACGTATGCGCCACCGTCAAAGTTGAATGCGGTCACTTTGACTGTATGACGACGTCCGTTATAGGCGGTATAGCGAAAGTACAGATCCCTGGTCGTTATGGTTCCGGCACCTTGTTTGATAGCTTCAGGCATAGCAGTTCCTTATATACAGGTCCAGATGATGAACAAGATGGCTACTAACCACATGAAAATGAACCCTGATACGCCATCTGTAAAAAAGGAAAAAAGCATCTTGATACCATTTCAAAGGGGTGGATACCCTAATTATAGGGGGAATGCGGCGGTGACGAAAAAAGGAGACAAGGTCGCTCATTGTGAGCGACCTGGAAAGTTAACGCGATTTTTTTCTCTGGACGGTGAGCAACGTATACCGATTGCCGCAAGGTTCGCAGTTAGCTTTCATAGAGCCGGAACGAACCTGCTTCAGTACCCCGCCACACTTCGGGCAGGGCACATCACGAACACGCTCTTGCATTCGTTGGTTGATGGCCTCAGTTCGTTGTTCTCGCGCCGGGTCAGATTGCCGCTTTACCGCTGGGATGTCGTACCCTAACGCTTTGGCTACGCGGCGATACTCCTTGCTGATCCATTTACCGCCCGGCTCGTGATGGAGGCCGTCGCCCATCATATCACCCAGGCGGATTAGCTGCCGGTGTAGATCGGCCTTATCGCTGGCTTCACTCATCGCGTTTCCCCTGTATAGCCACCAGCTTAACGGACAGTTCGCCAGCGCGCTGAACAGCATCACAATACCGGCCATGTAGTTTGGTGTATTTGCGGCAAACTGTGCTCAGCACATCCATAACCTGTGATTTATCCATCTCACCGATACGGTCCCACAGCAACACGACACTTTCTGGGGACGTCTGCTTGTCCTCTTGACGGCGAGCCAGGAGCTCTTCGGCGATGATACGCAGCAACGAATTTTCAGGTTCGTATTTGCAGATATCGATCAGTTGCTCTTCCCCCATCACTTCATTTTTCATCGGGCTTTCCTTCTGGTTCCGCATCCAGAGCCGCTTCGTAGATGGATAAGGCTATACCGCCGCAGCAACGGGCTTCTTTTGCGATCGCCTCACCGATCTCATCGGTCATTTCACGCGGCATGGCCTTGTATTGAGGCGCGGGCACCGCTGCTTTCAATACCACCAGCTTATCCAGGGTGGAGATATCATCGGGCAGCATATTCGGGCTGTCTTTGAAGATCATGTGCCGACGGTCTTTCGTGACATACCCAACGTGCTCACACTCCACGTTAATGCGCGGAGCCTGCGCCATCATGGCTGCGTAATCGTCCGGGTGAACCCCTGCCATTACGGCAAACGCCATCTCTTCAGTTTGGCGTTTAGGCGCAAGCATGAAGCCTTCCGGCACAGCGAACAATGGGATCGCTGGGCGTGCAAGCTCGGCGCGCGCCTGCCATACACGCCATAGCCCAGAGATAAAAGCCTTCTCGTCAGCTTCAGTGACCGCACCGCTTTTGTCGGCAGAGTAGTCAGAAGCCAGCATGGCGTTAAAGGCTTGGCGTTCGTTAATTTGCCCCGTGCTGTTTAAAGCCGTAGCCTGCAATTGTGCAGTAAGGTCGTGCAACGCGGTTGTGATCTGCTCCACCAGCGTATGGTGCATGACGGTTTCGCCGCTACTGGTAACCGCAGCACAGCCTTTGATGTGATTGAGGTGAATAGCTAGGCGAGCGATCTCGTCCATACGTTCAACTGAAAGCATTACTCTTCCCCTTGGTCAAACATGATGCGTGAATATTTGGCCGTGCTTGATACTTCCAGCCAGCCGTTGCAACGTTGCTCAGAGATGAAGGACAGGCGCGCCGTATGCTGGTACTGACTCCCCCTCACTTCTTCGATGGTGTCTTCAGAAAAGAACATAGCGCGGCCACAATGTGGGCATTTGCAACCCCATTGACCATCGGCGCGCCCAATGCGTGTAACCTCTCGGATTTCTTCGCTTGCCACTGTTACCCCCTATGGGTGGAATGAACCTTCATTATCAGCTGAGTCATACCTATGACGAAAAAAAGCCCGACAATGTCGAGCCTTTAAAAGAGTTTTCCGCTGAGATTATCAGCGCCAGGTGTAGATGATGGTTTTGCCTACAACCTGCGTTTTGTCCACTTTGGAGTAGGTCGTTTCTTCTTCGACGCTTTGCAGCCGATCGGCTACGTTTGCGACAGGTTTACCTTTAGCGGTTATCAGGTGCGCCGGTTCGACGATTTCACCCACAAAACGGATCACACCGTCATACGCAGCTGCGGTGGTTGCAGCCAGCATAAAGATAGAGCCAACGAGCAGTTTTTTCAGCATATACAGGTCCTCAGTGGTTTTCGTTGTCGTGTTGCTTTGGAATTTCAGTATCACCCCGCCCTTTCAGCTGACGAAGGGTATTCTCGTTAAAATTTTTGATTTCTTCTGGTCACGGACGAAAGTCACTTTTTCTTGCGAAACTGCGTGGCTTAAGGGGGAGCTATTTTGCTGCCTCGACGGGCTAAGCTCGGTATATTTGCAATGCTCACTGCTTGATACTGCAAGGTGATCAGGTGATCACACAAGCTTTCAATGAATTTATTTAAGGATGTACACGATGAGAATACTCACTACCAGCAAAATTAAATCAGTTATGGCCGCCACTGCCGTTCTGGCGCTGGGCGTGACCACTGCATATGCTGAGGATGGTTTTGATGATGTTTACTACGGTGCAGGATGGGATTCGGTATGGGAAGTTATTTACACATATATGCAGGGGTCTTTAGGCCGTATTCTTGTGGGATTGATTGCTCTCGTAGGGACGGCTGCTGCTGTCATTCGCCAGTCATTGATGACTTTCGCTGTTGCGATCGGAGCGGCCTTGGGCTTGTCCTTCGGACCTGGGGTTATCCTTGAAATAATGCTTCCGGGTGCTACATATGCGTGACTTAACCAAACCGTTGAGATAAAGCAGCGTGTTGAATTAGGTAAAAAAGGGGCGTAGAGCCCCTTTAATTTTGCTGGTGGTTTTAGCGGGGCGTGAACCCAGCCAGATAGACGATAAAGTCAGGCAGGCTCAACGATGCGACCCACTGACTTTCCTGTGCGTGTTTCGCCTGGTACATCTCAGCCTCAGCAATAAGCGTTGCGCTCCAGCCAGCCAGATCAGGATGTAGCACCTTCAGTTCGTCCCCACGCGCAGCCAGAATTTGGCTGTCCATGCCTACACCGTAATCTGGGATACGCACACCGCAGTAGTCTATCAATTCACTGTTGGCTAACAGGTCCGCACGCGTGGCGTCTTTACCATAGAGGTGAGCAGGCAACACCTTCGCCTCCAGACTATTCAACATCCGTTGGATCATGGCCGGGTTAAAGGTTTCAATGAAGGCCATGTCTTCCTGGCTTACGCTGACACACGGCACGCCATCAGGGGCTCGGAAGGCCGAAATGATATCGCCGTCCTTGCCGGATTCTACGCAGCTCAGCCTTGCGTTACTATTGCTCGTGAACCACTTCCAGTTTTTTTGCGTTGCCGCTTCCGCGACCCGGCGAAGTGTAGCGATCTCATCCAGTGTGTATTGGAGACACTGTTGGCTTTTACCGGGCAATCCACCTGGCCCGAATTTGGGGGCGATAACTTGGTTGGTCAATTGAGGCACTCCTTGTCGTTGATGTTGTCTTTTGGGAAGAGAACGGATTTTCCGAGCGAAACATAGATAAACCCGCAAATGCTGGCTACGAGCCCGGCAATGAAAAATTCGGTTAATAGGGTAGACATAATTTCCCCTGTCCCTGTCAAAGACCCGATCGCTCCAACCATGCACAAGAACATGTAAAAAATAAGCATATTGAAATTGAGCCGTTTATTGATGGCTTCAACCTTCATACCCCCCCAAATTACGGTGAACAAAACCACACCAGCCCCAGCGCCATACGCCATGTACGACATGCGCAGCCTGTGCTCCATCAAAGCAACGACGACATCAACCGACATGAAAACCAAAAAATATAAACCGGTTGCTGCCCAAAAAATCTTTTCATCGTCCAGGCGCATTTTCTTCATGATAACCTCTGTTAATTTTGGCTTCAGGAAAGCCGTATTGATTGAGCCAGCCCGACCATAGCGATCGGGCTGGTGGACTGGTTAGTTCGATTCCGGATTGAGAATCGACTTACCGGTACTGACATAGAGCGCTGATATGCCACACATGACAAACCCAGCGATAAAGATGATCAATGGGTAGTAGGAACGGTTGGCGTAAGATACGGGCTCCCCTAAATAGGAATAGATAAAAACGATAGGCAAGCTCGCGAGTACCGCAGTAAGCAAAACGATGCCTTGATACTGCCTGACCACGGCGAATTTCATCAGTCCTTTATAGGTCGAAAAACAAAGGACGCCAGCAGGTACACCGCATAGGATGTAATCCTGTACCGATCGGTCGTGAAGCACTGCACTGACCGTTTCCAGCACTGTGAAAACTGCACAGATCACCATAACGCCGAACCAGATACGCTTTTCTTTTTTAAGGTCGTTCGATGACATGCTCTTTTGCCCCCTATCGAAGTTCACTGCCAGGCTGCTCCGCAGCCAGACGATAGCCACCGCGCTTACCGTTGAAGCGTTCGGCACTTGCCCAAACTGTCCGGCCGCTAGGGCTTTTGATGCGGATCCCCTTAGGCCCGGAGACTGATACAACCTCCAGCACCTCAATGCGGCGTAACGGAGTATATCGAGGGTCAACTTCTTCCCAGATCTGCCCCGGTTTAATTTCCAGCATTTTCACCACCTTGTTTTGCGAGTTGATTTTGAAGGTCACGAATTGTGGTTTCGTGAATTTTACGTTCATTGCGGATGAGTTCCCGCTCGTGATAGAGGGATTTCTCCTGAAGCTCAACCTCTTTTTCCCGGCGGTCCAGTTCTTTGATCCGTTCGGCCAGAGCGTTTTCCTTTTCGCTGCCACCCTGCAAAAGTTGGCTAACCTGCGCCTGAGAGCTCTCATAATTTCGCTTCCAGTTTTCGCAGCTGGTTAGCGCCTCTTGTAATTGCTTATGCAGAGCGCCAAATGAGTTCCCTACGCCTTCAGAAATGGCGTAAAGCGGGGTGACGGCATAACCGTCCATCGCTTCGTCAACGCCTTCTGACCAGCGTTTCAGCTCGCGCTCGCATTCCTCTCGGGTAAATGCCTGGGTATCACCGCCGATTTCTTCGACTTTGCCGTGGCAAGTAATGCTGAACATGGCCGGTTCAGCGCAGATGATATCCAGCAACTGCCGGGCAATCTGGTGTGCTACGTGATTTTTGCCATACTCAGCAAGAACCTGGTTCAGGGTAGCGATACTGACAGTCATCATTTCCTCTTCTGTTGTCAGTGATGAGAGTATTGATTATCCGGGAAGGGAGCCAGGTAACGAAAAAAAAGCCCGAACGACTCGGGCTTTTGCTGGTGGGTAATCTGGTTAGGTTTTTTCTCGGCACCCTTCCTTTACTTGGTACTCTCGGTAATAATCGGGGTACTCACCACTCATCCTGCTTTCAAGCACCCCCGCATCGTATAGTCGTTCGCAACGATATTGCGGCCGAAGGATATACAGGCTCATAGGCTTAAACCAACCTTCAGGTAAGACCCATAACGCATCCAGGTCGGCTTTCGTCAGGTTCGCGGCTTTATCTTTTGGGATCTGCATTGATGTTATCACGCGGGTCTTCAGGGCTAATTTGCTTAGCTTAGGATTTTTGGCGGTGATCATCTCCACCAGCGTCATGATAACCGCAGACAAACCGCCCAATTCTTCAAGCTGTCCCAGCAATACGGCGGATGCCTCAAGCACCTCGCTATCGCTTCCTGAAGTTCGCGCTTGCTCGCCACGTTGGGCAGCAGTCAGCAACTGCGCCAGCTGATCAGGGCTATACGTCATAGTCCAAATCCTCAGCGGAGTTATCAGACTCGGCAGCATTAAACGGCAGCGCCTCTTGGTGCTCTTCTGCGGTAAACTGATGCACTGGACTCGCCATTTTACCGGCACCAGCGCTGAGCAGTGTCAGACCTTGTTTCGGCGCGCATAAACCTGGAATACTCTGGCCGAGGAAAAGTTTCACCGGTGTGATGTGATCAGCAACATCGGCCATGCTGTTGTAGGTTGTAGCCACTTCCTGCACGACGGCTTCTTCACCGACACAGCACTCATCAAAGAACGGCCCACCGTCAGCGGTCATCAGTCCCCACATGAAAGGCACCGTAGCCGCGTTATCGCGCGCCTTTTTCAGCTCGGCAACTTCGGCCTCGCTTTTCTTCAGGCTGTCGATCGCTTCAGTTAAAATAGCGTTGTAACGCTCTGCCTTTGCTTCCAATTCCGCTAAGGCGTCAGCGACCAGCATAGGGGTAGCCGTGCTAGCCCAGGCTCTGGTTGTTCCACCTGCGTGATAAATCGGGAGTGCCAGCTCGATAGCTTCTTTTAATTTCGAAACCGCGTTCTCTTTTTGCATGATTTTTGCCTTAAAAATGGGTAAAGAAATTTTAATTCACATAACGCGTCATGCACGGCGCATGTTCATGGTCACTTGCCTTCCTCGGCCTTGCGCACTCGCTGGATGAGGCCAATAACGGCCTGCGGGTGTACGGCAGCGATATAGTTGCCATTTTTGTTACGCTGAACGCCTTCGACATCACCTTTGATTTCCCCGCTCACCATGCAGGTGATGATACCGGCATCTTCAGCGTCATAATCGTCAATCCGATCTGGCTCGCCGAATTCGATTGTGGTTACACGCGGGTCATAGCGCCACGGCCCTTTGGTCGCTTCTCGCGCTAGCTGCTCCATTTCGGTGAGATCGTCACAGCGAGCGATGGCGGACTCTTCCACCAGCTGAATGAGTTGAAGGATAACGTTTGGACCCAGAGCACCCAGATACTGAACCAGCGCGCTGCGTTCATGACGGTTGAACTCTGTATTCTCAAAACCGGGATCGTCAATCAGACAGCGGTCGTCACCTTCATCGCCGCTGAACAGCATTTGATAGCTGGTTTCCGGGAATGGCTTATTGCTCCATGAAGCATGAAAAGACTTAATGGGGCAGGCCGCTGCCAGGCGCTTCAGTTTTTCGATGAGTTCTTGGTTCATTTGTGCTCCTAACTCTGCGTTTCAAAATTACTCGGCTGGTGGATATAGGCTCATTATCCTGGCTTTTGACCGCTGACAAAGAAAAGCCCGGACATTGCCGGGCTCAGTTCGTGCTTGCTGATGAAGGCGAACTGCTTTCATTGGATTTACTTTTTGAACAAACGCGAGATTAACCTGGCACCGAATTTATCCAGGCCGTCCAGTTGCTTGTTGATGACCTGTGACAGTGTATGCAATGACAGAAGACTCATACCTACGAATACGCAGGCGAACAGTAATGCGATGCATCCGGCACCACCAATAACGAGATAACCCCAAAACGTCGTAGGGGCTTCAATGATGGTCAGGCAACCGGGCTCAGGTTGCCATTGGCATGAAAATCCCCTGAGTGCATAAGGGAAAGCATCAAGCCCGTTCATAACGGTCGTAATCAGCCATCCTGCACCGAAGAGCAATGCCACTCCAGCACAGAGCAGCAGGAAGATGAAAGCCACCCCCACTCCCCTAGGTAATTGACCGCTTCGTTTGGAAGTCATTACAGCCTCTCGATTTTGACAGCGATACTCTGCGTTTGGTTTATGACTGCGCCTTTGCGGAGGCGATACCAGTGAATTGCAGCCCTGCCTTTCTCAGCCAGAAGGCGACTGCTTTTTCAACGGCATCTTTGGCTGAGGCCATATCAGGATAATGCCCCAGATCGCCTTTGAGTCCCGGCAGGCTGCAACGCGTCGCATAAGAATTACCGGCACGGGCTTGGGTGGCATCGTAGTAGGCTGACCCGATCTTAAACTGGCCCATGTAGAGTTGTTCGCCTTGGTTCCACCGGCTTTCGCTCGGCTTCCAGATGAGAGTAGTCATTGAAGTGTCTCGCGATGAAAAAGGTGCTTTTATTATGCGAGCAGTAAGACGGTTGACGAAAAAAAAGCCCGAAATTCCGGGCTTGGTCAGTTCGGGTGAATACCCATAGCGAGTTGCAGATCGCTGAGCGTTATCATTAGCATCATCGGGTCGAGCGGCGAAGGCAGGAAGCCAATATGCTCATAGAACCGTTTAGCATCATCAGTAAGAGCGTGAACCACCACCCCTCTAATGCCCACCAGCACTGAGGCCTGAATAACGCGATGACAGGCATCTTTAACAAGCCCTCTTCCGATCCCAAGGCCTTTAGCCCTTGTATCAACCGCCAGCCTGCCGAGTAGAATGACGGGAATATCGGTGGGCATATTACGGCGGAATCGACCAACGGCTTGATTGGTGCTGACGACCCCTGTTGACAGAGCATAATATCCCATCACCTGGTTATCCGAAGTGGTCACAAAAGTGCGCGACGCTCCGGAGTTTTGATTACTCATCGCCCGGTTTTTTAGCCAGAGATCTAACGCCTCTTCTCCAGAGGAAAAACCTTCCAGCAGATGGTCTGATTTGAGTGGTTCAGGTGCTGTTAGCTTCAATGTCATTCCTCCCAAGGGGATTTAGACATCATTGTTTTTCGTAGTGCCTCATTGCTCCCAGGCGCGGCATCAAGCTGGTTGATAAATTCCTGGTAAACTTCGGGACTGACGTTGATGACTCGCAGATCTGCCAGCGTTTCTTCAGCTGCACGTCGAGCGGCTTCCAGAACAAATTCGGTACGGTTTTTCCCCACTGCATTCGCGGCACGGTCGATCAGGATTTTGTCTTCTGGCTTTATTCTCAGGTTCAGTGATGAACGTGTTACGGCCACATTATTTTGAGTTGGCATATTAACCTCCCAATTGATTACTTTCATTGCTAAGTATACAGGAGTGTAATGTCGTTGTCATTACGCTTGGTATGGGTGCTTTGGTTGGTCTACAAAAGCACCTCTGATACGGGGTTGTTTTGTGCAGTAAAAAGCCCGACGTGAGCCGGGCTTGCTGGTGGCGTGGGCACTATCAACCTTACGAAGTGTGGCGTGGCCTGCTCATCAGTTGCTTAAGTGCATCCGTTGGAGCCACTGGTGAGTCAATCAGATCCGTTAACTGTTCCCACGCATCGGGGCAAAGTTGTTTGCTATTATCCTGCGCAGCTGGCGCGCCGGAAGCAGTGCCTGATAATGGCAGCATAGCAGCCCGGCAGGATAACCACTGTTCCCAGCGGGACTGAACGGATTTATCAGCGTAACCCAGACCAGATTTTTTCAGTGCGGTACCGTTATCACTTTCCTGTTCGCTGCGCTCAAAAGCAACTCGTAACGTCGCAATATCAGGTAA
Source organism: Providencia sp. PROV130 (assembly GCF_028482225.1). Classification (NCBI taxonomy): domain Bacteria; kingdom Pseudomonadati; phylum Pseudomonadota; class Gammaproteobacteria; order Enterobacterales; family Morganellaceae; genus Providencia; species Providencia sp. PROV130. The sequence continues at coordinate 5,005 of NZ_JAMPQC010000044.1, read as the reverse complement.
GGCTGTAACCGGGAGCTCGGTAACGTTGCACAACGCAGCACGCAGGCCGACCTTGATTTCTTCCAGTTCGTCGTTACCAATACTGCCGTCAGTCAGCGCGTGGTGAAAATCGAGCGCCATCCCGTCAGTCACTTGCAGCGGCTTCGGCTCCTGGCTCGCCAGCCCCTTCCACCCTTCCCACATGGCCGCAGCCATCATAAACCAGACGTTGCCACAGCCGTCTTTTTTGTGGTCGAAGAACCAGTCCACAAAGTCCATCGACATGGCGTTATCTTTGGCAAACTGCTCACGTTCGGTCATGCTACTGTTTCCTCTGACTGCCCGGCCAAAGCCAGGTGCTGTTGCAGTGCAGCCCGAACGATGTCAAACATGCTATTCAGGCGGATAAAGGCCGGGTTCGGTATCGTCGGCCACGGCAGGTACCACGGTTCGGTGCTAAAGTATGGCACTTCACTGATCACTGAAGAATAGCCACAGACTGTGCTTTTGATATCGTCAGATCCGTCGATTTCTTCCCAGCACACACGGGCTTGGTCTTTGGATATTTCCCCTTCCCGGCGCAGGCGCAGCACTTCACTGAACATGAAACGCATATTCGCCTCATTGTCATTGTCGATTTCGCTGCTCACGTTACCGGCCATGTTGGTGATCAGGTAGTCGTTCCCGCAGTCACAGAAAAACTGCTCAACGGAGCGGTCGCTCATTGCATACCAGGCAGAGGTCCACGCTTTACCCTCGCAGGTAACCGTAATGCGACCACGCCCTGGCCCATAGTTTTCAGTCATGACGCGGATCGGATCAAAGTCAAGCAGCTCACTGATTTCGAGGCTCAGCACCTTGGTCTCAGTTATTTTCATCGTCGGCATCTCCCACCAGGTTGTTCTGTTCGAACTCGGCATGAATTTCTGCCCAGCGCTCTTCTTTGGTCATGGTTGAAACAACAGCCGCGTGATGCGCCGGATCCAGCACAAAAACATCTTCATCCGGGTGAGCATCAACCTCCCGTTCAATCACCACATCCTCCGCTTTGCGTGCGTCGTACATGATGTTGTCGTACACGTAGGCATGTTTGCGGGGGTTGCCCAGGATCACGTAGTGGAACGGCACCTTAAAACTATAGAGCACGGCCACATCACCCGGTTGCAGATCACGCCATTTCTTGGCGCGGTAGCGTAGCTTGGTCACTCCTTACCTCCTTCAGACAAAACAACTTCCGGCGCGGCACCCATCACCGCAGCATACTGACGGGTAGCGATATCAATATCGTCTTCCGTCTTTTTCGCTGACTTCGGCCCGTTGTCAGGGTGGCGCAGGTATTCGCGATAAGTGGCCGGCGACTGAACAGCAAGCATCGCCCGCAGCTGTTCGTCGGTTGGCTTTTTCGGTACCAGCATGAACCCGACAGGAATATGCAGTGCTGGTGGAGCGGCAAACACGGCGACCGGATTTTGGATGCGATCGGCGCGGTCAGCCGGATAAATGAAGCCCTTACCGTTTTCGGCATAACCCAAAGGTGGGGCTTCCTTCAGTTCGGCCAGTTCTTCCAGTGCATCAGCGTTGTCCCGCAACCGCTTAGTGTTTTCGGAATACCCCATGTCTTCCCAGCGCAACGCCTCCAGACGAAATGCCGCAGCGCGCGTTTTTAACTGCTCTACTGTCATTGCCATTACGACTTCCTGTTTTATTACGTCAATTATTTGGTGCTTTGCCTTTCATACAGTTCACGGAATTGGTGTGAACCATCGGAGTGCATTGCCCGCATACGTTGGTACAGCGATTCGTTAGGAATGGAATGCCAGGCGCTCCACATACTGCGATCGGACGAGCAATAGCGGTATTGATACTCCGCAACCGGCATAGGTGCAGTTGCCCGGTACAGCTGAGCCTCTACTGCGGCCTTTTCACGGCGTGCAGTGTCCAGGTCTGCCTGAAGCTGTAGAACCCAGCGCGCGAGCTCACCTTTTTCATCCCGAAGGAGGCTCAGTTCCTGAAGCAAGAATTTGTCAATTTTGTCCATCAGCGGCAAACCCTTTCTTAGTAAAGAAGGCCAACCCTTCGGTATACATCTGCTTCAGCTCGACCGAATCAGGCTCTGCGGCGCACTCAGGCGACCATTTCGCCATGTCGGACAGTCCAACCACCAGCTTTTTAACGATCACGCGCTGGATGTATTCGCGGCGCTCTTCCAGCAGCCAGGCTGAGGCCTCAGTCATGTAAAAATGCAGAGTCTTGGCGAAACCCACCAACTCAGTCGTTTCTGCGCGGCCAGCCAGGTAGTCGCATCGCGCGATCGCAATGCTCAGACCATCTTCAGTCAGCGCATAGGAACTATCACCCTCTGAGTGGGTTACGCCGGACTTCATCACGCTGTAAGCGCCTTTATCGCGTAACACCCAGAACTTGCCGTTCTCGTGAACAATGTCTTTTTCCCGCATCGGGTATTACTCCTGTTTTACAGCCGGATCGAAGTCGGTTGACCGGAACGAACGGCAGGTGTTGAATATTGCCCAGCATTTGGGGCAGTTAACTTTTGAGCCACGAGGTGCGGGTTTGGTTTCCATCGCAGTGTCACTCAGGCCACCATCAAGCCCGCACAACGTTGTATATCCACCACCAGCGCCCACGTCACCCGTAGGCAGGTGAACATGCTCCTCTCCGGCGTCTTCCAGTAAAGTCACAACAACCAGACGGCTCATCGGGCATCGTCCACGATTTTAAAGTCGATCACCCAAACCATCGGATTGGCTTTCCAGCTATCAACACCGTGGATTACTGACCACTTGCGCCCGAAAACATCGGCCAGGCAGTCCCCGCTACGTGTATCCCGGATAGAACAGCCTTCTCTCAAGGCGTCTGCATCGCTGATATCACGGAGGCGTTCAATACGCACCTCTGTAATCTCCAGAGTGATACGCGACTCAAACTGTGTCATTTGCTGTGCCGGGAACCAGCGCTTAACTTTATTGGCCGCGCCATCTTCCAGATCTGCCCGATAAACCAGGCGCACACCGCAGTCGCCATAGGTTTCGCGAATCCACAGCCGATCGCCTACATGTCCAAAACGGCAGAAAAACGTCGGCCCAAACTTGGGTGGCAAAACCTTATCCACCAGCGCACGCTGGCGTTTAGTCAGGGATTCCGGGAACGTGTCGAGGCAGATTTCTTTGATCAGTTGGCGGGTTTGAACCTTTTGACCGCTGCGGATAGCCCGGACTTGCTCATCGGTGAAATTGATAGGGAAGAGTTTCATTCTTTTTTATCCTGCGAACATGCTGCTTTGATTTCGGTATCATCCGTGTGGTCATTAGGCACAAGCAGGCTGAAGACCGCATGTGGACGAAGGCCTGTCTCGAAAAAGCTCAGGCGGCCACGGATAGAGACTGGCTTCAGCGTTTTGGCATCCGCCAGCGTGAAGCCTTTCGGCCCGAAGAACCACGGAGATTCGCTTTCTTCGACACAGCCAGTGATAGTCGCTACGCCGATAATCGCGCCGTAAGAAAAATACTTTCTTTCAGGCAACATCAGGGAGTGACCGAATTTGGCGCGTAGGATTTCCTTCGCCTTTTCCATATCGGTCTTGGATGCCAGCTGCGCGCTGGCGTGAATGAGAATCGGCCCGCGCTGGTGGGTGTTCCAGCTGCGGTTTTCGATGTCCTTGTGACCGTGAGTGATCAGCCACGCCCACGGTTGGCGGATGGATAAGGCCTTCATGCTTTGGCATCCTTGGCTTCAGAACGTTCAGCGGCACTCAGAATGGCTTCCACCACGGATTGTGCAATAACTGAGCTACCCAGACCGCCGACATATTTCACGATCTGTTCACGAAACGCTACCGCACCCAGAGCGGTGACCGTTTGGCTTATTTCAGCACGCTGCGCTGCGTCAATCACTTCATCAGCCCAATCGCGGTCGAACCCAGGCATTGCAGGCAGAGATGCCACAACATCAGACGGCAGCGCGTCGATGTAGTCGCGCATTGCGATGACAACTTCCAAAAGTTCGTTTTTCATGTCTGATCCTTATCGCGCTGGTGGCGCATGAATTATTGACGGATTGAGTGGCGGTGCTGCTTGCTGTATAACCAGTATCACCCTAACCCAGAAGCTGACAAAATTTTAGACAAAAAAAAGAGGCTTACGCCTCTGTGGTTTTTATCAGTAAGATCACAAAATATTAAAAGTTTTTAATAACTTATATACAGAATGTGATTCTATTTCTTTTAGTTTATTTTGTAGGAATTCCTTTTGTCTGACCTCTATTTCATATTTCTTCATTATTGATTTAAGATAATCAGGAAAAGCATCTATTCTTTCTATGTTTCCGTCATGCTCTTTTAAAAAATTTTTATTGTCAACAAGACCACTAACAAGCATTTTCTTGGAAAACCCACTTATTTTATTGTCGTCCCTATATTCAAATTCAATTCCAAATTGTTCATAGAAACGGTTTCGCCTATTTTTATTTTCGGACATTCCATTCGTAGCATCGACATCTGATAATCTTATCTTCTTCACAGCAGCTTCTGGCCACTGACGAACCCATTCTATAACACAGCTCATAAGCAAAGACCCTATACGCATCCCTTTAACAGCTTCTAGGTGTACATTTCCATTTGTCAGGCTAACTTCATTTTCGTGTTTGTTATAATGAGCTTCAAATATTCCATCTTTTTTTTCTCCATTAATATTCAAGTATGTATATGACAAATTGAATATTAAAATTCCTTGAGCATGATCTTGTTTAGTGGAGCTTTCAATAAGTAGCCAGCCATTTAACTCTTTTTTCTTATGTGAATTATAAACTTCATATGTTCGAACGTATTGCTCTTGTAGATTAGCTGGCTCTACAAAGGTTTTCATTAGAACTACATCCTGCATGTTAAACACCTATTTAATTAAATTAGCTAATGTTAGTTGGAGTAATTTAAAAACATATTATATTTATCATAACTAAACGCCCACTTTCACAAAGCAATAAATATATAAAAAGGGACCTTAGTCCCTTT
>NZ_JAMPQC010000043.1:0-24798 GCF_028482225.1 Providencia sp. PROV130 | reverse complement strand
ATAGCTTCATTTAGTTTTAAAGAAGGGCACCTTACTAGGTGCCCTTTTTATTGTCATAAACAAAATTACTTATCTTGTCCGTAATCTATTCTTTTGATTTAAATTGTTCGTGTAACAAACTTATTTGTAATAAATGACCTTTGTAAATCATTCTGAATGATAATTGAAATGCAAATCATTTTTATTTAAACTGTCTGTATGTGATTTATACAGGTAAGCACCATGTACATTTGTCTTTGTGAAGCGATTACTGATAAACAGATCAGAAATGCTGCAAGAAAGTATCAAGTAACCTCGCTGAAGGGGCTACGACAAATTTTGCCTGTAGGCTTAGAATGTGGGAAATGCATTAGGCAGACAAAGGCGATTTTATATGAAGAGCAAATGATTTTTGAGGATGCATGTGCCGCTGAGGTTGCATAGTATCTTATACCATTCAAATTATTCCCACCAAATTTATCACCTTTGGTTCAAATACATTGTGTAAAAATTACACTAACATCAATTTCAGTACTACACTTAAAAGACTGGAAGCGATGGAGGGTAGCAATGAAAGGTGATAAAAAAATGATAGCCCACCTAAATAAACTACTGGGCAATGAGTTAGTTGCAATAAACCAATATTTTTTGCATGCTCGTATGTTTAAAAATTGGGGACTTACACGCCTCAATGAGATGGAATATCACGAATCAATTGATGAAATGAAGCATGCGGACAAATATATAGAGCGAATTCTTTTTCTCGAAGGTATTCCTAACCTACAAGATCTTGGTAAGTTAAATATTGGTGAAGATGTTGAAGAAATGCTGAAGTCAGATTTGCAGCTTGAAATCGATGGGGCAAAAAACCTAAAAGAAGCTATTAAATACGCAGGTTCGGTTCATGACTACGTCAGCCGAGACCTGATGATTGAAATTTTAGCAGATGAAGAAAACCATATTGATTGGATAGAAACGCAATTAGAACTAATTACTCGCTTAGGAATTCAAAACTATCTTCAAGCGCAAGTTAAAGAAGAGTAATTTAGTATTTCCATAGCTACTTGCTAAGTAAACTTATAGTAAAAGCCTCCCAGTCACTTCATTTCCTAAGGCTGAGGGGCTTTTTGATGAATCTCTTCAAAAAAAACGCACATATTTTCCTCGATTACTTGTGTTTCCCTATAATTTACGTATAATGCGCGGGCTTACTGATGAGTAAGCCCTATATTTTAGGACTGAAATCTCAGTATTGAGTCAACGATTTGTTGCTCATTTAGACAATACTTCCGATTTGGAAGTTACATCAAGAACGATTACACTCTCCCATCAATCGAAATGGGTACGAGGAGTAATCATTTACGTTTATAAAATAGTTGGAGCTCTGGTCTCATGCAGAACCAAAGAATCCGTATCCGCCTGAAAGCTTTTGATCATCGTTTAATCGATCAATCAACTGCGGAAATCGTAGAGACTGCTAAGCGCACTGGTGCGCAAGTTCGTGGTCCTATCCCGCTGCCGACACGTAAAGAGCGTTTTACCGTTCTGATTTCTCCGCACGTTAACAAAGATGCGCGTGATCAGTACGAAATTCGCACTCACAAGCGTCTGGTTGACATCGTTGAGCCAACCGAAAAGACCGTTGATGCTCTGATGCGTCTGGACCTGGCTGCCGGCGTTGACGTGCAGATCAGCCTGGGTTAATCAGGTCGTCGAACGATTGAGAGGTTGAAACAATGAAAGGTTTAGTCGGTAAGAAAGTCGGTATGACTCGTATCTTCACTGAAGATGGCGTTTCTATACCTGTAACTGTTATCGAAATTGAAAATAACCGTGTTACTCAGGTTAAAACTGCAGAAACTGACGGTTATAATGCAATTCAGGTTACTACCGGTAGCAAAAAAGCTAACCGTGTAACTAAGCCTGAAGCAGGTCATTTCGCTAAAGCTGGCGTCGAAGCTGGCCGTATCCTACGTGAATTCCGCATTGAAGACAGTGCAGAATACACAGTAGGTCAAAGCATTAGCGTTGAAATTTTCGCTGACGTTAAAAAAGTCGACGTTACTGGTACATCTAAAGGTAAAGGTTTTGCCGGCACAGTTAAGCGCTGGAATTTCCGTACTCAAGATGCTACTCACGGTAACTCCTTGTCTCACCGTGTTCCGGGTTCTATCGGTCAAAACCAGACTCCGGGCAAAGTGTTTAAAGGCAAGAAAATGGCAGGCCAACTGGGTAATGAACGTGTAACTGTTCAAAGCTTAGATGTAGTACGTGTTGACGCTGAGCGCAACCTGCTGCTGGTCAAAGGTGCTGTTCCAGGAGCAACTGGTAGCAACCTGATCGTAAAACCGGCTGTCAAGGCTTAACGTCGAGGAGATAGGAATGGAATTGGTAATGAAAGACGCGCAAAGCGCGCTGACTGTTTCCGAAACTACCTTCGGGCGTGATTTCAATGAAGCGCTTGTCCACCAAGTAGTTGTTGCGTATGCAGCTGGTGCTCGTCAAGGTACTCGTGCTCAGAAAACTCGTGCTGAAGTTTCTGGTTCAGGTAAAAAACCATGGCGTCAAAAAGGTACTGGCCGTGCACGTTCTGGTTCAGTAAAGAGCCCAATTTGGCGCTCTGGTGGTGTTAGCTTCGCAGCTAAACCACAGGACCACAGTCAAAAAGTTAATAAGAAGATGTACCGTGGTGCTTTAAAAAGCATCCTCTCTGAGTTGGTACGTCAAGATCGTCTGATCGTTGTCGAGAAGTTCTCTGTTGAAGCACCTAAAACTAAGTTGCTGGCACAGAAACTGAAAGATATGGCTCTGGAAGATGTTCTGATCATCACTGCTGAATTAGATGAAAATCTGTTTTTAGCAGCACGCAACCTGTATAAGGTTGACGTTCGTGATGCAGCAGGTATTGACCCAGTTAGCCTGATCGCCTTCGACAAAGTGGTTATGACTGCTGATGCTGTGAAGCAAGTTGAGGAGATGCTGGCATGATCCGTGAAGAACGTCTGCTGAAAGTACTGCGCGCGCCGCATGTATCTGAAAAAGCTTCTACAGCGATGGAAAAAAGCAATACCATCGTTCTCAAAGTTGCGAAAGACGCGACTAAAGCAGAAATCAAAGCTGCTGTACAGAAACTGTTTGAAGTCGAAGTTGAAGGTGTTAACACTTTGCTGGTTAAAGGCAAAACTAAACGCCACGGTCAGCGTTTCGGTCGTCGTAGCGACTGGAAAAAAGCTTACGTCACGCTGAAAGAAGGCCAAAATTTGGACTTCATTAGCGGTGCTGAGTAAGTCGGAGGAGTAAAGAACAATGGCAGTTGTTAAATGTAAACCTACGTCTCCGGGCCGTCGCCACGTAGTTAAAGTGGTTAACCCTGAGCTGCATAAGGGTAAGCCTTATGCTCCGCTGTTAGAAAAAAACAGCAAATCCGGTGGTCGTAACAACAATGGCCGTATCACTACCCGTCATATCGGTGGTGGCCATAAGCAGCATTATCGTTTAGTTGACTTTAAACGCAACAAAGATGGTATTCCTGCAGTTGTTGAACGTTTGGAATATGATCCAAATCGTTCTGCGAACATTGCACTGGTTCTATATAAAGACGGTGAACGTCGTTATATTCTTGCACCAAAAGGCTTGAAAGCTGGTGACCAGATTCAATCTGGTGTTGATTCAGCAATCAAAGCTGGTAATGCACTGCCGATGCGCAACATCCCTGTTGGTTCTACAGTTCATAATATCGAACTGAAACCAGGTAAAGGTGGACAGTTAGCGCGTTCAGCAGGTACTTACGCTCAAATCGTTGCTCGTGATGGCGCTTATGTTTCATTACGTTTACGTTCTGGTGAAATGCGTAAAGTTTTAGCTGATTGCCGTGCAACTCTTGGTGAAGTTGGTAACGCTGAACATATGTTACGTGTTCTCGGTAAAGCTGGTGCTAGCCGCTGGCGTGGTATTCGTCCTACCGTTCGCGGTACTGCGATGAACCCAGTTGACCATCCACATGGTGGTGGTGAAGGCCGTAACTTTGGTAAACACCCAGTAACACCATGGGGCGTTCAAACCAAAGGTAAGAAAACTCGTAGCAACAAGCGTACTGATCAATTCATCGTACGTCATCGTTCTAAAAAATAATTAGAGGATAAACCATGCCACGTTCTCTCAAGAAAGGTCCTTTTATTGACCTGCACTTGCTGAAGAAGGTAGAGAAAGCGGTGGAAAGCGGAGACAAGAAGCCTCTTAAGACTTGGTCCCGTCGTTCAACGATCTTTCCTAATATGATCGGATTGACCATCGCTGTCCATAATGGTCGTCAGCATGTTCCAGTTTTCGTAACCGACGAAATGGTTGGTCACAAACTGGGTGAATTCGCACCGACTCGCACTTATCGCGGCCACGCGGCAGATAAGAAAGCTAAGAAACGTTAAGGATAGGAGGAAGAGATGGAAACTTTAGCTATGCATCGCCACGCTCGTTCTTCTGCCCAGAAGGTTCGCTTAGTTGCCGACCTGATTCGCGGTAAGAAAGTGTCGCAAGCTCTGGAAATTCTGACCTACACCAACAAGAAAGCTGCTGGTTTAGTGAAGAAAGTACTTGAATCTGCAATTGCTAACGCAGAGCAAAACGATGGCGCTGACATTGATGACCTGAAAGTTGCGAAAATTTTCGTAGACGAAGGTCCAACCATGAAACGCATCATGCCGCGTGCGAAAGGCCGTGCAGATCGTATTCTTAAGCGCACCAGCCACATTACTGTGGTTGTGTCCGATCGCTGAGACTCTGGAGACTAGCAATGGGTCAGAAAGTACATCCTAATGGTATTCGCCTGGGTATTGTCAAACCTTGGAACTCTACTTGGTATGCGAACACCAATGAATTCGCTGACAACCTAGACAGCGATTTTAAAGTACGCCAGTACTTGAATAAAGAATTGGCAAAAGCGTCAATCTCTCGCATCGTTATCGAACGTCCTGCGAAAAGCATCCGTGTGACTATTCACACTGCTCGCCCAGGTATCGTTATCGGTAAGAAAGGTGAAGACGTCGAAAAACTGCGTAAAACAGTAGCGGATATCGCTGGTGTTCCTGCGCAAATCAATATCGCCGAAGTTCGTAAACCAGAACTAGACGCTAAATTAGTTGCTGACAGCATCTCTTCACAGCTGGAACGTCGTGTTATGTTCCGTCGTGCTATGAAGCGTGCAGTACAGAACGCAATGCGTCTGGGCGCTAAAGGTATTAAAGTTGAAGTCAGTGGCCGCTTAGGTGGTGCTGAAATCGCTCGTACCGAGTGGTATCGTGAAGGCCGTGTGCCACTGCACACATTACGTGCTGATATCGATTACAACACTTCAGAAGCGCACACCACTTACGGTGTTCTCGGCGTTAAGGTATGGATCTTCAAAGGTGAGATTCTGGGTGGTATGGCTGCTGTTGAACAAGCTGAGAAACCAGCTGCTCAACCTAAAAAGCAGCAGCGTAAAGGCCGCAAGTAAGGAGAGTCGCTGATGTTACAACCAAAGCGTACAAAATTCCGTAAGGTGCACAAAGGCCGCAACCGTGGTCTAGCGCAAGGTACGGATGTTAGCTTCGGCACTTTCGGTCTTAAAGCTGTTGGCCGTGGTCGTCTGACTGCACGTCAGATCGAAGCGGCACGTCGTGCTATGACCCGTGCTATTAAGCGTCAAGGTAAAATCTGGATCCGTGTGTTCCCAGACAAACCAATCACTGAGAAACCACTCGAAGTTCGTATGGGTAAAGGTAAAGGTAACGTAGAATATTGGGTTGCCTTAATCCAGCCTGGTAAAGTACTGTACGAAATGGACGGTGTGCCTGAAGAGCTGGCTCGTGAGGCATTCTCTCTGGCAGCAGCGAAACTGCCTATCAAAACCACCTTTGTAACTAAGACGGTGATGTAATGAAAGCACAAGAGCTGCGCGAAAAAAGCGTTGAAGAGCTGAATGCTGAACTTTTGAACCTGTTACGTGAACAATTTAATTTACGTATGCAGGCTGCAAGTGGTCAGCTGCAACAGTCTCATCTGTTGAAACAAGTGCGTCGCGATATCGCACGTGTGAAGACTTTACTGACTGAGAAGGCAGGTGCGTAATGAGCGATAAAATCCGTACTCTGCAAGGTCGTGTAGTTAGCGATAAAATGGAGAAATCTATTGTTGTTGCTATCGAGCGTATGGTGAAACACCCTCTGTATGGTAAATTCATCCGTCGTACGACTAAATTGCACGTACATGACGAGAACAATGAATGTGGAATCGGTGACGTGGTAGAAATCCGCCAAACTCGTCCACTGTCTAAGACTAAGTCTTGGGCCTTAGTTCGCGTTGTAGAAAAAGCTGTTCTGTAATAGAATAACTTTTCCTGATGAATAAACGGCTCTTTTTCATTGAGCCGTTTATTTTTTTCTGTCCAACACGATGATGTGGTGTTATAATGCCGCGCCCTCGTAGTATGGGTATATTTGAACGGCCTCTTCATAATGAGGTGGCTCAGTAGTAGTTGACATTTAGCGGAGCACTAAAATGATCCAAGAACAGACTATGCTGAACGTGGCCGACAACTCCGGTGCACGTCGCGTAATGTGTATCAAGGTTCTAGGTGGCTCGCACCGTCGCTATGCACATGTAGGCGACATCATTAAAATTACTGTTAAAGAAGCAATTCCACGCGGTAAAGTTAAAAAGGGTGATGTCCTGAAAGCGGTAGTGGTGCGCACCAAGAAGGGTGTACGTCGCCCTGACGGTTCTGTCATTCGCTTCGATGGTAATGCTTGTGTGTTATTAAACAATAACAGCGAGCAAGTAATCGGTACGCGTATTTTTGGGCCGGTAACTCGTGAACTTCGTAACGAGAAGTTTATGAAAATTATCTCTCTGGCACCTGAAGTACTCTAAGGAGCGAAACTATGGCAGCGAAAATCCGTCGTGATGACGAAGTTATCGTGCTAACTGGGAAAGACAAAGGTAAGCGCGGTAAAGTAAAGCAGGTTATTTCTTCTAGTAAAGTTATTGTTGAAGGTATCAATCTGGTTAAAAAACATCAGAAGCCTGTACCGGCTCTGAACCAACCAGGTGGCATCGTTGAAAAAGAAGCGGCTATTCAAGTTTCTAACGTTGCAATCTTTAACGCGGCAACTGGTAAGGCTGACCGTGTAGGCTTTAGATTCGAAGACGGCAAAAAAGTCCGTTTCTTCAAATCTAACAGTGAAACTATCAAGTAATTTTTGGAGTATACGATGGCGAAACTGCATGATTACTATAAAGACGAAGTAGTTAATAAACTCATGACTGAGTTTAGCTACACTTCTGTCATGCAAGTCCCTCGGGTCGAGAAGATCACCCTGAATATGGGTGTTGGTGAAGCGATTGCTGATAAAAAACTGCTGGATAACGCAGCAGCTGATTTAACAGCGATCTCAGGTCAAAAACCTTTGATCACCAAAGCACGCAAATCTGTTGCAGGCTTCAAAATCCGTCAGGGCTATCCAATCGGCTGTAAAGTAACCCTGCGTGGCGAACGCATGTGGGAGTTCCTTGAGCGTCTGATTTCTATTGCTGTACCACGTATTCGTGACTTCCGTGGCTTGTCCGCTAAGTCTTTCGATGGTCGCGGTAACTACAGCATGGGTGTTCGTGAACAAATCATCTTCCCTGAAATCGATTACGATAAAGTGGATCGCGTGCGTGGTTTAGATATTACTATCACCACTACTGCGAAATCAGATGACGAAGGTCGCGCACTGTTAGCAGCGTTCAACTTCCCGTTCCGCAAGTAAGGCAGGGTACTCATGGCTAAGAAATCTATGAAAGCGCGTGATGTTAAACGTGCTAAATTAGCTGAGAAATTCTTCGCAAAACGCGTAGAACTGAAAGCTATCATCTCTGATGTTAAAGCATCTGATGAAGATCGCTGGGACGCTGTTCTCAAGCTGCAAACACTGCCACGTGATTCAAGTCCTTCTCGTCAGCGTAACCGCTGCCGTCAAACAGGGCGTCCGCACGGTTTCCTGCGGAAGTTTGGTCTGAGCCGTATTAAAGTCCGTGAAGCCGCTATGCGCGGTGAAATCCCGGGCCTTAAAAAGGCAAGTTGGTAATTCCATTTGAATCACGGGAGTAAAGACAGATGAGCATGCAAGATCCCATCGCGGATATGCTGACCCGTATCCGTAACGGTCAGGCCGCGAACAAAGTTGCGGTCACCATGCCTTCCTCCAAGCTGAAAGTGGCAATTGCCAAAGTGCTGAAGGAAGAAGGTTATATTGAAGATTTTAAAATTGAAGGCGACATCAAGCCAGAATTGGAACTGACTTTACGTTATTTCCAAGGCAAGGCTGTTGTAGAAAGCATTCAGCGTGTAAGCCGCCCAAGTCTGCGCATCTATAAGAAAAAAGATGAGCTGCCACAAGTTATGGCTGGTTTAGGTATCGCTGTTGTTTCTACCTCTAAAGGTGTCATGACTGATCGTGCAGCTCGCCAAGCTGGTCTTGGTGGCGAGATTCTCTGCTACGTAGCTTAATTCGGGAGGAAAGAATGTCTCGTGTGGCAAAAGCACCCGTCGTCATTCCTGCCGGCGTAGAGGTAAAACTCAACGGTCAGGTTATTTCGATTAAGGGTAAAAACGGCGAGCTTACTCGTACTATCCATAATGCAGTTGAAGTTAAAAGCGAAGACAATCAACTGACTTTCGCACCACGCGAAGGTTTTGATGATGCATGGGCACAAGCGGGTACTACTCGTTCACTGTGCAATGCAATGGTTGTTGGTGTTACCGAAGGCTTCACTAAAAAGCTTCAACTGGTCGGTGTTGGTTACCGTGCAGCAATCAAAGGCAATGCAGTAAGCTTGTCTTTAGGTTTCTCGCATCCGGTTGAACTCGCACTGCCAGCAGGCATTACTGCTGAATGCCCAACACAAACTGAAATCGTACTGAAAGGTGCGGATAAGCAAGTGATTGGTCAAGTTGCAGCAGAACTGCGTGCTTACCGTCGTCCTGAACCTTATAAAGGTAAAGGTGTTCGTTACGCCGATGAAATCGTGCGTACCAAAGAGGCTAAGAAGAAGTAAGGTAACACTATGGATAAGAAAGCAGCTCGTATCCGTCGTGCGACCCGCGCACGCCGTAAGATCCAAGAATTGGGTGCGACTCGCCTGGTGGTACATCGTACTCCACGCCATATTTATGCGCAGGTTATCGCACCAAACGGTTCTGAAACATTGGTTGCAGCTTCTACTACAGAAAAAGCTATCAATGAACAAGTTAAGTTTACTGGAAACAAAGACGCAGCAGCAATTGTTGGTAAATTAGTTGCTGAACGCGCACTGGAAAAAGGCATCACTGTTGTTGCTTTTGACCGTTCTGGTTTCCAATATCATGGTAGAGTCCAGGCACTGGCAGATGCTGCCCGTGAAGCTGGCCTTCAGTTCTAAGGTAGAGGTGTAAGATGGCTCACATCGAGAAACAAGCTGGCGAACTGCAGGAAAAGCTGATCGCGGTAAACCGCGTAGCAAAAACCGTTAAAGGTGGCCGTATTTTCAGCTTTACCGCACTGACTGTAGTTGGTGATGGTAACGGTCGCGTTGGTTTTGGCTACGGCAAAGCGCGCGAAGTTCCGGCAGCAATCCAGAAAGCGATGGAAAAAGCCCGTCGCAGTATGAAAACCGTTGCTCTAAACAACGGCACATTGTTCCACCCTGTGAAAGGTACACACACTGGTTCTCGTGTGTTTATGCAACCTGCTCACGAAGGTACCGGTATCATTGCCGGCGGTGCAATGCGTGCTGTTTTAGAAGTAGCTGGAGTTCGCAACGTACTGGCTAAAACCTATGGTTCCACAAACCCAATCAACGTGGTTCGTGCAACACTGGATGCTTTAGACAGCATGAAGTCTCCAGAAATGGTCGCAGCTAAGCGTGGAAAATCCGTCGAAGAAATTCTGGGGTAATCGGCTATGGCTAAGACTATTAAAATTACACAAGTTCGCAGTTCAATCGGTCGTCTGCCTAAGCATAAGGCAACACTGGTCGGTTTAGGTCTGCGTCGCATTGGTCATACAGTAGAGCGCGAGGATACTCCTGCTGTACGTGGTATGGTCAACTTGGTTTCCTACATGGTTAAAGTTGAGGAGTAAGAGATGCGTTTAAATACTCTGTCTCCGGCTGAAGGTGCCAAGCACGCGCCTAAACGCGTAGGTCGTGGTATCGGTTCTGGTCTGGGTAAAACCGGCGGCCGTGGTCACAAAGGTCAGAAATCTCGTTCTGGCGGTGGCGTACGTCGTGGTTTCGAAGGTGGCCAGATGCCTTTATACCGTCGTTTACCGAAATTCGGTTTCACTTCACGTAAAGCAATGATCACTGCAGAGATTCGTCTGTCTGATTTTGCTGCTGTTGAAGGCGATGTTATTGATCTGAACGCACTGAAAGCCGCGAACGTTGTTGGCATCCAGATTGAATATGCTAAAGTTATTCTGTCTGGCGAAGTGAACCGTGCAGTTACTGTACGTGGCCTTCGTGTTACTAAAGGTGCTCGCGCTGCAATCGAAGCTGCCGGCGGTAAAATTGAGGAATAAGTGACAGATGGCTAAACAACCAGGATTAGATTTTCAAAGTGCCAAGGGTGGAGCTGGCGAACTTAAACGCAGACTTTTGTTTGTAATTGGTGCGCTAATTGTTTTCCGAATTGGTTCTTTTATTCCAATCCCTGGTATTGATGCCACTGTGCTTGCCAAATTGCTCGAACAGCAACAAGGCACCATCATTGAAATGTTTAACATGTTCTCTGGTGGTGCTCTTAGCCGTGCTTCTATCTTTGCTTTGGGTATCATGCCGTATATTTCGGCATCGATCATTATCCAATTATTATCAGTGGTTAATCCACGATTAGCAGAGATCAAGAAGGAAGGAGAAGCAGGTCGTCGGAAGATAAGCCAATATACTCGCTGGGGTACTCTGGTATTAGCAATATTCCAATCTATTGGTATTGCAATGGGTCTACCGAATATGCCAGGGATGCAAGGGTTAGTCATTGATCCAGGCCTCCCGTTCTACTTTACGGCAGTTGTTAGCTTAGTCACAGGGACTATGTTCCTAATGTGGTTAGGTGAGCAGATAACTGAAAGAGGTATCGGTAACGGTATTTCTATCATTATCTTCGCTGGTATTGTTGCGGGGTTACCGCCGGCTATTGGCCATACCATCGAGCAAGCTCGGCAAGGCGATCTGCACTTCCTCCTGTTGCTGTTGGTTGCGGTGTTAGTATTCGCGGTTACTTTCTTTGTTGTGTTTATGGAACGTGGTCAACGTCGTATCGTCGTTAATTACGCTAAACGTCAGCAAGGTCGCCGTGTTTACGCAGCACAAAGTACGCATTTACCGTTAAAAGTGAATATGGCGGGTGTAATTCCTGCAATTTTTGCTTCCAGTATCATACTATTCCCGGGTACAATAGCTTCTTGGTTTGGTGATGGAACTGGCTGGGACTGGTTGACTACAATTTCTATGTATTTGCAGCCTGGTCAACCGTTATATGTGTTACTTTATGCATCTGCGATCATCTTCTTCTGTTTCTTCTATACGGCGTTGGTTTTCAACCCAAGAGAAACAGCAGATAACCTGAAGAAGTCCGGTGCATTTGTACCAGGAATTCGTCCGGGAGAGCAAACGGCCAAGTACATTGATAAGGTAATGACTCGCTTAACATTAGTTGGTGCATTATATATTACCTTCATCTGCCTAATCCCGGAGTTCATGCGTGACGCAATGAAAGTACCTTTTTACTTTGGTGGTACTTCCCTCTTAATCGTGGTTGTCGTTATCATGGACTTTATGGCTCAAGTGCAAACTCTGATGATGTCAAGTCAGTATGAGTCTGCATTGAAGAAAGCAAACCTGAAAGGTAAGTAATCACTTAGTGTGATTATGGTTTGCTTAGAAGTTACGGAGAGTAAAAATGAAAGTTCGTGCTTCCGTCAAGAAATTATGCCGTAACTGCAAAATTATCCGTCGCAATGGTAGCGTTCGTGTAATTTGTAGTGTTGAACCAAGACATAAACAACGTCAAGGTTAAGAAAAAGCATTTTTTTCTTGCAAAGTTGGGTTGAGCTGGCTAAATTAGCCAGCCAATCTTTTTTATCTAAGATACATTATTGTTTGAGTATCCTGAAAACGGGCTTTTCAGCACAGTAATGTATATTTTAACTTAGGAGTGCATAGTGGCCCGTATAGCAGGCATTAACATTCCTGATCATAAACATACTGTAATCGCTTTAACATCGATTTTCGGTATCGGTAAGACCCGTTCACAGGCTATCTGTGAAGCAACAGGTATTGCTGAAAATGTTAAGATCAGTGAGCTGTCTGAAGAACAAATCGACAAGCTGCGTGACGAAGTTGCTAAATACGTTGTAGAAGGTGACTTACGTCGTGAAATTACCCTGAGCATCAAGCGTCTGATGGACCTTGGATGTTACCGTGGTTTACGTCATCGTCGTGGTCTTCCTGTGCGCGGACAGCGTACTAAGACTAACGCTCGTACCCGTAAGGGTCCGCGTAAGCCGATCAAGAAATAAGTCGGGGTATTGAATAATGGCAAAAGCACCAATTCGTGCACGTAAGCGTGTAAGAAAACAAGTCTCAGACGGTGTGGCTCATATCCATGCTTCTTTCAACAACACAATCGTTACTATTACTGACCGTCAAGGTAACGCATTAGGTTGGGCAACTGCCGGTGGTTCCGGTTTCCGTGGTTCTCGCAAATCTACTCCGTTCGCAGCTCAGGTTGCAGCAGAGCGTTGCGCAGAAGCTGTGAAAGAATACGGAATCAAAAACCTGGAAGTTATGGTTAAGGGACCGGGTCCGGGTCGCGAATCAACAATTCGTGCTCTGAACGCCGCTGGTTTTCGCATCACTAATATTACTGATGTGACTCCTATCCCTCATAACGGTTGTCGCCCACCGAAAAAACGTCGCGTTTAATACGTTTCGTTTTTTTTAGGACTGTTGGAGAAAGAAAATGGCTAGATATTTGGGTCCTAAGCTCAAGCTGAGCCGTCGCGAAGGAACAGACCTCTTTCTGAAGTCTGGTGTTCGCGCGATTGACACCAAGTGTAAATTAGAACAGGCTCCAGGCCAGCACGGTGCGCGTAAACCGCGTCTGTCTGACTATGGTGTCCAGTTACGTGAAAAACAAAAAGTTCGTCGTATGTTCGGTGTTCTGGAACGTCAATTCCGTAACTATTACAAAGAAGCAACACGCCTGAAAGGCAACACAGGTGAAAACCTGCTGACTTTGCTGGAAGGTCGTCTTGATAACGTCGTTTACCGTATGGGCTTTGGCGCAACTCGCGCAGAAGCACGTCAAATGGTTAGCCACAAAGCTATCATGGTAAATGGTCGCGTAGTTAATATCGCTTCTTATCAGGTTTCCCCGAATGACGTTATCAGCGTTCGTGAGAAAGCTAAAAAACAGTCTCGTATTAAGGCTGCTTTAGAGCTGGCTGAACAGCGTGAGAAGCCAACTTGGCTGGAAGTTGATGCTGCTAAAATGGAAGGTGTGTTCAAACGTATTCCTGAACGTACTGACTTGTCTGCGGACATTAACGAACACCTGATCGTCGAGCTTTACTCCAAGTAAAGCTTAGCACCAAAGAGAGGACACAATGCAGGGTTCTGTGACAGAGTTTCTAAAACCGCGCCTGGTAGATATCGAGCAAGTGAGTTCGACGCACGCTAAGGTGACCCTTGAGCCTTTAGAGCGTGGCTTTGGCCATACTCTTGGTAACGCACTGCGCCGTATTCTGCTTTCGTCTATGCCGGGTTGTGCGGTGACAGAGGTTGAAATTGATGGTGTACTGCATGAGTACAGCACCAAAGAAGGTGTACAGGAAGATATCCTGGAGATTCTCCTCAACCTGAAAGGGCTGGCGGTAAAAGTTCAGGGGAAAGATGAAGTTATTTTAACCTTGAATAAATCTGGCATTGGCCCTGTGACTGCAGCCGACATCATCCATGATGGTGATGTCGAAATCGTCAAGCCACAGCACATCATCTGCCACCTGACTGACGAAAGCGCATCTATTAATATGCGAATTAAAGTACAGCGTGGTCGTGGTTATGTGCCGGCTTCTGCCCGAGTTCATTCGGAAGAAGATGAGCGCCCAATCGGTCGTTTGTTAGTCGATGCTTGCTACAGCCCAGTAGAGCGTATAGCCTACAATGTTGAAGCAGCTCGTGTTGAGCAACGTACAGACTTGGATAAGTTAGTTATTGAAATGGAAACTAACGGTACAATCGATCCTGAAGAGGCGATTCGCCGTGCGGCAACCATTCTGGCTGAACAACTTGAAGCTTTTGTTGACTTACGTGATGTACGTCAGCCTGAAGTTAAGGAAGAAAAACCAGAATTCGATCCTATCTTATTGCGCCCAGTTGACGATCTGGAATTGACTGTCCGCTCTGCTAACTGCCTCAAAGCAGAAGCTATCCACTACATCGGTGATCTGGTACAGCGTACAGAAGTTGAGTTGCTTAAAACTCCGAATCTTGGTAAGAAATCTCTTACTGAAATTAAAGACGTCTTGGCATCTCGTGGTCTTTCTCTGGGCATGCGCTTAGAAAATTGGCCACCAGCAAGTATTGCTGATGATTAAGATCACAGGTTAAGGTTTTACTGAGAAGGATAAGGTCATGCGCCATCGTAAGAGTGGTCGTCAATTGAACCGCAACAGCAGCCACCGCCAAGCTATGTTCCGTAACATGGCAGGTTCTTTAGTTCGTCATGAAATCATCAAGACGACTCTGCCTAAAGCGAAAGAACTGCGTCGCGTCGTTGAGCCGCTGATTACTCTTGCCAAGACCGACAGCGTAGCTAATCGTCGTCTGGCATTCGCACGTACTCGTGATAACGAGATCGTTGCAAAATTATTTAATGAACTGGGACCTCGTTTCGCAGCTCGTGCAGGTGGTTACACTCGTATTCTTAAGTGTGGCTACCGTACAGGTGACAACGCTCCGATGGCTTACATCGAGCTTGTTGACCGTGCTGTTGAGTCTCAAGAAGCAGCTGCAGAGTAATCTGTCGTCGCTTTCAGGAAAACCGGGTATATTTGCCCGGTTTTTTTGTACCTGCTATTCTTAACTTATTCAAAGATAATTTCTGCCCTCTTGAATTTTCTGTTACTAACCCTTATTTATTCGCTGAGGTGATATTCATGAGTATGTATAAAATCGGTGAAATTGCTAGGTTGGCTGATGTAACTCCAGACACAATTCGTTTTTATGAAAAACAAGGTTTGATGGGACACAAAGAAAGAACTGAAGGTGGGTATCGGTTATTTACTGAGCATGATCTGCAGCGTTTGCGTTTTATTCGTTATGCAAAACAGTTAGGCTTTACTTTAGAAGCTATCACTGAGCTACTCTCAATACGGGTTGATCCTGAACATCATACTTGTCAGGAATCTAAACAGATTGTAGATCTTAGATTACTTGAAGTCGAAAAAAAGATACAAGAGCTTATTATTATGCGCGATTCGTTGAAGATGTTAAGTTCAGTATGTTGTGGTGAAGAACATGCGACAACGTATTGCTCTATTATGGAAATATTAGAGAAAGGCGCATCTAAAGTTTATTAATTATATAATTAGCTAACTATATGAAGGTATATTATGAGTAAATATCAACATAAACGTGGTGAGATTAAAGATAATGCGATTGAAGCATTACTCCATGACCCACTATTTCGCCAGAGAGTTGAGAAAAATAAAAAAGGAAAAGGCAGCTATACAAGGAAAGGTAAGAATAATAAGGCGAGTAACTGGGAGGCCAGTGGTAATAGGTTTATTTACTTATTACCACTGGCCTTTTAGTTATTTTTTATTTTGTTCTTTCAAAAGATCACGAATTTCTGATAATAGAACTTCTTCTTTAGAAGGTGGCGCAGGCTCTGCTGGTGCGGCTTCTTTTTCGCGGCGAACTTTATTCATAACTTTAATTGCCATAAAGATAGCAAAGGCAACAATAACAAAGTCAAAAACAGTTTGTATAAACATACCATAATTTAGTACAACTGCTGGTAAATCACCCTGTGCTTCTTTCAGCACGATGCTGAATGATTTAAAATCAACACCACCGATTAGTAACCCTAGCGGAGGCATGATGACATCAGCAACTAATGAAGATACAATTTTACCAAATGCGGCACCAATAATAATACCGACTGCCATATCCACTACATTACCTTTCATGGCAAATTCGCGGAAATCTTTTAAAAAGCTCATTAGACGACCCCTTAATAAATAACTCAATTGAAACAAAACATGTATTAGGTTAACAAATTATAGTCGCTAGAATTATTAAGCTGCAAATATTTACTATTTTTATTTTTTATAAGAAGAATGGACTCGGTTGAAATAATTTTTCAACTTCGGGTACATACTTTTTATCTGTAATAAACATAATGACATGGTCACCTTGTTCAATAATATGGTAATCACTAGCTATAATGACTTCTTCTTCTCGGACAATCGCACCAATAATAGTTCCTGGAGGAAGTTTAATTTCAGATATTTTTTTACCAACAACTTTTGACGTATTTTCATCACCGTGTGCAATTGCCTCAATGGCTTCCGCAACACCTCTTCTTAAAGATGAGACATTGACTATATCTGCTTTTCTGACATGGCTTAGTAAAGCAGAAATAGTTGCTTGCTGAGGTGAAATAGCAATGTCAATGACCCCACCTTGAACAAGTTCAACGTATGCAGAGCGTTGTATAAGCACCATTGCTTTTTTAGCACCCATTTTTTTAGCTAACATAGCAGACATAATATTAGCTTCATCATCATTTGTTAGGGCAATAAAAACATCCATTTGCTCTATGTGCTCTTCAGTGAGTAACTCTTGGTCGGATGCATCTCCATAAAACACAATTGTATCATGCAGTAGCTCAGCAAGTTCTGTTGCACGCTTCTGGTTGCGTTCAATAAGTTTCACGCTGTAATCTTTTTCTAGCCGTCTTGCTAGACCAGCTCCAACGTTGCCACCACCAACTATCATCAAACGTTTGTATGGTTTTTCTAACCTTTGCAACTCACTCATTACGGCTCGGATATGTTGTGTAGAAGCAACAAAAAAAACTTCGTCTCCCGCTTCAATGATTGTTGAGCCTTGCGGCCGGATAGGCCTATCTTGGCGGAAAATAGCGACAACGCGAGTATCAATATGTGGCATATGTTCGCGTAAACTCGATAATGCATTACCCACAAGTGAACCGCCGTAATAAGCTTTTACAGCAACAATACTGACTTTACCTTCTGCAAAGTTTACAACTTGAAGAGCGCCGGGGTATTGAATTAATTTATAGATATAATCGATAACTAATTGTTCAGGCGATATTAAGTAGTCAATTGGGATTTGTTCAGGTAGGAACAGTTTGTCGGATTCACGGATATATTCAGTTGCCCTGATACGCGCTATTTTATTTGGGGTATTGAATAGGCTATAGGCAATCTGGCAAGCAATCATGTTAGTTTCATCGGAATTGGTCACTGCTACTAACATATCCGCATCTTCTGCACCTGCATCTCGAAGCACTCTAGGGTGAGAACCATGGCCATTTACCACTCGTAGATCGAATTGATCCTGTAACTGACGTAAGCGATCAGCATCGGTATCGACGACGGTAATATCATTGTTCTCATCAACTAAATTTTCAGCAAGCGTGCCGCCAACTTGCCCAGCACCTAGAATAATGATCTTCATTACATATTCCTATATCAGAGACCTGGCTACAATTTCCTACACTTTTTTAATTAAGCGAGCATAAAAGAAACCATCACCACCATTAGTACTTGGTAATATTTGTAATCCAGCATCAGTACCGTCATTAAGACAGGCGTCATTATGTTTAGATAGGAAATTTTGTATTTGTTTTCCGTTTTCTTCGGGCATAATTGAACAAGTCGCATAGACCAGTGTGCCGCCCGGTTTTAAATAAGGCCAGATAGCTTCGAGAATTTGAGTTTGTAGTTGTGCTAATTCATTTATGTCTGAATCACGACGTAGCCATTTAATGTCAGGATGACGTCGAATAACGCCTGTTGCGGAACAAGGAGCATCAAGCAAAATACGATCAAATTGCTGACCTTGAGCCCATGTTTCAGGATGTGTTCCGTCTCCTTGTATAACAACGGCATGTTGCTTTAGGCGAATTAAATTTTCTTTCACTCTTTTAAGGCGCGATTCATCAATGTCTACAGCAATAACATTGGCCTTAGGGGCTAATTCTAAAATATGGGTTGTTTTTCCACCTGGTGCTGCACATAAATCTAAAATACTATCCCCATTTTGCGGTTCGAGTAATTCAGCACAGCCTTGCGCTGAAACATCTTGTACTGTCGACCAACCATCTTCAAAGCCTGGAAGATGAGAAACTGCTGTAGGTTCATCTAAGCGGATAGCATTTGGATGTGAAGAGTGCAAATGTGCGGTTATCTCAGATTGCTCTAATAAGTTGAGATATTGTGCAGCGGTGTGATGCTGAGAGTTTACTCTTAACCACATAGGTGGGCGTTGGTTATTTGCTTCAATAATAGATTGCCAATCATCTGGATAGGCTGTTTGTAGGCGCTTTAATAACCAGCTTGGATGTAAATATTGGCTAGTGTTGTTAGCAATTCTTTCTTCTAATTGTCCTTGTTGACGCTGAAATGAGCGCAACACGCCATTAATAAGCCCTTTTAATTGAGGTTTTTTCAGTGCTACAGCTCCATTTACTGTTTCTGCTAATGCAGCATGAGGCGGAATGCGAGTATAAAGTAGCTGATAGATACCTACCATAATTAAGTAATGCAGGGTTCTTTGTTTACCCGTTAATGGTTTTTCCATTAGCTGACTAATAAACCATTCAAGCTTAGGTAAATAACGTAAAACGCCAAAGCAAATTTCTTGTAATAAAGCTTTATCTTTATCATTGATATTGCGTTGTAAGTCAGGCAATACAGTGCTTAGTGATTGTCCGTTATCAAGGACTTGATTAATTGCTGTTGCCGCGATACTACGCAAATTATATGTGTTTTTCATATGGTGAAGATGAATATATTAGTGGCTGAAATAAAACTGCCTGAAGGTATCAGGCAGTTTACAAGTTCGTTATGCTAGGATTTGCTCTGGAGTAAACCATTCGCGACGAGAGTTTAGGATATCTTGTGCACTCATTGCTTTTTTGCCAGGCGGTTGTAGCTGAGTAATATTTAGTATGCCATTTCCTGTGGCGATACATATACCTTTTTTATCAGCGCTAATAATTGTTCCTGGTTGCTTGTCATGTTCGTCTGCGAATACTTCAGCTTGCCAAACTTTAATGAGTTGATCTTCAACCATGAAATAACTCATTGGCCAAGGATTGAAAGCACGAATACAACGCTCAATATGTACAGCATCATCTTGCCAGTTGATGCGAGCTTCCTCTTTCGATAATTTTTCAGCATAATTTGCTAATGAATCGTCTTGTTTCTCAGCAACGCATTGACCTGCGGATAACATCTCAACAGTATGAATTAATGCTTCAGGGCCTGTTATTGCTAATTTATCATATAACGAGGCGCTCGTATCACTAGTGCTAATTGGACAAATTGCTTTGTAAAGCATGTCTCCAGTATCTAAACCTGCGTCCATTTGCATAATAGTCACACCCGTTTCAGTATCACCAGCCCAAATAGAACGTTGAATTGGTGCTGCTCCTCTCCAGCGAGGTAACAAAGAGCCGTGAACATTCAAGCAACCTAAGCGAGGGATATCAAGAACGGCTTGTGGTAAAATCAATCCATAAGCAACAACTATCATTAAGTCTGCATTTTGGTTTTTTATCCACTGCTGGTTCTCGCTATCTCTAAGAGATATTGGTTGAAAAACAGGGAGTTGGTTTTCTTCAGCGAGCACCTTGACAGGGCTTGGTGTTAATTTTTTACCTCTCCCTGCAGGTTTATCATGGCGAGTGAGAACGCCTACGATTTGGTGCCTGGTACCTAAGAGAGCAGCTAAGTGTTTGGCCGCAAAATCTGGTGTACCCGCAAAAATAATTTTCAATGGCTCTGACACGTTAATTTCCCTATTTATATTTAGCGAACTAGCTATTCTTGGCTTCTTTTGCTCTTAGTCTGTCTAGTTTTTCAACTTTCTGGCGGATGCGCTGACGTTTTAAAGGCGATAAATAGTCAACAAATAGCTTACCAACAAGGTGGTCCATTTCATGTTGGATACAGATAGCTAATAAACCATCAGCCTCTAGTTCAAAAGACTCGCCGTTATAGTTTAGTGCACGAACTTTTACCTGCTCAGCACGAGGGACGAAGCCATGTTGTTCCGGAATAGACAAGCAACCCTCTTCGATACCTGTTTCCCCAGATTTATCCAATAATTCAGGGTTAATAAGAACTAAGCGCTCATCACGAGTTTCGGACACATCAATGACGATGATTCGCTGGTGGATATCGACTTGCGTTGCTGCAAGGCCAATACCTTCTTCTTCATACATGGTATCGAACATATCATCAACGATACGCTGTATAGAAGCATCAACTTTGTCTACTGGCTTAGCAATTGTGCGTAAGCGTTCGTCTGGATAATGTAATACGTTTAAGACTGACATAAATTTTTCGAGCGGTTTCCAAAATGTGAATGGGAATTAATGACTATTCTAGACATTTCTCTTTCATATTGACAGTATTGGTTATGATTTGTTCACTGAAGAACCTATTTGTTAATGAGTCAGGATGACAATAATGGATACCCAAGAAATTTGGTTAAGGATGTCTCAAGTTAAAAGGCTATTACCCCTGAATGCAGTAAGAATAATTAATGAGCTAAAACAACTAAATAAAATTAGCTATCAGGCTTTACACCATCATGGTTTGAATGAAATACAGCAATTACAATTTATGAATGTCTCTATGCACCGGCTAGAAAAAGTACAAGCATGGCTTTCAGATAAACATCATCAAATGATTACTTACTGTGATTCCCATTACCCTTTTTTATTAAAGCAAATCTACAGTCCTCCTCTTTTATTATTTGCCGTGGGAAAAAGTGAATTATTGGTAGCGCCACAAATTGCTATCGTTGGCAGTCGTAGAGCAAGTGAATATGGCAGAATATGGACTAACCTGTTTGTAAAGAGTTTTGTTCACCATGGTATAACCATCACTAGTGGGCTTGCATTAGGTATCGACGGTATAAGCCATAAAGCAGCTCTAGATAATAGAGGTGAAACAATTGCGGTTTTAGGTAGCGGATTAGCAAATATTTACCCGCGTCAACATGCTGAATTAGCTGAAAAGATTAAAAATTATGGTGCGTTGATTTCAGAATATTGGCCGGATGTACCACCATTACCTAAGCAATTTCCCAAGAGAAACCGTATTATTAGTGGGTTAAGTAAAGCAGTTGTTGTCATTGAAGCTGGAATGAAAAGTGGATCATTAATAACTGCTAGATATGCATTAGAGCAAAACCGTGACTTATTTACATTGCCTGCTCCATTGGGTAATTCTGCATTCCATGGTAACCATTGGCTATTGCAGCAAGGAGCTTATCTATTAGCTGAACCTGAAGATGTATTGCAACATATTGGTGATGGGTTAAATTGGATACAAACAGAATTGCCTATAGAAAAGGTATCACTTGAGTTTAGTGTGGTAGAAAATAAAATTTTAGGTATGGTGGGGTACCAAGCGACACCAGTAGATGTCATTGCAGAACAGACCCAAATTCCTGTTACTCAAATAATTACCATATTAACTGAGATGGAAATCAATGGAGTAGTTAGCTCGGGGGCTGGTGGGTATACCAGAGTCACTTAGTTAAAAGCAACAGTAGAGAAAAACATGTCTAAACAACTGCCCTTCGATACAGAGAAAAATGAACATTGTCCAGAATGCGATTCCTTGCTTGTTATCCGCAATAGTTCACATGGGCCTTTTTTGGGTTGTTCAAGTTATCCACAATGTCATTATATGAGGCCGCTAAGGCCTACAGTAGAAAGTCATATTATTAAAGTATTAAGTGGTCAACATTGTCCTAAATGTAGCCATGACTTAGTGCTGAAGCAAGGCCGATTTGGCATGTTTATTGGTTGTAGTAATTATCCTGAATGTGAACATATTGAGCTAATTGATAAGCCGGATGAAACTAAAATTTCTTGCCCGCAATGCCAAACAGGGAATTTATTACAGAGAAAATCGCGTTTCGGTAAGACTTTTTATGCTTGTGATAATTATCCTAACTGTCAGTTTATATTAAATAATAAGCCTATTACTGGTAAATGTAAGTATTGTGAATATCCATTACTTATGGAAAAAAGGGGGGGACAGGGAGTAAGATTATTTTGTGCCAGCAAACGCTGCGGTAAGCAACAAGAAGAATAATGAGTTAAAACTATGTCAAATATATCTACACCTGCAATTGAAAGTATCATAAGTTCATTACAACACGAGGAGGTTATTGCCTACCCAACAGAAGCCGTATTTGGTTTAGGCTGTGACCCAGATAGTGAAAAGGCAGTACATAAGTTATTAGAATTGAAGCAACGTCCTTGGGAAAAAGGATTAATCCTGATTGCTGATAGCTATGAACAATTAAAAGACTATATAGATGATGAGCAGTTAACGGAAGATCAGAAACAAGCGATGTTTGCAACATGGCCGGGGCCAGTAACATGGGTGATCCCCGCAAAAACAACGACGCCAAAATGGTTGACCGGCCGGTTTGATACCATCGCAGTGAGGGTTACAGACCATGAATTAGTAAAAAGCTTATGCCGTCATTATGGCAAACCTTTAGTGTCTACAAGTGCAAATTTAAGTGGTTTAGAGCCTTGTCGAACAACAGTAGAAGTAATTGCTCAATTTAAAGGAAGTGTTCCTGTCCTCGATGGAACAGTGGGTGGCCGCCAAAATCCTTCGGAAATAAGAGACGCAAAAACAGGGCAACTATATCGTAAAGGATAATATTGATGGAAATGTTTGCGGTTTTTGGCAATCCAATTCAACACAGTAAATCACCTGTTATACATAAAATGTTTGCAGAGCAAACAGGCATTTCACTGAAATATGAAAAAATCCTAGCACCAGTAGAGGGTTTCGAGCAAAGCTTAATAGAGTTTTTTTCACAAGGTGGAAAGGGAGCAAACATTACATTGCCATTTAAGGAGCGTGCCTTCCAGGCCGTTTCTGAATTAACAGCGAGAGCTCAAACTTGTGGTGCAGTTAATACGGTCATGAAGCTTGATGATCATCGATTGCTAGGAGACAACACAGATGGAATGGGGCTTTTGTTAGATTTACAGCGTTTGAATTTTGTACATCCAAGTAGCCGAATATTAATAGTTGGTGCTGGTGGTGCAACACGTGGAGCATTATTGCCACTTTTAGAATATGGCTGTGATATCACTTTAACAAATAGAACCTTTTCTAAAGCTGTGTTATTAATTAACGAATTTTCAGCGCTGGGGAAAATATGCGGGAAGGAGATCTCACAGATCGTATCTGCTGATTTTGATCTGATCATCAATGCGACTTCATCTGGTGTGAATGGAGAGGTTCCTGCAATTGATCCAAATGTATTTAGCCATCAAGTTGCATGTTATGACATGTTTTATCAATCGTCATTAACTCCTTTCCTTGAATTTGCGGCTCAACACCAAGTGACTAAGATAGCGGATGGTTTAGGTATGCTTGTAGGACAAGCTGCATTTTCTTTTAAGCTATGGCATGGCGTTCTTCCTGAAATTACACCTGTTCTATCTGCTTTATATAAGGAATTGAAAGGGTGAATCAGCAAATTCAATTTCCTGATAGAGAAGAGTGGGATGAGCTATTCAAGCAAGTACGTTTTCCTGTGTTGATCAGCGGAATGCTTGCCGAATGTGCAATTTCTCAGTCATTGCTATTTCAACGCTATGGTAAAGAAGAAACACCTCTGAGGTTATTTCAGCAGTATCGATGGGATATAGAAGAAGAGTTTGAAGCCTTGATTGAACAAGGCTTCGATGGTGAAGACGGGCTTTACGTATTATCAGAAGCTAAATAGTTATTTTTCCATTCAACATAGTTATTCGCTGAATAACGTAAATGACCTAACTCAGCATCAGTCAATTTTCGGATGGCTTTTGCTGGGCTCCCTGTATATAAGTAACCGGACTCGAGCCTTTTTCCTTGAGTTACTAAACTGTTAGCTCCAATAATAACGTCATCTTCGACTATAGCCCCATCAATAACAATTGAGCCCATTCCAACCAGTACTCTATTCCCTATAGTGCAACCATGTAACATGACTTTATGACCAATGGTGACATCTTCTCCAATAATTAACGGGTTCCCCTCAGGGTTACTGGCAGATTTATGCGTGACATGTAGTACTGAGCCATCTTGGATATTGGTGCGTGCGCCAATAGAGATATAGTTAACATCACCACGCAAAACACTGAGAGGCCAAATACTGACATCATCAGCTATGCGAACATC
Organism: Providencia sp. PROV130; assembly: GCF_028482225.1. Lineage (NCBI taxonomy): Bacteria > Pseudomonadati > Pseudomonadota > Gammaproteobacteria > Enterobacterales > Morganellaceae > Providencia > Providencia sp. PROV130. Next base: position 295 of record NZ_JAMPQC010000043.1, on the reverse strand, counting down.
TCCAATTACAACAGAAGATGGGTCAATGAAAACGCGTGCATTAATTGAAGGATAAATACCTAAATAAGGGCGTAAAAGTGTGTTCATAGTGATAACCGTAAAAAGAAATAAAGGATAGCTGTTAAATAACTCGCTAATTCATTATGATTTTATGAGCCAGGTTGGCTGCTAAAGTTAGAATTATAGGCATGAAGTCGCTTCTTTTATAATCGTTATGCAGCGAAAAAGCACAAGATGGCTATTTTATCCGCAAACGGAGTTTTTTTTAAAAAAAAAGGTTGTGTAATTCTGAAGG
>NZ_JAMPQC010000042.1:0-3313 GCF_028482225.1 Providencia sp. PROV130 | reverse complement strand
ATAATAAGGCATTTATCGCGGCATTGAATGAAGCTATCGATATAAATATACCTGTTAGTCATGGTGAATTTACAGAGTTCAAGCAACAGGTTGAGTCTGAGTTTAGTCAATTGCAAGCCTCTATCACGGCAATACAACAGACCATGACTAATTCAGAACAAGCGCTTGCAGCTTCTCTAGAACATCTTCGCGCTGATATTCAATCCGTTAAGTCTGGGTGGTTGTAATGCCACCTCGTATACCTCGTGCTTGCCGCAAGCATGGCTGCAGTAAAACAACTACAGACCGAAGCGGATATTGCCAAGTCCATATTAATTCAGGGTGGGAAAGTCACCAAAAAGGGCTGAGCCGACATCAACGCGGTTATGGCTCTAAGTGGGATAAGATTCGTACCCGAGTTCTGCAGCGTGATAAGCATTTATGCCAAGAGTGCATTAAGTCAGCCCGAGCAGTAGAAGCTAAGACAGTCGACCACATTAAGCCAAAGGCACATGGGGGAACCGATGATGATAGCAACCTGCAATCGCTCTGTTGGCCATGTCATAAACGCAAGACTGCAAGGGAGAGAATCAAGTGAAAGCACAGCAAATTAAGTTATCAAAATTGTTTAAGAACGGTCGCTGGATCGGCTGTGGACTTACAGTTGATGGGCGGTTGTTATCTAATCAGAAAGAGTTAAGTCTCACCACAACTCCGCGGGGTGAAAATAATTCTGTGGTTGTTGAGTTCGCGTGGTGTCCGTCAATAGTAGAAGACGCTCCCGACATTCATTTGGATTGATTACGTAATGAAACTATCACCAGAGGGGAGGGGCGGGTAAAATCTCTACCCCTCTCGCCCTCTAGGACTGCCGCTTCAGGTGAATTTTTATACCCGCGAAAAATGAAATTAAAACTGGCTGACTGTTTAGCCTAATTTATGTATCGAAAATCACTGGCCTCGCAATTGCGGGGCTTTTTTGTATCCGCGCATTCACAGCGCAATTTATTGAACGTCGAATCCAATCACTTTGATATGAGCCTTCGAGAATGTCAGTTATAGCTGGCGAGCTTCGACGGGCTGATTTTCTATGTGAACGAGGGTTCATTTCAAATGAAGGTAATACGTATGAATAATATTATTCCTCTCGAATATGATGGGCACCCTGTGCGTTTTAATAACGACGGATGGATCAATGCTACCGATATAGCAGCTAAATTTGGGAAAGTGCCCAATGAGTGGGTCAGGCTTCCTGAAACAATAGCATATATTCAAGCACTTGAAGGTAGATACGGGAAAATCCCGTATGTAAAAACTAGCAAAGCTAGGAAAGATAGGGGTGGCGGAACATGGCTACACTCTAAATTAGCTGTGCGTTTCGCTCGCTGGTTGTCTGTTGATTTTGAAATATGGTGTGATGAACAAATTGATGCTCTTATCCGTGGCAATATGCCAGTTTATAACGATGAGAGAATCAATGCGATATTCTTACTTGATAAGCCAACATCATGGGAAAAGCGTTTTCAACAACCTTTCTATCAAGCATTAAGCCGAATGTCTGGCTTGCCTTATTCTGGTCATGTCGGCGGTTGCCCATCGTTATTTGGGATGATAACAGCTAAGTGGGTATATCAGGCTGTACTACCTGATTCTGTTTATGAAGAAGCTAAGCAGATGGCAAAGGACAGTAAAGATAAAATACACCAATACCTAAAACCAGAAGCTTTACAACTGGTGCAGGATCAATTAGTCGCTGTCACTACTTTAGCTAACGGTTGCATTGACTATAAAGACTTTGAAGCTAGATGCGTTCAGGCTTTTGGAAAGTCAGGAATGCAGGGACTTCTAGTCTTTCCAAGCAATCGACAGCCATCACACACTGTAACATTACAATAGGTCGCTCAGCGGCCTTTTTTATTGGGTGGAATATGAAAAATTACGACATAGACGCCAAGACTACAGGATTCGGAACAAAGATAGATGTAACTGATGGTGAGCTAACAGCTTGCTTACGACAGGCTGGAGAGGTAAGACGAATCACTGTTACTGGTCGCGGCAATGTACGGCAGATTAAAACTGTTGCTAAGACGTTTTATAGAGCACTGAAAGGTGAGTGAAGGTATTGACAAGAAATACACAGTTAAGCAAAAAAAATGCCACCAATGAGCATAGGTGGCGAAATATAAGGTGTAATTGTGAAAAGTGCCATGTAGGAGGTAGCAATACATAGTTGCATATGGCTTTATAAGCATACAAATAAAACGCGTAACAATCAAGTAACTATTTGTTTCTAAATGGTAATATCCTCTAACAGCGAGTAAATCATGACTGAATTAGAATCACATCAAAAAATCCGCTTAGGCTTACTTAAGCTAACAGGCAATAACACCGCAGCAACCGCAAAGGCAATTAAACTCATCAAGGATGACCCACTTGAGTATGAGTTATTTTTCCAATTGTGGAGTAATAACAACGGCAACTTTGATAACGGTAGCGTCGATACATTAACGAAAGTTGATTCCGTCTATCAACGTGTTCAAGAAGCTAAGAAAACGTTATTCAATGATGAAGTAGCAGAATAATCAATCACAAAGCTCATCATGGTGGGCTTTTTCATTAAAGCGCCACGCTCGGCGCTATCAATAAAACCAAAGAACCTTTCAGGATAAGCCTTGAGGATAACCAGTAGTGGTTTGGTTAACCCTCTTTGGGCTGGTTACTCCTGAGCGCAAGGTTTATCTCTAAAAGGAACTAACCATGTTAACTCATAATGAACTTATTGAGCTGTTGGATTATGAGCAATGTACTGGATTATTTAGGTGGAAATTTAGCAGGTGGCCTGTGACTACAGCGGGGCAGGTTGCAGGAGGGCAACAAAATAACCAGTACGTAATTATATCTATCAATAAGAAAAGATACTTGGCTCATAGGTTGGCGTGGTTTTATGTTTATGGACGCTGGCCTGTCATGCACTTAGATCATATCAATGGCGATAGGACTGATAACAGAATTGCCAACTTAAGGGAATGCTCTAGAGTTCAGAATCAGTGTAATCGACCAACCCCAAAAAATAACACATCAGGCGTTAAAGGAGTGTACTGGGAAGGAAGGTCTAAGAAGTGGAGGGCAGTAGTGGTTTTTAACAAAAAGAAAAAGCATGTTGGAATGTTTGCAAATCTTTTTGATGCTGAAATGGCGGTAAAAAAGGCGAGAGATAGTTTGCATGCTGAATTTTCAAATCATGGGGCAAGCTCTATATAAGGAATGAATATGGCTAAAAGACCAGATTGGGAGGCCATCGAGTCGGCTTACCGAGCTGGCGTGATGTCACTTC
>NZ_JAMPQC010000041.1:0-23468 GCF_028482225.1 Providencia sp. PROV130 | reverse complement strand
AGATATTCGCAGGGCAAGAGAGTTGACCAATAATTTATTTGATGAGCTATCGGCTGAATGTGCCGATGTGCCAGCTTTAAGTAAATTGGGCGAGCTAATGTTTAGTCCTGATGATAACGGGCGCGATAAGCTAAATGAAATTTACAACTCAATCATTTCTCTCCCTGAGCGCGTTAAGTCAGTCAAAGCATTAAGTGAAACGCTTAAAAATCTAGTTGGCCTTGAACGTCAAGCGTACGGGCTAGATGAAGTACAACCGAATAAGACAGCTAGTCAGCTATCAGAACTAATGGACGACTTATCTAAGGAATAATCATGAAGCCAGAACATCTTGCACTATTGAGAGATAAGCTCTGGCGATTGAATCATCTCTACTGGATCACAAACAAAGAAGGTAAGCCAGTTCGATTTAAAATGACGCCTGAGCAGCTTGAATACTTTGAAGGGATGCACACGCGAAACATTATCTTAAAGGCTAGGCAATTAGGTTTTACGACTGAGGTCTGCATCATCCAATTAGACGCGGCGTTATTTGAGGCGGCTAAATGTGCATTGATAGCTCATACGCTAAATGATGCTAAGCGGCTATTCAGAGAAAAGATAAAGTATGCCTACGATAAGCTACCCGATGAAATTAAAGCAGCAAACCCAGCGAGTAATGACGCGGCTGGTGAATTGGTTTTTAGTAAAGGCGGCTCACTTTATATCAGCACGTCATTTCGTGGCGGTACACTCCGATATTTACATGTATCTGAGTTCGGCAAGATATGCGCTAAGTATCCAGAGAAAGCCCGTGAGATTGTCACTGGTGCGTTTGAGGCAGTATCAAGCGATTGTTTTACGACGATTGAAAGTACAGCGGAAGGTCGAGCGGGTTATTTCTATGATTATTGCCAGTCTGCTGAGAAAGCGCAAATTCAGAGTAAGACTCTCTCTAACTTAGATTGGAAATTCTTTTTCTTCTCGTGGTGGAAGAACCCCGAATACTCCATTGATCCTGTCGAGCAATTACCGCAACGGTTAGTCGATTACTTCGATGAGATAGCTAGCAAACACGGCGTTCATCTCAACGAGCGCCAGAAAGCATGGTACTACGCCAAAGAGAAAACACTTGGCGACGACATGAAGCGGGAATACCCGTCAATACCGTCTGAAGCATTTCAGCAATCTGTTGAAGGTGCTTATTACGCTAAGCAATTCCGCTTTCTGTACGAAAATAAACGTATTGGCACACTCCCTGATAACTCACATTTACCTGTACATACGTATTGGGATATTGGTGTGGGTGATTCAACATCAATCTGGTTCATTCGTGAAGTTGGTGAGGAATTTCACATTATCGACCATTACTCAAACAGTGGTGAAGGTCTAAGGCACTATATGAAAGTGCTGAAAGATAAAGGCTACACCTACGAAAGTCACAATGGCCCGCATGATATTGACAACCGTGAGTTTGGTTCAGATGCGAAATCACGTAGAGAGCTAGCTCGTGAAGGGTATGAAATTGACGGGCAAATTTACTCGATTCGATTTGAAGTCGTGCCAAGGGTATCTATTGATGAAGGCATTGAGGCTGTACGTGAAATTCTTCCTCTTTGTGTTTTTGATGAGCATAAATGTGGTGAAGGCATCGCTCATCTCGAAGCTTATCGCAAAGAGTGGAACGATAAACTAGGGTGCTGGAAAGATAAACCGCTTCACGACTTTACATCACACGATGCTGATGGATTTAGATATTTTGCTGTAAGTAGGCGAAATGTTAAACGCCCAGCCTTTGGCATTAATTTAGGAACAACCTTCTAATGAGCACAAACAACGTTGATTTTACTCGCCCTGAATACAAAGCGGCTGCGCCTCAATGGAAGTTAGTCCGTGATGTGTGTCGAGGTGGCGAGGATATAAACACTTATTTGCCAGAACTTGTCGAGCAGGATGATGCCCGTAAAAAGAAACGTAACAAAGACTATCAAGACAGGGCTGTATTTTATCCCATAACGGGTAATACTCGTAACGGCATGATAGGCATGGCATTTAAAAAAGACCCCTTAGTCGCCGTTATCGAAAAGCTGTCGTGTTTAAAAGACGATGCTGACGGGGCAGGCTCAAGTATTTACCAATTGGCTCAGTCTTCACTTGAGTCAGTATTAGAAGTCGGTCGGCATGGTCTGTACGTTGATTACAACAGCGATTCGAAACTCCCGTACATATTCCAATATCGTGCTGAAGACATCATTAACTGGCGTACAGCGCGCATTAATGGGCGCACGATGTTAACGCTGGTGGTATTGCGTGAAACGGTGGAAGAAGAGGACGGATTTGGTTTTAAGGATGCGGTTCAATATCGTGTATTAGCCATTGAAGACGGTCATTTCATTTGCCGTGTTTATCGCAAGGCAGCAGGGCAAAGCGTATTTCAAATCGATTCTGAATACATCCCTGAGCGTGCCGGTAATGGTGCGTGGGAGGAAATCCCGTTTACGTTTATCGGTGCTCAGAATAATGACCATACTATTGATGAAGCTCCCTTATTGGGGCTGGCAAAGATTAACCTAGGGCATTATCGAAATTCGGCAGATTATGAGGATTCTGTCTTCTTTTGTGGCCAAGTTCAACCCTACATTACAGGGCTAGATGTTGAGTGGCGTGATTATTTGGAAAAAAACGGCATGCTGGTGGGCTCTCGCTCACCTTTTTTGTTACCTAAAAACAGTACCTGTGGTTATATACAGGCGCAGCCCAACATGCTGGCCAAAGAGGCGATGGACAGTAAGCGTGATTACATGGTTGCGCTGGGGGCTCAATTGGTTTCTGCGGATAGTAAGGTCAAAACGGTTATTCAGTCTGTCGGTGAACAGAATGCCCAAACTTCCATTCTGAGTATTTGCTGTTCAAACGTTTCGGATGCATTTAGTAAAGCGCTAATGTGGTGTGCTGAATACTTAGGTTTAGATACGACAGACATTTCGTTTGAGATTAACAAAGACCTCGTTAACCACATCGCAGACAGTGCGATGATCCGCGAAATAGTTTCAGCATGGCAATCGGGGGCGACACGTAAATCTGATTTAGTCCGTAGTTTGCAAAAATACGATGTTATCGATCCTGCAGATGATATTGAAGTGGTGGTGGATGAACTGAATACTCAGCAGCCCACGATGGTAGGTGAAACGTGATATCCGTGAATACGCAGTTAATGGATGAGTTAATTGCTCATTCACTCTTTTCAGGTCGATATTCCACCAGCGTCGCTAAACGTATGGTCAAGGTATTGAATGAGTTCGATGCTGAGCTCACGGCAACATTAATTACTGTACTGGATGATGCTGACATTGATATCAATAGCTTTACGGTTAGGCGGTTGGAGTCATTATTGTCCAGCGTCGAACGGATTAATGGTCAAGCAATAGAGCGGGCATTTGCGTTTTTATCGGATGAAATGAAGGCGTATGCTTTTCATGAAGTCAGTTTTTATCCTTCCTTGTTCAATGCACTGTTGCCTGATGCGATATTACGCCATTATCCCTTTATGGGGATCAGCGAGGAGATGTTATACGCCTCAGCGATGTCTCGACCTTTCCAAGGGAAGTTATTGTCTGAGTGGGCATCAGGGCTAGAAAAAGACCGTATGACCCGCATCAGCAATACCGTGCGTAATGGTTATCTCAATGGGGATAGCGCCGTTCAAATCGGGCGAAAAATTCGTGGTCATGTGAAGCAGAATTATAAAGACGGCGCATTACAGATCAGTCGGGCGAATGCCACCACGTTAGCCAAAACGGCTATTAACCATGTGCAAGCCACTGCACGTGAACATTTAGTGGACGCCAATAAAGACATTATTGATTGCAAACAGTGGCTTTCAACATTAGATAACAAAACCTCTCATGATTGTATTGTGCGTGACAGGCTGAAATATACTTTAAACGGCCATCCGATTGGCCATAAGGTTCCCTATAAGCGTGGCCCCGGCAAAATCCATTGGGGATGCCGCTCAACGGAAACGCTCATTCTTAAATCGTGGCGTGATTTAGGCATTGATGCCGATGAAATGGACGATGGGACTCGTGCGTCAATGGATGGGCAAGTTCTCGCTAAGACGACGTATTTAGAGTGGATCCAACGACAACCTGAATGGCGGCAGCGCCAAGTGTTTGGTGAAGTGCGGTTTAGGTTGATGAAAGAGGGCGGCATGGCCCCTTCTGAGTTTTACACCGATAAAGGCGAATTTATTCTGTTATCCGAATTAAAGGAGCTGGATGAACGCGCATTTAAAGAGGCGGGTTATAACTAATCGTTCCAGTAATAAATTTAATTATTCGACCAAGACTCCTAACGGGGTCTTTTTTTATTTAAGGAATTAAAAAATGACAGATAAAGATATTGAAAAAGAAATCCAAGCCAAAGGTAAAACAGCGGCGCGTGTAACACCTGAGCATATTGATAGCATCATTAAGGATTGCTACTACTTTACTGCTAAAGATGGTGCTAGGGGGGCGCTTGAGCCACAGACAGCTTTACTCGGATGGCATGAGTCACTTAATTACCTTACGTTTTGTGTGTTGATATTAAAAAATGGCTTCATGGTTACTGGTGAGTCAGCTTGTGCAAGTCCTGAAAATTTCGATGCGGAAATTGGCCGCAAAATTGCCAGACAGAACGCAGTTAATAAAATTTGGGCGCTTGAAGGTTATCTGCTCAAACAGAAAATTCACGATACAGAAAAATAGTTTTATTTGAATCTTCAAGGTCACTTCGGTGGCCTTTTTTAATGCCTAAATTCAGCTGAGGGCTGAGCTAATTCAACGCGCTAGGCGCATTTAATCCCAAGGGGAATCACATGTTATTTATGAATATCGAACGCAAATACTACTCACAGGCGGGCGGCGAGGATAAAGGGGGCGGTGCTGGTGGTGCACCCGATATCACACCTGAAATTCAATCCATTATCGACCAACAAGTTTCTCAGCAAGTGTCTGGGCTAAAAGCCAAGAACACTGAGTTACTTGGCAAAATCAAAGAGCAGGGCGATAACCTAAAGCGCTTTGACGGTATTGATCCTGACACAGTGAAAGGGATGCTTAAACGCTTTGAAAATGACGAAGAAGCCAAACTCATTGCCGATGGCAAGATTGATGAGCTCATTAATAAGCGTACTGAGCGTATGCGGGGTGATACTGATAAACAATTGAAAGAAGCTAATGCCCGAGTGGAAAAAGCAGAAGCTTTTGCCAATAAATTCCGCGCACGTGTTTTGGGGGATGAAATTCGTTCAGCGGCGGGTAAAGCGGGCGCATTAAGCAGTGCGCAAGAAGATTTAATTCTACGTGCCAAAGGCATTTTTCAAATCAACGACGAAGGTCAGGCCGTCGCTGTTGATGAAGATGGGAATCCAATCATGGGCAAAGATGGTCGTACACCACTATCTCCTATTGAGTGGGTTGAATCCCTGAAAGAAAGCGCACCGCACTTATTCCCTGCTGCATCAGGTACAGACGCAGGGAAACATAAGCAAGGTGGCGCACACCTTAAACGTTCTCAAATGTCCGCCAGCGAAAAGGCTGAATATATTCGCCGCTATGGCCGTGACACCTATTTAAGACTTCCAAAAGAGTAAGGAAAGGCAGCAATGACAGCAACAGTGAATAGTGATTTAGTGATTTATAACGATTTGGCACAAACCGCGTTCTTAGAGCGTCGCCAAGATAATTTAGCAGTATTCAACCAGGCATCGAATGGTGCCATTGTACTGGATAACCTGTTTATTGAAGGCGATTTCCGTAAACGTGCTTTCTATCAAATCGGCGGCTCCATTGAGCACCGTGATGTGAACTCAACGGAAAAAGTGGATAGTAAAAAAATCGGTGCGGGTGAATCGGTTGATGTTAAAGCGCCGTGGAAATACGGTCCTTACGCAACAACCGAAGAGGCATTTAAACGCCGTGGTCGCGACGTGTCTGAGTTCTCAGAGCTGGTGGGCACGGATGCAGCAGATGCTTCCCTAGAGGGTTACATTAAATACTCGCTGGCGGCATTGGCAGCAGCCATCGGGAGTAATAAAGCAATGGTTGTCACGGCAGATATTGCCACCGACGGTAAGAAAACACTGACCAAAGGGTTACGCAAATACGGTGATAAATTCAACCGTGTTAATTTGTTTGTCATGCACTCAACGACCTATTTTGACATTGTTGATCAGGCCATTGATAACAAAGTCTATGAAGAAGCAGGGGTCGTTATCTATGGTGGTCAGCCCGGCACGCTGGGTAAACCTGTTCTCGTGACAGATACCGCGCCAGTGGATGCTATTTTTGGTCTTGTTCCCGGCGCTGTCACTATCACCGAATCTCAAGAGCCAACTTTCCGCTCATTTAACATTAATGATAAGGAAAACTTGGAAATTGGCTATCGTGGTGAGGGCACAGTAAATGTGGGTGTTCTAGGCTATAGTTGGGATGAAACTAAGGGTGAGAACCCTGATTTAACCAAACTCGGTACAGAAGGCAACTGGAAGAAGCATTTTAAGAGCGACAAGATGACCGCGGGTGTGATGATCAAACTGACCACTGAAGCGGGAAAGTAACTCTGTCAGCGGATAAAACGTCCGCTATCGCTGACAGTACCGATGTTGTGACCGTTACACTCAATTATACCAAGGGAAGCTCGCCAGTTGAGGGGGCTACCGTTAACTGGTTAACAACGGGGGGTAATTTGAGTGCGACATCTTCTAAGACGGGCAAAGCGGGGGGCGCGACAGTGAAACTGAGTTCGGATACCGACGGTCAATTCATTGTCACGGCAACAGTCGATGGAGTGACTCAGTCAACGGATGAAATTACATTTACGGCTAAGCCACCTGAAAGTGGTGAATAACTTAAAGGGGTGTAATGCCCCTTTCTTATTTTGAGGGGCTTATGATTGATTCAGATAAAACCTCCCTGACCTTTAACAGTTATGCCAGCGTAGCGGATTTAAAGGCCTATGCTTCAGCAAGGCAGCTAACGCTCCCTAATGAGGGATTAGAAGTATTGCTCATTGTGGCCATGGACTATCTCGAATCCCAAAAGTGGTTAGGTAAGCGAACCGATGTTCATCAGCCGCTGTCTTTTCCACGCAAGGGATTAATTCGCGATGGTATTGCGCTTTCAAGTGAGGTTATCCCTCAGCAAGTTATCCAAGCCCAATGCCGCTTAGCGATTGAATCCCAAGAAAACGACCTGCAACCCACTTTAGGCGGGGAAATCATTGCCGAACGTATTGAGGGCGCAATTGACTTGAAATACGCGGAAGGCACCAATACAGGCGCACCGAATTTCGCTTGGTTGAAAGGTTTGTTATCGGGCTTGATTGATATCTCTGAGGGGTTCGCCATTAATACGTTTGCAATGAGGTAGCCATGAATATCTATCAGCGTGGTCACCACACAGCGTTGCGAATGCTGAAGAAATATGGTGTTTCATACCCAGTTAAACGGGATGGTAAACATTGGGTTGATGATGAGACGGGAAAAGAGCACCACGAGCCTGAAACCGAGTTTCTCGCCACAGGGGTTAAGGTGCAATACAAACCTCATGATATTGACGGGACGCTTATTCTGGCGACGGATATCAAAATGGTCTTTTCACCCGCCGCGGTTATTCAGAAAGGGGATCGGGTATTCGTTGACGGCGTGTGGTTGCGCGTACAAGAGCCCAACCCAATTAAACCTGCTGAACTCGTGATTTGCTATCAATCTCAATTGAGGGCGTGACATGTCACAATCATTTATGCGTTCAATTAACTTGTTTGTTGATAATGCTCAAGCAGATATGGAAGCGGTTGTTAAGAAAACGGGGTTTAAAATTTTGGCTCAATTGGTTCAAATGTCACCTGTCGGTAATCCTGAACTTTGGGAAGTTAACCAGACGGCAGTCAGTTATAACCAAGCAGTATTTGAACACAATGAAGAACTTAGAAAAGACCCTAACAACCTTACCCCGAAGAAACGCCAGCTAAAAAAGCGCGTGCGTGTCAATGACTCCATGGATATCAAAGCCCCTCCGGGTTATACCGGTGGACGTTTTCGGGGAAATTGGCAAGTGACGTTTGATACACCTGCGGACGGTGAGACAGGACGAATTGATAAATCAGGCCGCATGACCGTCTCTATGGGGAATTATGTGCTTGAGCACTTTAAGGTAGGTATGAGTGCTATCTACTTTACCAATAATGTGCCCTATGCTTACCCGTTAGAAATGGGCCATTCAAAGCAAGCCCCGAATGGCATGGTGGCTATCACTGCACAGAATGTGAGTCAGTTTTTTAGAGAGGCTATTGCTGAGGTGAAATCATGAAGCAATCCGAAATTAATCAGTCAATACGTGCGCTGGTGGCTCAAATTGCGAAGCAAGCGGGGTTAAAGGTGGCATGGCCTAATATGGCTTTTGATGAGATTAATTCCCCTTATCTGCAAATGCATATTTTGCCAGCGACAACGGAGAATATGGGGCTAGCGCTCGATATGCCGATTTTAAAAGGGATCATTCAAATTAATATCGTGGGTAAGGTGGGGAGCGGTGATGAACAATTAAGCCAGGTTGCGGATAACATCAAAGTTCAGCTTGAAAATGGGCTCACACTGACCAAAACCCTTTATCTCAACAGTGAGCCAAATCAATTGCCCCCTCTCGTAGGGGATACCCACTATACCATTCCCATACGCACATCTTATCGATGTGATTCAGTTCGATAACACCGCCAATTGGCGGTTTTTTTATGCATAAATAAAGAGGTTTATTATGGCGGAATATAGCATTCCTAATGGTTCTACTGTTTCGGTTTCCAGTGGATATGGTGAAGCAATCGCGATTACTGCCGCATCGAATGCCAGTGAGGTTGTTCTTACTGTTGCAAGCGCGGGCGATATTAAAGCGGGTGATGTTGTGATTATCAGTGACAGCTGGAGTAATTTAAATGGCCCTAAACGGGTTAAAACGGTTGCAGCCAGCAATATCACCATTGAAGGTTTTGACAGTACGGATAAATCTAAATATCCAGCAGAAGAAGCAATGGGTACTATCAAGAAGGTCACAGGTTGGACGCAAATCAAGCGTGTGACGACGGTGGGTATTGAAGGGGGCGACCAGCAATCCACCAGCATTCAGTTTCTTGAGGATGATCAGGCAATCAGCCTTGACACCTTTAAGAACCCGTACATCATTACTTACACATTAGCTTATAACGCCGATGCTAAACATCATGCCTTATTGCTGGGTTATGATGAAAGTAAATCGCTGGTGGCTGTGCGTTTTTATAATAAACGCGCCGAGCAAGATCGCTATTATTTGGCATCGACCTCGTATAAAGAAATTCCTGATACGGCGGTGAACGAAATTGAAACAACGACCGTTCGCTTCTCTTTGCGTTCTAAACAGTCTGTCTACGCCCACGTAAAGTAATCCCGGTATCTGAGCTCACAATTGATAAACCGGTTGCTACAGGTGTTGTGGGAGAGGTGATTTTACTAAACCTCACCTTAACACCTGCTAATGCATCCAATCAGAATGCGACATGGAAGAGCTCTGATACCGCAAAAGCGACTGTGAATACCGCAGGTAAAGTCACACTGAAAGCCGCGGGCAAAGTGACTATCACTGCCACTGTTGATGGTGTGACAGTCAATTCAGTTATTACGATTAATGAAAAGGCGAATAATGGCTAAGTTAACCTACAACCCAACACCGACATTTGAACACACCGTCAAAATCACAACACCTGACGGTAAACAAGGTGATTTACCGTTTGTATTCGTTCACAAAAAAATGAGTGAACTGGATGATATGGGTAAAGCTGACGATCTAACCGATACAGGATTCTTGCTTCAAATTGCGAAAGGGTGGGGATTTAAAGATCGCGAGTTTAACCACGATAATGTGGCAGAATTTTTCGATAACTACCCGGGGGCAGCTTTCGAAATTTTTACTTCCTATCGCCAAGCGCTCTTAGGTATTCGGGAAAAAAACTCCTAGCGGTTGCGCAGGTACTTTACAGTAAGCCACTGTCAGCGATTGAATTAGATTTGCTGGGGGATCTTGATGACAATGATGTTGAGGTTACCCCAGATATTGAAGCTTCAGTCACGCTATTCCAAGCGCTATCAACACAATGGCGGGTCAGTATGGACGGTCCTACTGGGATTGATTATACCGTTATCCCCATGCTGGCCAGTGCTTACGGTATTTGTGATCTGGCAACCGTGATGAAAGATATTCAACTGATGGAATCAAAAGCGTTAGAATTGCTCCATAAAAAATAGGGCTTACAATGCCCTAAATAATCAAATCTGTTTATTTATACAGTTGTTTGTGCAGCGATATTTAACGTTTAGATTTGCATTGAGAAATAGCTTTCTATTGCAGCGCAAAGTGGAACGTGGCAATCTCGCGGGGCGCGAATTATACGTATGGCAATGTAAAATACAAGCAAAACTGTTGACTTAATGTAACTTAACTTACATTATAACCACTGGTTATATTTATCAAATTGATAAACGGTCATAGGTGAAATAAATGGTAAACATAAAATTTGATTCAGAAAAGGCTCTTGAGGCCATTCTGTATGTTGCCTCTAAAGCGCCAATTCCTGATATTTATCATGTGATTAAAATTCTTTACTTTGCTGACTTGAAGCACCTCGAAAGATACGGACGACTTGTTACTGGTGATACTTATATTGCAATGAAAGATGGTCCTGTTGCTAGCGGTGCATATGATATCATCAAATTAGCTAAAAAAACTTCATATGCAGTTCCTGCTGACTTAGATGTAGGGAATGTCTTGAAGTCTCTAGATGTTGAAAGTATGAATGTAAAACCGCTGCGTTCGTATGATGATGACGTATTTAGCGATTCAGACTTAGAATGTATAGATGAATCCATCAATGAGATTGGACATCTATCATTTGGTAAAATTAGATACAAGAGTCATGGTTTGGCATGGAAGAGTGCTGATGAAAATGGAGAAATGGAAATTATGTCACTAGCCAAAGAGTGTAGTGGTCGTAAAGAGCTCCTAGATTATTTGTCGGTTGGCGCATAGAGATAATGTCTTTAGGTGATTGCTTCCCTGATTCATTTAAAGCATCTTTTGCAGAGCAGAAAGAGATAAAGGTATCTGATGTTCTTTTTCTGCATTGTGAATTCACCACTCCCCCTAAGAATAAATATCTTGTTGTTTGTTGCTGTGAGCCACTTCTAGTCTTTGTTATTAATTCAGAAATCCACCCATACATTAGGTCAAAACAAGACCTCTTAGAGTGTCAGGTTGATATTCTGAAAGATGACCATGATTTTTTATCTTGGGATTCTTACGTGTCGTGTATTGATGCTCATCAAGCGTTTGATTTATGTGACATAAAGAGAAGAATAGAGAACGATTATTCGAAAGTCTATGTTGGCGAGGTTGCTTCGTATTGCATGAGAGATGTGTATCTAGCTACGGAAAGAAGCAAAACAATGACCAGAAGAAATAAGCGTCTTATATTAGAGGCTCTATCAAATTATAAATAACCCACTTCGGTGGGTTTTTTATTGCTCTAATTTTATTTTCCACCAGCTGGTGGAATTTATGTTTAGCTGATGCTGATTGAGTGCATGGGTAACATGAAGACATTAGGTTTAGTTTTAATCATCATTGGGATTCTATTAATGGGTATTGGAATTTGGTCTTTCAGTATTATTTTTAGAATTCGTCATAGAGAAAAGCACTTTAGAAGCCATAAAAAAACCGATGATTGAGTTCCAACTTAGTGTTGTGCTTTTTTACTTTGCTGGGAATTCACATCATACTAGATCGGTGAAAACTAAATGACGAGGCTGGGATGAGAAAATTACTACTAGGACTATTACTTTGCTCTGTTGGATTTGGGGCTGTTGCTGACTGGAAGTATTCTGAGTTTACTGATGAAATGAGGGAAGAAAAATCTTATATGGGAACTCTCACATCTGAAGATAATCTTGGTTTAAGGATGGAATTCAATGCGCTTAGTTTTGATAACAAGTTAGCCAAACAAGTGAGTTTGTCTATAGATGGAGATTCATTTGATTGTCAAAGTGATGATTGCTCGATTCTAATTCGATATGGCGATGGGCCAATTAATAAAGCTTTAATATTCCCACGGAGTCAATACTGGGCGCTCTTTGATGAGCAGGGCGCTTTTATTGAAACGTCCAAACTTGTTGACTTGATTTTTATTGAAGTTCCATTAACTAATCGAGGAACGACTCAGTTTAAGTTCAAAAATAAAAACTTAAAGTGGAGAGGGGTTGAAGGAAAAAAAGACTTTGTAAATAATTTCTTCAACATTGACTTTTCCTTACCTAAAGATATTAATAACCTCGAAAGTTATGAAGAAAAAACAAAAAATAATTGTATAAAAAACAAAGAACTGCTAAAGGATTCTTCGTTTGGGGCTAAGCCTTTAGAAGCTTTATACTGTCTTAACTCTAAGGGGTTTATAAGAACTATGCATCTTTCATATCCAGCCGATAAAAAGGTGGCGGAAAAAATAAAAAAACTAGCAATAAAAAGTAGAGGTAAGGGGTTAGACCTTGATAATGGGTCATACTTATCGCTTGGGGATGAATATAGCTCCATATCCGTAATAACAATCAGGAGCAATCCAAATGGATATTCTGTTGATGTACATTACAACCCGAATAATGATACATAACCAGCCATAGCACTATATACATAAAGTTCATCACACCACCTTCGGGTGGTTTTTTTGTACCCGAGGAAAGTTATGACACAAGAAATAGCCGGTATTTCATTTAAAGTCAGCACTAGCGAACTCGAAAAAGGTTCTAAAGCGCTAAATGATTTACAACAAGCCGCCAGCAGGACAGATCAATCTGTTGATGAGTTAAATAGTACATTTAAACAATCTGAACCCGCACATAAAGCGGCAGCCCGTTCTATTTCCGAGTTAACCCAAAGGCAAAAGGAAACTGTTGTAGCTGTTGAGGCTATGAATGCGAAGTATAAGGAAAATGCCTCATCACTGCGAGATCAGATTCAGTCTATAAAGAAAGCCGGTGATGCAAGTAACCAATTTGCAGAGATCTTAAAAAGACTGAATAGCCAGTATGAAAGTGGAAGAATTAGTGGTGTACATTTTGCCATACTGGAAAATCAGATTAAAAAGGCAGTCAGAGAGACCGAAACTGGGAATACAAAAGTTGCTGATTCGTTCGCGAGGCAAATTGAAAGCATTGAAAAAGTATCGGGTTCAACAGCAAAACTGACCGCAATCAGAGAGAATCTGACCCAAGTATACCAAAAAGGCAATATTGATACCGAGCGGTATCAATCATTACTTGAAGATATCACCAATCGTACAAGCGGATTATCTGTCGCTGAAAAAGAACTTTCTGTTCTAAAGGATTCCTTCCTACGAAAAATGCATGAGCAAGTTTTTCTGTATGGTGCCAGTAAAACAGAAATGTTGTCGTACAAAGCTGCTCAGATGGGGATCTCAAAAGAAGCAGCTCCCATCATTACCCAGATGAAAAAGCAGGAAGAACGCACGGCAAAGCTGGCTTTCGAGCAAAAACAAGCGGCGCAAGCAGCAAGAGAGCTAGCCAGAGAACAACAACTGGTCGCAGCGGCTGAAGCTAGGGAGGTTCAAACTAAAGAAAACTTTATTCAAGCGTTAAAAAATGAAGCGGATGCAATAGGCAAAACAAAATCTGAATTGCTGCAAATGAAAGCGGCTCAATTAGGTGTCAGCCAACAAGCAGAGCCGTATTTAGCGAAGTTAAAACAGCAAGAGCAGGCCTATCGTAATGGCTCAATTACATTAGGGCAGTATCGTAATGCTATGCGTCAATTACCAATGCAAATGACGGATATTGTGACCTCTTTGGCTTCAGGCATGCCTATTTGGTTGGTCATGGTTCAGCAAGGTGGGCAAATAAAAGACTCCTTTGGTGGCGTTGGAAATTCATTCAAAGCGGTGTTGTCATTAATTACACCAATGCGCATTGCTATGTTTGGGCTGGTGGGAGTGACTGGTTCATTAGCGATTGCAGCTTATAAAGGCTCGAAAGAATTCACTGAGTACAATAAACAGCTTATTTTGACGGGGAGTTATGCAGGAAAAACCGCTTCGCAACTTGACTCATTGGCTAAACAGCTATCTGGTAATGGCATTACTCAATATCGTATGGCCGACGCATTAGCGAAAGTGGTGGGTTCTGGTGCATTCTCAGGAAATCAAGTTGGTATTGTTGCTGATATCTCTGCGAAGATGGAAAAAGCAGTCGGGCAGGATATTAATAAAACGATTGAGCACTTTAAACGTCTTAAAGATGATCCAGTTAAAGCGGTAACGGAGTTAAATAACTCGTTGCATTTTTTAACCGCTAAGCAGTATGAGCAAATTGCAGCGGCAGAAGCACAAGGACGTACTGAAAAAGCGGCAGAACTTGCAACGAAAGCCTATGCCGAGGCAATGAATCAACGTTCTATGTCTATCGTCGATAATCTTGGCACTTTAGAGCGTGCGTGGAATTGGATTGAGAACGCCGCGACTAAAGGTTGGGATGCTATGTTAGGCGTAGGGCGAAATCCAGGTCTTGCACTGGAGAGGCAGGCAGCATTTACTGAGCTTCAGCAAGCCCAAAAAGAATTTAATCGATTAGCTAAAAATCTCAATTATAGTAAAGGGTATAAAGGCGATAACTATATACCCAAACACGATGCTGAGCGCTTAGCCAATGCCGAGCGAGAAGTTGAGCTGAAAACACAAGCTTACGAACTTATTGATAAGGCTTGGGCTGCTGATGGGCTAAAAGTAGAGCGAGATCGGTTGGCCAAAGCAGATCAAGAACGGGCTATTAAAAATCAAGAGACGTTTAATAGGCTTGTCGAAAGTGGATTAACTCCAGCAGAAAAGAGAGCTAAAGTAGAGAAAGAGCTTAATAAATTAATACAGCAGAATAAACAACTAGCTAAAGAAGGTGTTGCAACACTCTGGAAGCAAAGTGATATTGATACCGCAAGAAAGGGTATTGAGGAACAATTCAAGGATAAGCGTGTTCCAAAAGGTAAGGAATACCGCCCTGATTATGGCACCCGTCACGATGAAGATCTTCAAAAGCAGCTTTTAGCACTCGAGGCACAAACAAAAGTAGCTCGTGATTTCTCACAAACGGGTGACCGCATTGTGAGTAATGAACGAAAGCAACTTATGCTTACTGAGGCGCAATTTACTATCTTGGATAGGATTGTTAAAAATGGCGAGCGTCAATTAACAGCTGATGAAAAATCACTGTTAATGAGACGCGAGTCTATTTTGTCTGGTCAGCGTGAACTTGCAGTTAAAGGTGATGCTTTAGAAAAGCAAAACCGTGAAAACAAGCTGCTTGAGGAAAGAGCTAAACGTGTTGCTGAAATTGAAGACCGGATCCGGGCGTTACGCGGTAGCGCAGGATTAACCGATAGACAATACCAGCGTAATATCGCATTAGAAAAGGCGGATTCACCTGAGCAAAAAGCCAAGTTAGAAGAGTTTTACCGTGAGGAAGATGAACTTCGGGGAAACTGGCGTGACGGTATCAAAAAGGGCTTTGCGGAGTTTGAAGAAGATGCAACCAATACTTATGGAAAAGTCGCCCAAGCCTCGCAGCTTGCTTTTGTTGGCATGACTAATTCTCTTACGGATTGGGCCATGACAGGCAAGGCCAATTTTGGTGATTTTGGGCGTTCGTTTGCTCGGATGGTTACCGATATGCTGATAAAGGCTGCAGCACTAAAGGCGATGACAGCAGCATTTGGTGGTACTAGCTTTGGTAACTTCTTAGGTATTAAGCCGGGCTTTGCGCGTGGTGGTTTTACGGGGGCAGGTGACAAGTACGAACCTGCAGGCGTTGTCCATAAAGGTGAGTTTGTTTTCACAAAAGAAGCCACAAGTCGTTTAGGTATTACCTCATTAATGTCATTAATGAAAAGCGCTGAAAAGGGCTATGCTTCTGGTGGGTACGTTGGAAATAATCACCCTATGGCGAATGTACCTGTTCAGCGTATGTATGGAATGCAAAGCGCTGGTGGCGTTAATGTAAACCTTAATCTTGGCGGTATTAATGTTGAGGCGGGGCAAGTGCAGCAACAAAATACTGTTTCTAATATGGATTTAAATTCTATTGAAAGATCACTGACAAATAAGATTAAGCAGCTTTTGGTCAGTGAAGGGCAGGAAGGTGGCGATCTGTATAAAATAGTCAAAGCCATTACAGGAAACAGATATTAATCAAGAGCCACCAGCGCGGTGGTTTTCTATTTAAGAGAGGTAGTTATGAAAATTGAAGTTGGATTTCCTATAAAGTCATTTAGAATTGCAGAAGGGGCTATCGAGATGTTCAAAAATGACTTGAAATTCTCTGCTGGCACTGTACCTACACTAGAATCAAAGGTAGTCATTTCCAATATCTTATCAGACGATGATAAATCAAATCTTACATTGCACTATGAAGAGGATTTTAATTTCGAGGAGGGGTTGAGATACTTTTTTGAACGAGCTGAAAAATATGCTCACAATTATTTAGCTCAGCTTGCAAAAAGCACAGCAGTGTCTAATTTTGCTGTGCTTGAATAGTTTTATTTAATATCTTTTATCTTATTAAAAATTTCCTTTGATTTAATTTGAAGAGAATAAGCATATTCAGCGATATCCTTTTCTTTCTTATCCTTTAAGGAATTCTCTGAACTATAAACCACTTCAAGGCATTTAATTATCAATGGATAAAATAGCTCTGGGTCTTTTGATGTTTTGGCGGCAAATGCTATATAAAAGGGCAGTACCTCATCAAGTATGGATTTACTGTCTAGCAGATTAGGGATAGCGATATCTAACTGCTCATGGACTGGTTTAAATGGGTCTAACGTTTTTGCGCTCATTAAAATACCTCACACCGAAGTTTATCAGCCATTACCTCGGTTAAACTCACAGGGCTGACCTTTTACCATAAAGTAAATTTAATTATTGAAAATCCTGATATTTGATCATGACGGCTTTGTGCCGTCTTTTTTATGGAGTGTGCATGATTGAGACATTTAAGTGGCGAACTCAAGTTCAGGATTCACCCGTAGGTGAGTTTAAGCATCGAGTCAGAGAGGTGGTGTTTGGCGACGGGTATAAGCAGGTTGCGGGTGATGGTATTAACCCCGAATCGCAGTCATGGCCCATTACCTATACAGGGCTAAAAGTTGACGTTATGCCTATTTTAACTTTCATTCGGCAGCACACAACAGCGTCTTTTATCTGGATATCGCCTTTAGGTGAGAAAGGGCTGTATCGAGTGAAAGCTGATTCTATCTCAATGAAACCCGCTGGTGGTCGAACTATTACGATATCAGCAACATTTGAACAGGCGTTTAGTGCATGAATATCACTTCTGATGTACAAAAATTAGAGCCCGGCAACCGCATTCAATTAGTTGAAATCGATGGCAGCGAATTTGACGGTCCCATTCTTCGTTTTCATGCTTATAACTTACCACACACGGAAGCGGAGCTTGAAACCATCACGGATGATATACGGCCCAAATCAATTTGGTGGCAAGGTAACGAATATGCGGCCTGGGCTTATGAAATTAAAGGTGTTGCCAAAAACAGTGATGGAAGTCCAACGAAACCCCTATTAAAAGTTTCAAATATTGATGGGTTGGTCTCTTCGCTTTGTTTGCAGTTTGACGATATGGCGCAGGCGAAAGTGACGATTTACGAAACATTTTCGCATTATTTAGATAGTCGAAATTACGCTGAAGAAAACCCAACGGCTAACCCCGATGAGCATTTTTCACAGGTTTACTATATTGAACAAAAAACCAGCGAAGTTGCTGGGGATGCAGTTGAGTTCAGATTAGCGAGTCCGTTCGA
The DNA here is from genome assembly GCF_028482225.1 of Providencia sp. PROV130. Taxonomy (NCBI): domain Bacteria; kingdom Pseudomonadati; phylum Pseudomonadota; class Gammaproteobacteria; order Enterobacterales; family Morganellaceae; genus Providencia; species Providencia sp. PROV130. The sequence goes on along the minus strand of NZ_JAMPQC010000041.1, from coordinate 5,556 downwards.
TTTGCAGGGGATGATGATACCTGTTCGACAAATACATAATCTCTGTTTCTGGTGTATGAAAGGTGACTATCGTAGTGGTCGAGGGTGTAACTATACGGGGAATAAGTATTTCGATGAACGGGGAGAGCCTGTCGACGATCCATCCTTAGATAAATGCGGTGGGCTTATCAGTGATTGTAAAAAACGTTTTGGCGAAAATGAGCCTTTGGACTTTGGAGGGTTTCCTGCAGCAGGATTAATACGATGATCACAAAGAAATTAATTGAGGCGATATTTCAGCATGTTAAGCTGGAATACCCCAAAGAGGCATGCGGTGTTATTTGTCAAAAAAGCCGAGTTAAAAAATACTTCCCTGCAAGTAACCTTTCCGACAACCCCAATGAACATTTTGAACTTTCTCCAGAAGACTATGCCACTGCGGAAGATTGGGGGGAGCCTATTGCGATTGTACATAGCCATTGCGGGGATGGCGCTACGACTCAACCGAGCGAAATCGATAAATTACAATGTGATGCAACGGGGTTGCCGTGGATTATTGCATCATGGCCAGAAGGGGATATTCGACTCATTCAGCCTCGAGTAGAACGCGAGTTGGAAGGGCGGCCATTTGTACTGGGTTATGCGGATTGTTGGTCCTTAATTATGGATTACTACCGACAAAAACACGGTATTGAGCTGCATAACTACAGCGTCGATAGGCACTGGTGGGAAGAAGGCGAAAGCCTGTATATGGATAATTACCAGAAAGCAGGTTTTGTCGACGTTACTGGTGAGCCTAAAGAAGGTGACATGGTGATTATGCAAGTGCAAGCCGATGTTCCCAACCATGCAGGGGTAATAGTCGATGGTATGTTACTTCATCATCTATATGGACAACTGAGTCGGTTCGTTCCCTACAGCGATTATTGGCGTGATAGGACAGTTAAAATTGTTCGGAGGAAAGAGTTGGTATGAGTTCACTTAAAGTTATCCGGTTATATGGGGTGTTAGGTTTTAAGTTTGGACGAGTTCATCATTTGGCTATTGATTCCCCTCGTGAAGCCATAAAAGCCTTATCTGTGCTCTATGAGGGGTTTGAGCAATTCCTTGCAAATGCACACCTTAAAGGGGTGGAGTTTGCGGTATTTAAAGGTAAGCGCAATATCAGTGAAGATGAGCTGAATTTAGATACCAGCGAAGAAATTCGCATTGCACCGGTAATAAAGGGGAGTAAGCGCGGGGGATTTTTCCAAACAGTACTGGGTATCGCTATGATTGGGCTTGCGGTCTGGAACCCTGCATTTTTAGCTATGTCAGCTACCACCAATAGCGCTTTAATGCTAGGTGGGGCAGCAATGGCAATTGGCGGTGTCGTTCAGATGCTATCCCCACAACCGCGTGGTTTATCCATACGCCAAGATGCGGATAATAAACCATCGTATGCTTTTGGTGGCGCAGTCAATACCACAGCCCAAGGTAATCCAGTACCATTATTTTATGGGCTAGATCGACGCGAAATCGGTGGCGCTATTATTTCAGCGGGGATATACACCGAAGATCAGCAATAAATCACTTCAACTTTCTATAGCGGCTTAATTGCTGCTTTTTTTATGGGTGAAATATGAGAATTCAAGGCGCGAAAGGTGGGAGTTCCAAACCTCGGACACCCGTAGAGCAAAAAGATAGCCTATTAGCAGAATCAACGGCAAAGTTACTGCTTGCTATTTCTGAAGGGGAAATTGCTGGTGGGTTGGATGATACGTGTATCTTTCTTGATGATACCCCAATCGGTAATGCTGATGGCTCTAAAAACTTTGAAGGTGTGACGTGGGAATTTCGTGCCGGTAGTGAACATCAGGAATATATTCAAGGTATCCCCTCCGTTGATAATGAAATTGCGGTGGGGATGGAGTTAAAAGACGACCAGCCATATGTAAGAACGGTCAATAACACCCAGTTATCGGCGATCCGCATTCGCTTGTCTGTGCCTCAATTTCTCCAGCAACACGATAACGGCGATACCACAGGTTATCGTGTCGATTATGTCATTGAGCTTTCCACGGATGGGGCTGGCTATAAAGACGTGGTTAAATCTGCCTTTGATGGTAAGACCACCAGCGAGTACCCAAGAACGCACCGCATTGATTTACCCAAGGCTTCTACAGGTTGGCAAGTTCGTGTTCGCCGTTTAACGAAAAACCAGAATAATGCACGTATTGCGGATCGGATTAATATATCCGCGATTGCGGAAGTGATTGACGCCAAATTACGGTACCCAAATACGGCTCTGTTATTCATTACCTTTAATGCCCGTCAATTTAATAATCGTATTCCTAAAGTCAGTGTGCGCCCACAAGGGGGTTTGTTGATTAAGGTACCAATAAATTATGACCCCATGAATCGGACCTATTCTGGTGTGTGGGATGGAACGTTTAAACTGGCTGCAACGAATAACCCAGCATGGGTATTTTATGACTTGGTACTCAATAACCGTTACGGCTGTGGTGACCGTATCAAGGCGTCACAAATTGATAAATGGGATTTGTATAAAATTTCACAATATTGTGACGAATTAGTCCCAGATGGGCATGGCGGTGATGGTAAAGAGCCCCGCTTCTTGTGTGATGTGTATATTCAATCGCAAGAGTCGGCTTATACCGTCCTGCGTGATATTGCGGCGATTTTCCGTGGCATGACGTTCTGGGCAGACAATAAAGTCAAAGCGGTTGCTGATATGCCTGCCAGTATTTTCCGTACTTTTACCAATGCGAATATTGTGGGCGGTAAACCTTCTTATTCAGGTGGCAGTACCCAAAACCGCTATACACAAGCACTGGTTTCTTTTACGGATATTAATAACCACAGCAACGATGATATTGAGCCCGTTGTCGATTTAAAGCTTCAGCGACGTTACAAGACTGTGCGTAAGGTGGAGTTATCCGCTATTGGGTGTACTCGTCGAAGTGAAGCTAATCGTCGTGGGCGGTGGGCGTTATTAACTAATGCTAATGATCGCATGATTTCTTTTGCTACCGGGTTGGAGGGGGCAATACCTTCTCCTGGTCATATTATTGCGGTTGCTGATTCATCACTTGCCGGACGCAATACAGGTGGTCGTATTTCATCAGTAGAGGGCCGTAAAATTACCCTCGATAGAATCACGTCAATTAAAGCCGGTGATCGCTTAATCGTGAATTTACCGAGTGGTGGCTCTGAGGGGCGAACAGTTACAGCCGTAAATAAAAAGGTGGTGACGGTTTCTGTTGAATATTCGCAAGTACCTCAAAAAGAAGCCGTGTGGGTCGTGGACTCTGACGATTTAGCCGTACAGTTGTATCGAGTGATTAATATCAGTGACAATGGTGATAATACCTACACTATTAACGGCACAATTCATAACCCAGACAATTATGATCATATTGATTCAGGGGCGCGTATTGATGAACGGCCAATTACAGTTATTCCGCCCAATGTGCAGCCAGCGCCTAAAAACGTGCGTATTTCCTCCTATTCTCAAGTAGACCAAGGTATTGCATTCACCACATTGCGTGTTGATTGGGAAGCTGCTGAAAGTGCGATTGCGTATGAAGCTGAATGGCGTCGAGATAACGGTAACTGGATAAATGCCCCGCGTACATCAACGCTGGGTTTTGAAGTTAATGGTATTTATGCCGGGCGTTATCAAGTTCGCGTACGGGCGATTAATGCGTCTGAGATTTCCAGCGTGTGGGCCAGTGCAGAAGAAACTCAGCTCAACGGTAAAGAAGGTAATCCACCGAAGCCGCTTAATCTACGTTCGACCTCAGAGGTTTGGGGCATTACATTGGATTGGGGCTTTGATGTAAATACCAGTGATTCACTCAAAACAGAGCTGCAGTATTCACCTGAAAATACCGCTGATTCTATGCAGTTGCTGGCGGATGTACCTTATCCTCTGAAATCCTATCGTATGTCAGGTCTTAAAGCGGGTGTGCGCTTCTATTTTCGTGCAAGGCTGGTGGATAAAAGCGGTAATCAATCGGAATGGACAAGCTTTGTTTTAGGGGAATCATCAACAGATGTTGAGGGTATTCTGGACGCGGTTGGCGACAAGTTCCTCAGCACCGAAGCTGGACAGCAAATGCAGGAGCAAATCGACTTCAATAAAGATAACCTCACTGATTTACAAATCGACAATGACGACTTTAAGCAAAAAGTTATCAGCATTGATCGCGAGATAGAAGCTGTTAACGAAGCCGTAATGATGAACACCAAGTTTACGACTGAAGTTCACTTTAGCTTAAAAGAAGAAGTTGCAGATCGCAGAGCTGAGATATTCCGCATTGAGCAAGTGCAAGTCACCGATAGGGAGGCGGCAGCACGCTGGCAAGAGCAAATCACCGCAACAGTTGACTTTAATGCATCTGAAATTCTGAATATTAAAGATGCACAGGCGACTTATGAGAAAGCGACAGCGCAGCAAATCAGTCAAGTCAAAGCAGATCTAGGGGAAACAAACAAAGAAGTCGGCAACATCAAAGGCCGTGTCACTACTGTCGAAACAGCAACAGCTGATTTAAAACAAGCGCAAGCGAAGTTTGAACAATCGACGACTGCGCAGTTTGGTGAAATGACCGGCTATATCACTAACATTAATCAAACTATCACTAATCTTGAGTTTTCTTTCTCTGAAGCACTGATGCAAACCAATGCGCAAGTGAATGAAACTAATTCAGAGTTATTGAAAACAAAATCCGAAGTGACTCGATTAGCAACGGCAACAGCAACAAATGAGCAAGCGACAGCCGAATTAGCTGAGAGTGTAAAAGCGCAACATGAGCAATCAGAAGCTAATTTTGTTGATGTGCGTAAATCAATAGCTGAGAAGGATAGCGCTCATACCGAACGTACTGAACAACTTCGTGCAGAGCTTGGCAAAGACATTAACGCGAACAAAGATGAAATTGATAAAAACAAGGGGGAGTTATCAAATATCAGTGCAGCGGTAACGAAAAATACAACGGCTATTGCTGAAACTGATAAAACACTCACAGAAGTTAATCAGCAGGCTGAATCCCGTTTTGAGGATAATGAGGCTTTTATTGCCTATATTCAACAAACAATGGCAAACATGGAAGGCGCTAATGTTGAAACGGTAGGGCAATTATCTGCACAACACAATATACAAGGCACGGAAATACTTAAGGCGAGAGCATCAATCAGAAATGTTGAAACGGTTGTTGCCAACAACGAACTGGCATTTGCGCAAAAAATTGAACAACTTGATGCTCAATATGGCGATATGAACTCAAGTATCAACTCATTACAAAAGGTTGTCGCTGATAATCAGAAGTCACAAGCGGAAGTTAACGAACTTATTAAGTCAGAAATCGGCGATAACAAGGCGGCAATTGAGAAACGGGCAGAAACTTCTGTAGATCAGCAAGGAAACTCTCGGGCTTACTTCAGCATTAAAGCGGGTGTATTGCATAACGGGCAATACTACGATGTTAAAATGATGATGAGTGCTCAAGTTAAAAACGGGCAAGTTGTCACTCAAATCGCTTTTGCCGCTGATGAGTTTATTATTTTTAATAA
>NZ_JAMPQC010000040.1:0-1185 GCF_028482225.1 Providencia sp. PROV130 | reverse complement strand
GGGTGATGTGTATTATTCAACATCAACGAAAATTACAGGGACAATTTATAGATCAACGTTAAATGTTGGAACACTAAATACCGGGTGGATAAAAGCCATTGAAATAAACTCTGAAATTTTTAGCCGAATATTTGATGCCGACTTGGCGTGTAAATTGGATATGGTTAGAGAGGAAGGGGGGTGGCAATATTCAACATATTGTAGCGTTCAAGTTGGCGTCGATGATGGAAAAGGTGGCGTTACACTGGCATATAGCGAAACTGGGAAATATACAGGACAAGGTGGATTAAACTTAACTGTCAATGCTGGTCCTATTCAATTACCCATCGCCCCAAGGGGTGGTAAGAGTTATATCTATATTCGTGCAATATCCACAGAAAATGACCCAAATACGAATGCAACAGCAAACGTTATTTTAAGTTACTCGAATCTGAAAAGGGTGGAAGTTTTCAAAGTCGGCACATCGACAGTCAAAGCTCTAACTATTTAAACCACAAAATCACAAATAAGCCGCGTAATTGCGGTTTTTTTACGTCCAAATTTCGAGGAAATAACATGTACAACACAGGCACAGTTACCACAACAGCAAATAGCACTAAATTAGTCGGTACCGGCACCAAATGGCTCAATAACATTAATCGTGTATCCGCAGAGCAGGCAATACAGATTCAAATCGATAACACTGTTTACAATAATAGTATTCAGTCGATTCAATCGGATACTGAACTCACATTAAATTTCCCATTACCAACATCAGCAACAGGGGCGAAGTACGTCATTCTCACGACGATGGTTCATTCTGTTTCCGATGCCATGAATAAGATTGTGTCCATGAATGGTGCGAATGTGCAGTTCAGCGACATATTAACGCGCTGGATGACAGAGCAAGGCATTATCACTGTTACATTGCCAGACCAAACGAATCAACAGCTACGCACAACAAAAGAAATGGATAAGCAGTTGGATGGGAAGTTTGATAAGACGGGTGGATTTGTGGATGGTTCTGTAATAAGTTCGGCATTGGGTGTTACACGAAAAACAACAAATTCAACTGTATATTTATATCCAGCTCCTGATTCCCAACCAAACGGCTACGCTTACTTTCAATATAAAATAGGCACGGATTGGTTTGGTCGTATTGAAATACCAAGGCCAGCAAATAATCAGACAACACAATTAATGCAA
>NZ_JAMPQC010000039.1:0-36431 GCF_028482225.1 Providencia sp. PROV130 | reverse complement strand
TCGCTAGCTTGGCTCATCAAAGCGGTTTGTTTTTCCACATCCGCTTGGAGTTTTTGTAAGTCCGCCTTCGCTTGTTTCAGCTGCGCCTGTGCGGTGGCATAATTCTGCTCTTGCTGGCTGAGTTTTGCCTGCAAGTCGGCCTGCTGTTTTTCACTTTGAGCTAACTGTTTTGCTAATGTATTCTGCGTACTTTGATATGAATTTAGCTGCTCTTGAGCCGCTTTTAATGCAATTTCTAATGCAACTTTTTGCTCTGCTTGTTCGGTTTTTTCCGCCAAGGAAGCTTGAATTTTTTCTGCTAATTGTTCTTTTTCAACCAACTTGGCTTGTAATTGCTGGTTTTGAGACTCAAGTGATTTACTTTTTTCTTGCTGAGCAACTAAAGAAGATTGAACGTCATCTTTTTCACTTTTAGCCGTTGCTAGTTCATTTTCTTTTTGTTTTAACAACTCTTTTTGCTGTAAAAGTTCAGCTGTCACTGATTTCATCTGTTCATCAGTGTTACCAACGAGTTGTAGTTGATTTTTAGCATCTGACTCTAATTTTGCAATATCAGCGGTCAGTTGTTCAATTTTCAAATTCGCTGAAGCAAATTGCTGTTCTTTCTCTGCTAATTGCTGTTTAAGTTGAGCTTGTTCAACAACACTTTCATTTAATTGCTTTTCAAGCTGAGCAATGGTTTCTTGGGTTTGTTGATTTTCTTGGCTCAATTGCTCAAGGCTATTCTGCTTTTGCTCAATTGTTTTTTGTGCATCTGCCAATTTAGTCTTTAATGTGTCAACTAAAGACTGGTCATCTGATGAATCTACAATCGCCTGTAATTGAGCTATTTGCTCTTTATTCTTCAGAACCTCATCATTTAATTTATCAATCTCAAATTGCTTTTCGGTAATTGTATGCGTTAATTGCGCAATACTCTTATTATGATTAATAAGTTCAGAAACGAGTTGTTCATCATTGAGTAAATGATTATAGGCAATAAGTTGGCCTACTCCTTGCGCAATACCAAACTTATATAAATGTGTTAATTGCTGACGTTCAATTAATTGCGCTAACTGCTCAAGATAAGCAGAGGCATTAATACCGGTTGGCTTAGCAAATTTAGACGCATATAAGCCGAGAGGGTCAAGAACTAATTGATACTTTGCGAAATCTTTTGCTAGATAAGCAGGATCCCATTGATTGCTTTGAAAAAAATAAGGGTAAGACGACAATAAAATAGGGGCTACGCCATTTTCTGTCGTCACCGCACACACCTCAGGAAACGTCGTTTTTTCTGGCTCAGTAGGATCTGCTTTCACTACATCTGTTTTCTTTGTTGATGTAGCCGCAGATTTATTCTTCCCTGTTGCTTTACTTTTAGTTCCTTTATTAGCTTTAGCTGCCGCAGATTTTTGTTTCTCTTTTGGCGCAGGAACAGTAGATAGCGAAGAAAAGATATCATAACCTTGGTTTTGTGTATTAACTGGCAATTGCTGCTTTTGTTCTTGCACTTTGCCTTCTTTTTCCATTTGAAGGTAAGTATCAAAATCATCAATTACATTGTTAAAGCGCTCTGCTTTTGGAGCATGACTAAAAAAAGTCGTAACAAGTGCCAGTGACACACAAAGCCTAAGGTTTATTCTCATAATCCACTAATTTTCTTCAATGTTGATTCGGTAGACAATACTGAGTTATAACGAACTTTTGCGCACAACACTTTAGTTTTGGATTCGATCGCCATTTGTAATAATTCAATTGTGTCTGGGCTAGCAGTACTTTCAACTTGTCGATATAGACGGTTGATTTCGCTAACTTCTTTAAATGAACCTACTAAGCGATTGTAATCTTTAGGTGAGAGTGTTTTGAGCGCGTTTAATTCTTTAACACACGTATTTAAATGGGCAAATGATTGCTGATCAGCACCATTTTCACCATAGCTTGTTGATGCTATTGGTGTACGACTAATGGCACTATTTAAAACTTTTTGAGATTCAGGGTATGTGTTATCGGTCTGGCCTGAATTCGTATCCGCAGTTGGTTGTGTTACTGGCTGAGCGGTACTTGCATTGACTGTCTGTTTACTTGGGGTATTCGGTGTTGCTGTATTGTATGTGTCTGAGCCAAATGTACAACCTGAAAGAAGAGCTGTACCTGCTATAAGCAAAGATGCAACATGAAATTTATTTTTTAAAAACATATGGTTACCTTACCAGCACTTTTCTTCGCTATTATAATGATGTCCAAAAAACCTAGTGTAAGCTAAAAATTAGCTATTTTCTATAAGTCCGAATGTAGAAATAGAGTCATCTCATAAATTTAGATTAACTTAACTTTAGTTTTAAAATTATTTTATTGCTACATTTTCATTAATTTTATGAGCTAATTCTCACTAGTCGACCGATAAAGGGATAAATTAACACCTTTTTCGGAATTTTTTATTATTTTATGTCAGATAACGATTAGGTTACTTGGTAAACCTTACTAACAATTCAATACCTTTCAAGTAAACTCTTATTTTAGTTCTGTCATCTGTAACAATTGTTAACAAATAAAATGCTAGCTAACAAAAAAATCCTATTTCATTTATCAAGCTGCTGGCACATTTAAGTCTATGACATGGCAATAATCGCCATCACACCCAATATGGGTAACCTGCTTAATTCAATTCTACAGGCTAACAGTAATTAAAAATTATAAATAGAATCATATTTTTATCAAAAAACGTATTTATAGACATTCAGCTACGTAATAAAGCATAGCAGTTATCTGTCAGAATTACTTATATTAAATTGATACGATTCGTAACTCAAATTTATTTTTAATTAAAACATAGTGATTACATAGTGATAATCACTAAAAAAACACTTTTCAGTGATTTTATTTTACGTTACTCATTTAACGTCTAGTAAATGATATTTTATCTTTTAACTAAAATGATTGCTTGAATAAAGCATGTGAAGAGTAATATTGATAGCTTATAAATATATGCCCGGAATTAACCGGGCATGATGTATTTAAGCTTTGTTAGGACGTAAAGCGGGGAATAAAATAACGTCACGAATAGTATGGCTATTCGTGAATAACATCACCATACGGTCAATACCAATACCTAAACCGGCCGTTGGCGGTAAACCATGTTCTAATGCAGTAACATAGTCTTCATCATAGAACATTGCCTCGTCATCACCTTCGTCTTTTTGACGAACTTGCTCAGCAAAACGCTCAGCTTGGTCTTCTGCATCATTTAATTCCGAGAAGCCGTTACCAATTTCACGGCCACCAATGAAGAATTCAAAGCGGTCTGTAATGAATGGATTATCATCGTTACGACGTGCTAATGGTGAAACTTCAGCTGGATACTCAGTAATAAATGTTGGCTGAATCAAGTGGCTTTCTGCAACTTCTTCAAAAATTTCACACTGAATACGGCCTAAGCCCCAGCTCTTTTCAATCTTAATACCAATAGACTGAGCAATCGCCACCGCTTTATCCATATCATCCAAATCAGCAACATTGGTTTCAGGGCGATATTTGCAGATAGCTTCTTTCATAGTGAGTTTGGCAAAAGGTTTACCAAAATCAAACTCTTGCTCACCATACTGTACAACGGTATTGCCTAATACTTTTTGTGTCAGTGTACGGAATAAATCTTCTGTCAACGCGATTAAGTCACGGTAATCCGCATAAGCCATATAGAGTTCCATCATAGTGAACTCTGGGTTATGACGTGGAGATAGCCCCTCATTACGGAAGTTACGGTTGATTTCAAATACACGTTCAAAACCACCCACAACTAAGCGCTTGAGGTACAATTCAGGCGCAATACGTAAATACATATCGATATCTAATGCATTATGGTGAGTCACAAATGGACGTGCAGAAGCCCCACCTGGAATGACTTGCATCATCGGTGTTTCTACTTCCATAAAGCCGTAGCTAACCATAAAGTTACGTACTTCAGCGAGGATCTTCGAACGAACAATAAAAGTATGACGAGATTCATCATTAGCGATTAAATCAAGGTAACGCTGACGGTAACGTGTTTCTTGGTCTGATAGACCGTGGAATTTGTCAGGTAATGGACGCAACGCTTTGGTTAATAAACGAACTTCATGACAATGAACAGTTAACTCGCCAGTTTTGGTTTTAAACAAACGGCCTTTAGCACCTAAGATATCGCCTAGGTCCCATTTTTTAAACTGTTCGTTATAGATGCCTTCTGCTAAGTCATCACGCGATACATAAATTTGAATGCGTCCGCCAACGTCCTGTAACGTGGCAAATGATGCTTTACCCATGATACGACGCGTCATCATACGACCAGCAATCGACACTTCAATATTTAAGTCTTCAAGCTCTTCGGATGTTTTATCATCATATTGCGCATGAATTTTGTCGGAAATATCTTCACGACGAAAATCATTTGGAAATGGAATACCCTTTTCACGCAGTGCCGCTAATTTTTCTTTACGGGCTTTAAGTTCGTTATTCAAATCAGGTGCTTGTTCAACACCTTGTTGTTCCTGAGACATTTTTCCCTCACAGGCCAGCTTTTAAACTAGCTTCAATGAATTTATCCAAATCACCATCCAGTACGGCTTGCGTGTTACGCGTTTCCACACCAGTACGTAAATCTTTAATTCTTGCATCATCAAGGACATAAGAACGAATCTGGCTTCCCCAGCCAATATCAGACTTGTTCTCTTCCATCGCTTGCTTATCTGCATTTTTCTTTTGCATTTCCAGTTCGTATAGCTTCGCTTTTAACTGGCGCATAGCTTGGTCTTTATTTTTATGCTGCGAACGGTCATTCTGGCATTGCGTCACAATATTGGTTGGAATATGTGTGATACGTACCGCTGATTCCGTTTTGTTTACGTGCTGACCACCAGCACCAGATGCACGGTACACATCGATACGCAAATCTGCTGGATTGATTTCGATATCAATATCATCATCAACTTCAGGATAAATAAACGCAGAACTAAAAGATGTATGGCGACGCCCACCCGAGTCAAACGGACTCTTACGAACCAAACGGTGAACACCCGTTTCCGTTCTTAGCCATCCGTAGGCATAGTCACCAATAATTTTGACCGTTGCTGACTTTAGCCCAGCAACATCACCATCAGACTCTTCGATAATCTCGGTTTTAAAGCCCTTTGACTCGGCCCAACGCAAGTACATACGCAATAACATGCTTGCCCAATCTTGAGCTTCAGTACCGCCAGAACCCGCTTGTAAGTCAATGTAGCAGTCTGCACTATCGTATTCGCCTGAGAACATACGACGAAACTCAAGTTGCTCTAATTTGCCTTGTAGTTGCTCTAGTTCAGCTTCTGCTTCATTGAATGTATCTTCATCATCAGCTTCAACCGCAAGCTCTAATAAACCTTCAACATCTTCAAGGCCTTGCGTCATCTGGTCAATTGTTTCAACAATTGCTTCAAGCGATGATCGTTCTTTACCAAGGGCTTGTGCTCTCTCGGGTTCATTCCAGACATCCGGCTGTTCAAGCTCAGCGTTGACTTCCTCTAAGCGTTCTTTCTTGGCATCATAGTCAAAGATACCCCCTCAGAACCACTGTCCGTTCAGACAGGTCCTGAATCTTACTTTTTACTGGGTTTATTTCAAACGTCATTTTTCAATATCTTATGGTTAGTCAAAAATAATTTTTTATTCACAAACCGCTTAGTATAGCGGAATTTATCTCATGTTTATAGCGCCATCAAACGCTATTTACTGGTTATTCTTCTGGTTTATTATCAGCTTAATCCGGCCAAATATGCTCAATCATTAATTGTACGTTCTTTTGTCCACGATATTCGTTTACGTCTAATTTAAAGGCTATTTTAGCTTTTTTAATACTGTTGTCTGGCCACCTACGGACATCAATATTAAACATGATTGCATCTAACATTGGCCCACCATTCACAGGCTCTAGCATCAGTTTCAGATGACGTTCACCGACCAGCCTTTGCTGCAATAATTGAAACTCACCATCAAAGATAGGTTCCGGAAATGCTTGCCCCCAAGGGCCGCTTTCTCGAATAAGTTCTGCTGTTTCTAAACAAAATTCATTACGTGAAAGTTCGCCATCACTCCAGATTACCCCTGCTAATTGCTCAGGTTGAACTAATTCACCCATTAATAATTCGAAATGATGTTTAAAGGCATCAAATTGTTCAACATGCAAAGTCAAGCCTGCTGCCATTGCATGCCCCCCAAATTTTTGCATGATGCCGGGTTGTAACGTATTCAACCGTTCTAGTGCATCCCGCATATGAACACCTTGAATAGAGCGGCCAGAACCTTTTAATAAACCATCACCTGCAGGGGCAAATGCGATAACTGGACGATGATATTGTTCTTTGATCCTTGAGGCGAGTATACCGACAACGCCTTGATGCCATTCAGGATGATATATGGCTAAGCCATTCGGTAACTGGCTTTCACCGTATTCGAATTGATTAAAAAGCACGAGTGCTTCTTGTTGCATACCCGCTTCAATCTCACGACGAGTTTGATTTAACCCATCTAATTCATTCGCCAGTTCCCTTGCATACGCCATATCGTCTGTCAGTAATAATTCAATACTCACTGACATATCATCTAATCGACCTGCCGCGTTTAACCTAGGACCGAGAGCAAAACCAAAGTCATTTGCCACTAACCTGGATAAATCTCGTTTGGAAACCTCAATGAGGGCTTTAATACCTGCGCAACAACGCCCTGCTCTAACACGGTTTAGCCCTTGGTGAACTAAAATACGGTTATTGGAATCAAGAGGTACCACATCGGCAACGGTTCCCAATGCAACCAAATCAAGGTATTCAGCTAAATTAGGCTCTGCCAGCCCTTGTATCACAAACCACCCTTGCTGACGTAAATACGCACGTAAGGCTGACATTAAATAAAATGTAACACCCACCCCCGCTAATGATTTAGATGCAAAGCAACATTCATTTAAGTTTGGGTTGATTATCGCATCCGCAGCAGGCAACGTTTCCCCCGGCAGATGGTGATCGGTAATAATTACATTCATTCCATAATGATTAGCGGCGGCAACCCCTTCATGAGATGAAATGCCATTATCAACCGTTATAATGAGATTTGTTCCACGTTTACTAGCTTCTTCAACAACCAATGGCGTTAAACCATAACCATTTTCAAAACGGTTCGGAACGATATAATTGATATTTCTATATCCCATTGATTTTAGAGCTCGAATCGCTAATGCTGTACTCGTTGCTCCGTCAGCATCAAAATCGCCAACAATGGTAATAGCTTCATGTTCATTTAATGCACGATAAAGTAGCGGTAGTGCCTTATCAACACCCGATAATGTCCGATAATCCAATAAATTAGCCGCTTTACGCTCTAACTGAGTTATATCCGTGATGCCTCGATGTTGGTAAATCCGTTGTAATAGTTCAGGCAAGCCAGGGAGTTGAGCCGCAGAGCTTTGTTGCTGTCTTTGTTGTAAGAGCGTTTCTACATTCACAATAATTAACTATTTTTGGTTGAGTAATTGAACAAGGGCATCCGGTTTCATATAGCCAGGTAGCATTTGCCCATCAGGTAGGATGATTGCTGGAGTTCCCGTCACTTTGAATAAATTACCCACACTCATGTGCTTACTTAGGTCAATTTTACAGTCATCAATGATCGCAACGTCCTCACCTTTAAACGCTTGAGTTAGTGCCTTTTGTTGTAGGCCATTACACCAAATAGATGCCATTTTTTTCCCTACGTCACTATCTGCGCCTTGGCGTGGATAAGCCAGATAACGCACAGTGACGCCTTGGCGGTTTAATTCATCAACAGACTCATGTAATTTTTTACAATAACCGCAGCTAATATCGGTAAAAACGGTCACAACATACTTTTCTTGAGGGGCTTTAAAGATAATCATTTCATCTTTTAGCGCCTCTACTTTTTTCAATAACGGCTGATTACTGATATTAACCGGGGTTTTACCGCTCATATCATAAATTGGCCCTTGCAATAAATACTTACCGTCATCTGTGATGTATACAACGCCGGTTGATGTTTCAACAACATTCAACCCAACAATGGGTGACGGTTTAATCACCTCAACAACCATATTGTATTTTTCCAAAGTATCACGGATAACTTTTTCTTCCGTTGCCCCATAAACTGTGGAAGTAAACGACGCAATACATGCGGCAGCCAATAATAACAATTTGCGTTTCATAGATAGTCCTTTAATCATGCATCACCCCCTTGGATGATGCTGCTCATGCAGCATTCGTAACCGCTCAGTCGCAACATGAGTATAAATTTGTGTAGTTGATAAATCGCTATGACCTAACAACATTTGTACCACGCGTAAATCGGCCCCATGATTGAGTAAATGGGTGGCAAATGCGTGTCTTAGAACATGCGGTGAGAGTAGCTCACTGTCAATATGAGCAAGTACGGCATAATATTTTATTCGGTGCCAAAACGTTTGCCGAGTCATTTTCGTGCCACGCTTACTTGGGAATAGAATATCGCTCGTTTTGCCATTTAATAAATCAGGGCGACCTTCATCAATGTATTTCTCTAGCCAATATATTGCCTCTTCCCCCAAGGGAATCAATCTTTCTTTATCGCCTTTACCGACAACACGAATAACCCCCTGCCGCAAGCTTATATCTGAAAAAGTTAAACCGATTAGTTCAGATACACGTAAACCACATGCATATAGTACTTCTAACATAGCTTTATCACGTAGCTCTAAAGCATCTTCGGTAGCAGGTGCGTTTAATAAATCTTCAACTTGTTTTTCACTTAAATCTTTGGGTAAACGCTGCGGGATTTTGGGTGCTGCAATCACTGCTGAAGGGTCATCCAGTCGGATTTTTTCCCGATACAAATATTGGAATAACCGACGCATCGCGCTTAATAAACGTGCTGAACTAGTTGCTTTATATCCACAATCAATGCGTTCAGCAAAAAAAGATTGCAAGTCAATTGATTGAACATTTTCTAAATGCAGCTGGTGAGCATCAAGCCATTTATCTAATAATTGAAGATCATTACGATAAGAAGCTAATGTATTTTCGGCAAGATCTTGTTCAAGCCAAATTGTATCAAGAAATTGTTCAATTAATGGATTAAGTTGTTTTGTTTCCACGACAAATCTACTTCCTTTAGATAATACCACACGATTCTATTATGCCTGAATGTGGTTGCTTCTGTTACAATACATCTCTTGTGATGAAAACCATAGCTGGACATAGTAATAATATATATGAAAATAGGTCTTTTTTACGGTTCTAGTACCTGTTATACCGAAATGGTTGCAGAAAAAATACGTGATATTCTCGGCGATGATTTCGTCACACTGCATAACGTTAACGATACACCGCCTGCAGAAATGGAACAGTATGATGTTCTTATTTTGGGAATACCTACGTGGGATTTTGGTGAAATACAAGAAGATTGGCTTGAAATTTGGGAAGCGCTTCCCAATCTTAACCTCGCAAATAAAATCATTGCGATGTATGGTCTTGGTGACCAAATAGATTATGGCGAGTGGTTTCTTGATGCCCTTGGCATGCTCTACCATCAACTAAAACCAACTGGTGCTAAATTTGTTGGCTTCTGGCCGACCGAAGGCTATACCTTTGATAGCCCTAAACCACTCAATGAAACTGGTGATATGTTTGTTGGGCTTGCATTAGATGAAGTCCACCAGTTTGAACAGACCGATGAACGCATAGCGCAATGGTGCGTACAGATTTTTCAGGAAATTGAAGCGCTATTATGATGCAAACTGATGTTTGCTTGCTGAATCGATAACCCAACGTGAGGGTTATCTAGCCGTATTTAGGCCACCAATTTGGTTGTTCTTGGTAGCCTAAATATCAGGGTATTGCAGCAATAACTGGTTTAAATTACGCCAGTTTTCCTCCGAAAGTGCGTCTTTAGCTACCCATAAATGGATCTTTTGCGGTTTACCTTGTAAGGCTTCTAATGTCAGCAATATGCCGTAACGAGTAAGCCAAGGTGCTTTCAGTATTCGCCACTCGTTTTTCTTCCACTGAAGCTTATTGCCATTAACCAGTACAGCAACCCCTTTTATTTTACTGATATTTTTCTGACTCTTCGCCCAACTCGCAACGACCACCACTAGTAGCGGCAGCCATATCATTGAGTTACCAGGAGACCATGGAGTCAGAAGTAAAAACATCCCAATGACCCCATGAACACAGGTTGAGAACAATTGAGTTTTCCATGAAATGGAGAGATTAGATTTCCACAGGACCACGATTTTTATTTTTTTCCTGAATCAGTTTAATCATACGAAAAAGTTCGTCATCATCTGGGCGACCATGATTCATTAACCAGTTGAATAAATCAGGGTCTGCACATTCTAATAATCGAACAAATACCTGCTTATCTTGGGTTGTCAGGTTATCATATTCATACTCAAAAAACGGCATGATTGAAATATCTAATTCACGCATACCACGGCGGCATGCCCAATGAATTCGCGCTTTATTCTCAATATCCATTCTACTACGGCCTTTTTTGCAGTTAACTGATTAGATTGATTATTTTCCATACTCTAACAGATTATCCGCCAAGAAAACATGTTATAGACTACATAGTTGTAATTTTAGTAGTAAAATACCGTTTTTCTACAAACAGCTGATGAAAAACTATTAGATAATACAGGTTCATCATAATAACTACTTGCAATGTTATCTAGCTATTTTACCATTAGGCACCCTTATCTATCAAAGAACAATAGGTGAAATCATGACTAACCACATTGATAGTACACAGCAATTTCCTCTCGGATCTCAGTCTTTACCACTCGTTTTGATTTCACTGGAAAACTGGGAACTTATTCACCTTCACGGCGCCGATGCAGAAAAATACCTGCAAGGCCAAGTGACCGCGGATATTGCCATACTCACACAATCACACGCATTAACAGCACACTGTGATCCCAAAGGTAAAATGTGGAGTGACCTCCGCTTATTCCATCACTTAGATGGCTATTCCTATTTATTAAGAACTAGCGTTGCCGATTCACAACTCGCTGAACTGAAAAAATATGCCGTTTTCTCGAAAGTCACTTTTGAAAAGAAACCGGACCTAAAATTAATCGGAGTCGCAGGTAAAGGCGCTAGAGAAGCGCTGGCAACACTATTTACTGCATTACCTGACGATCAAAACCAAGTGGTTACTGACGGCGCTTCCACCATATTGCATTTTGCATTGCCAACAGAGCGTTTTCTGGTAATCACCAGCGAAGAAATAGCACAAAAAATGGATCAAACCTTGGGTGCTATTCAAGTCAATGATGAACAATGGCTAGCCCTTGATATCGAAGCAGGTTTTGCGGTTATCGATCAACAAAACAGTGCCCAACATTTACCTCAAGCAACCAATTTACAAGCCTTACCTCATGGTATTAGCTTTAAAAAAGGCTGTTATACCGGTCAAGAAATGGTTGCTCGTGCAAAATTCCGCGGTGCAAATAAACGTGCGATGTATACCTTAAAAGGCACAGGTACCACCATTCCTGCCATTGGTGAAGGTGTAGAATGGCAGCTTGGTGATAAATGGCGCCGTACAGGAACTGTGCTAGCGGCTATTCGCTTAGGTAGCGGCGAAATCTATGTACAAGTCATTATGAATAACGATATGGAAGCCGATAGCGTTTTCCGTGTTATGGGTGATGAGCAAAGTCATCTAACTATCGCACCATTACCTTATTCATTAGAAGAGAATTAATTGGAGTTTTTATGTCATCTGCATTAGGTAGTAAGCCCGTAGAGGTGGTTAATTTTGGGGCTTTTACCGAAGTCGTCCAATTTTTGATGGAATTAGATAAACTCAAAAGTGTTTATCGTAAAAACAAGTTATTGAACCGTGAACGCCAAGAAAATACGGCAGAACACAGTTGGCAATTTGCGGTTGCCGCAATGAGTTTTGCACCTTATGTACAAGGCGTTAATATCGAACATGCGATAAAACTTGCCCTTGTGCATGACATTGTTGAAATTGACGCAGGTGATGTATTGGTATTTGATAATGCCGCTCGTGATGCTATTCATGAAGAAGAAGTTAAAGCGGCTAAGCGTATTTTTAACTTACTACCTAGCCCGCAAAATGAAACATTGCTAGCTTTATGGAATGAGTATGATGCATTAGAAAGCCCGGAATCTGTGTATGCGAATGCCATTGACCGAGCAATGCCAATGCTGATGAACCTGCACAATCAAGGGCAAAGCTGGGTCGAAAACCACATTCGTCTGGAACAAGTTCTCAGTAAATGTGATTATATTCAGCAGATCCTCCCTGAATTCTATCAACAACTTAAATTACAATTGGAGCTAGCTCAGCAAAAAGGCTGGTTGCTGTAATTGTCACCAAAGCGGCTGAAAAGCCGCTTCATTTAACGTTTTACACTCATCTAATCTAATGTGTATTGCTCGTAGCAAGATATACCTTTCACTAATTCATTATTTCAATTTAAATAATAAACCACTTTATATTTTTTAATAATTATTAATCTCGACTTATATAGAAATGCCAATATTAATAACTTGCCAATTATTAATATCACTCCTATCTTTATCATTGAACATTTGCCCGTGAGGTTTAAAATGCAAAAATTCAATGAATATTCAAATCCTTACCTTTTACTACTAGATGTCCATTCACCCGCTATAATTCAATTCAATAAATCAACGCGTCAAACAATCCCAATTATCGAAGGACTTGGCGGAACCCCTGATGGTATAGCCATTGACCCTGCTAATCGATTAATTTATTGGAGCAATATGGGGAATGATTATGAAGCTGACGATGGCTCCATCAACGTGATGAATTTTGATGGTACTGGCAGAAAAATGCTATTAGGCAATGGAAAAATAAGAACGCCAAAACAATTACACCTTGATTTAGTGAATCAACGATTATATTGGTGTGACCGTGAAGGAGGTATGGTTTCATCATGTAATATCGATGGTTCTGATTTATTCGTCCATGTAGCAAGACCCCGAGATAAACACAATAAAGTAGATATCTTAGACCAATGTGTTGGCATTACTGTTGATGTCGCAAATAATTGGCTCTACTGGACTCAAAAAGGAACCCCTAAAGGTAATTTAGGTCGTATTTTTAGGGTGCCATTAACGCCTAAAACCCAACAATTAGCCAATCAACGAAACGATATTCAATTGCTCCTTCAAGACCTACCCGAACCTATTGATTTATTGCTTGATGAAGAGACCCATATTTTATATTGGACAGATAGAGGCGCTGAGCCCGATGGTAATAGCTTAAATTGTGCCAATATTACTGCTGATGGATTAAGCCATTACAAGGTAATAAGCCGTGGTTTTAAAGAAGCAATTGGGCTGACATATGATAAACCAGCAAAACTGATGTATGTCGCCGACCTTAATGGGGGGGTTTACCAAGTCGTTATGGAAACAGGTGAAGTGGAAAAGCTATACCAAGGTAAAAATTATACGGGGATTTCACAATATTCGGGTTAAAAATATCCATAGATATAGATAAAGGCTTGATTTCAGTAAACTATCGAAATCAAGCCTAAAACATATTTAATTCACACTATTTAATGAAAGGTGTGATTTATTCCTACATATAATCTTCAATCGGTACGCACGAACAGTGTAGGTGACGGTCCCCATACACATCATCAAGGCGTTTTACCGCAGGCCAATATTTATTCGCTTTCGTTTGTTCAGTAGGGAATACGGCAAGCTCACGGCTATAACTATGAGGCCATTCCCCAGCTAACTCTGTTTGCACATGAGGCGAATTCACTAATGGGTTATCTTCTAGCGTCCATTGGCCTTTCACTACTTGGTCAATTTCATCACGGATAGCTAACATGGCATCAATGAATCGATCAATTTCCGTAATACTTTCAGACTCTGTCGGCTCTATCATTAATGTCCCCGCCACCGGGAAAGACATGGTTGGTGCATGGAAACCATAATCAATTAAACGCTTAGCAATATCGAGTTCACTGATACCCGTGTCTTTTTTAATCGGACGTAAATCGACAATACACTCATGAGCCACATACCCTTCTTGCCCTGTATATAAAATGTCATAACGGCCAGAAAGACGCTTAGCAATATAGTTCGCATTTAAAATAGCAACTTGGCTGGCTTTACGTAAGCCATAAGAGCCCATCATACGAATGTACATCCAGCTAATTGGCAAAATTGATGCACTGCCAAATGGAGCGGCAGATACCGCACCTTGGTCAGTTAACATTTCTTGCTCAACCACGGAGTGCCCCGGTACGAACGGTGCTAAGTGCTTTTTCACACCAATAGGCCCCATACCTGGGCCACCACCGCCATGAGGAATACAGAATGTTTTATGTAAATTGAGGTGAGAAACATCCGCACCAATAAAGCCTGGCGTCGTTAACCCAACCTGAGCATTCATATTTGCACCATCAAGGTATACTTGACCGCCATATTGGTGAATAATTTCACACACTTCACGAATACTTTCTTCATATACCCCGTGGGTTGATGGGTAAGTTACCATCACACAAGAAAGAGCTTCGCTATGTTGCTGGGCTTTTTCACGTAAATCAGTTAAGTCGATATTGCCTTCATCATCACAACGCACTACCACCACTTCCATACCTGCCATATGCGCAGAAGCTGGATTAGTACCGTGAGCAGACGCTGGGATCAAACAAATATTTCGCTCTCCTTCATTGCGACTTTCATGATAGCGACGAATAGCTAATAAGCCTGCATATTCACCTTGAGCCCCTGAGTTAGGCTGCATACAAACCGCATCATAACCGGTTAATTGCACTAACCAATGGGAAAGCTGCTCTATCATTTGATGATAACCTTGCGCCTGCTCAGGTGGGCAGAACGGATGTAGCTCGCCAAATTCAGGCCAAGTAATTGGGATCATTTCCGCAGCCGCATTAAGCTTCATAGTACAAGAACCGAGTGGGATCATTGCTTGGTTTAATGCTAAATCTTTGCGCTCTAAGCTATGCATGTAGCGCATCATTTCGGTTTCACTGTGGTAACGATGAAAATTGGGATGTACTAAAATTTCATCATCACGTTGCATCGTGTTTGGAATTGCTTGTTCTGTCGCTGACACTGACTGGTCTATTTTTTCAAAATCCAGCTTAGTTTCGACACCTGTTATCACTGCAAACAATTCATTTAAATCTTGGCGGGTCGTGATTTCACTAAAAGTTACACCGACTGCACCACGAATGTCAGTGCGTAAATTCACTTTGGCTTTTTCAGCACGCGCTAGCACTGCTGTTTTGTCAGCAACTTCAATACAAAGTGTATCAAACCAAGTTTTATGGCGTGATACGAAACCTGCGTCTGCTAATGCCTTGGCAAAAATAGAGCTGAAGCGATGAATGCGTTCTGCAATTATTTTCAGCCCTTTTGGCCCATGATAAACCGCATACATTGCTGCGATATTGGCTAACAGCACTTGGGATGTACAAATATTCGAATTCGCTTTTTCACGGCGAATATGCTGCTCACGGGTTTGCATCGCCATACGCAGTGCGGTATTACCTGCCGCATCACGCGACACACCGATAATACGTCCCGGCATTGCCCGTTTAAATTCGTCGCGACACGCAAAAAATGCCGCATGTGGCCCACCATACCCCATGGGAACACCAAAGCGTTGAGCTGAACCGAAGACAATATCTGCCCCTTGCTTACCTGGTGCAGCCAGTAATACTAGTGCCATCATATCTGCGGCAACACAGCTAACAATTTTACGTGCTTTTAGCTGAGCAAAAAGCGCGCTGTAGTCATGGACATTACCTGTCGTGCCAACCTGTTGAAGTAACACACCAAAAACACCTTCGTGTTCCAATGCTTTCTCTGCGCTATCCACAATCACTTCAAAACCAAAAGTACCCGCTCGCGTGCGAACGACATCTAGCGTTTGCGGATGAACATCATCCGCTACAAAGAAACGTTCTGCGTCTTTCAGTTTGCTGATCCGTTTTGCCATTGCCATAGCTTCAGCCGCAGCAGTGGCTTCATCCAATAACGACGCTGAGGCAAGGTCTAAACCAGTAAGGTCGATAGTTAACTGTTGAAAATTCAATAATGATTCTAAACGGCCTTGTGATACCTCCGGTTGATATGGCGTATAAGCGGTGTACCAACCCGGGTTTTCTAATAAATTACGCAAGATAACTGGCGGAAGCACCGCTGGCGCATACCCCATACCAATGTAGCTTTTGTAGCGCTTATTGAGTGACGCTATCGCTTTTAATTCCGCTAAGGCTTCTTGCTCAGTTGCTCCCCCACCCACTCTTGGCGGCTCTGCAAGCAAAATGGCTTTAGGGACAATTTTGTCCATCAAAGCATCTAATGACGTTGCACCCACGGTGTCTAACATGGTTTTTAATTGTTGTTCTGATGAACCAATGTGGCGCGAAATGAATTCTGAACGGTTTTCTAATTGACTCAGTGACATCGACATATCTGTGTTCCCATCCTTTGTCTGCTATGCATAAGTTGTAGGGCGGTTATTACGGAACTTGCGAGATAACGCTTAAAATCAATGATATTGCGGTTGTTTCTTGTTTCTTGTTTCTTGTTTCTTGTTTCTTGTTTCTTGTTTCTTGTTTCTTGTTTCTTGTTTCTTGTTTCTTGTTTCTAACGAATTATATTCTTCAAACCTCTAAATAGTTCATCTTGTGGCTATCTCTAAAAAGTATTTATTCTAAATAGTTTGAGTTGTGGCTAGGCGGCAAACGAAGACAATCTTGGGGAGCATACACAAGTATGTGACCCGAGTTGTTGAGTGTATCCCCCCATAAAACAAGCGTATTAATAAATCCTATAAATAGTTCATCTTGTGGCTAGGCGGCAAGCAAATAAGACC
This sequence comes from Providencia sp. PROV130, assembly GCF_028482225.1. Taxonomy (NCBI): domain Bacteria; kingdom Pseudomonadati; phylum Pseudomonadota; class Gammaproteobacteria; order Enterobacterales; family Morganellaceae; genus Providencia; species Providencia sp. PROV130. The sequence goes on along the minus strand of NZ_JAMPQC010000039.1, from coordinate 19,535 downwards.
CTAGGAGCATACATCAGTATGTGACTAGGGCGAATGAGCGAAGCCGACGCCGCCACAAGAAGAAATATGACTAGGATTTTATTCTTCGGCTTCGATCATAGAGGTATACCCCGCCGCATCAATTAAATCCGCCAGCTCTGCGGTATCGGATGCTTTAATACGGAAAATCCAACCTTCTTGGTATGGCTGTTCGTTCACAAGTTCTGGCGCATCATTCAGTTCGCCATTAACCGCCACAATTTCGCCACTCAGAGGAGCGTAAATATCGGATGCCGCTTTAACTGACTCGACGACTGCAACGTCATCACCTGCACTTACTGCAGTACCTACTTCGGGTAAATCAACAAACACCATGTCACCTAACGTTTCTTGCGCATGTTCGGTGATACCAACCGTAAACTCACCATTACCTTCATCGCGCAGCCACTCATGTTCACGGGTGTACATTAATTCTTTAGGTGTATTGCTCATCATTAGCCTCTCAATTTTTAAATTTATTAATTAGATTCGCCCAAATTACACTAAGCATTTTCCTTCACGGACAAAGCCCGGTTTAACGACTTCAACTGGCATCTCTCTTTGTCTGATTTCAACAATTGCTTTGCCTTGAATTCCGTTCGGGACACGCGCTAACGCAATACTAAAGCCAAGGGTTGGCGAGAAAGAGCCACTGGTTATCACCCCTTCTTGTAGTTTCCCAAGTTCATCAGTAAAGCGGACAACTTGCCCCGCACGCAGTATACCTTTTTCACGCATCACAATACCGACAAGTTTTTCAGTACCTTGTTCGCGTAATTTTTCCAATGCTTCACGGCCAATAAATTGACGATCTTCTGGTTTCCAAGCGATCGTCCAGCCCATATTCGCGGCAAGGGGAGAAATGCTTTCATCCATATCTTGCCCATATAGGTTCATACCGGCTTCAAGGCGTAAGGTATCACGTGCCCCTAAGCCCGCAGGGCGAACCCCAGCGTTGAGTAACTTATGCCAAAATTCAACAACCTGCTCTTTAGGCATGGCAATTTCATAGCCTTTTTCACCCGTATACCCAGTGGTTGCGATGAATAAATCACCGGCTTGAACGCCATAAAATGGTTTCATTCCTTCAATTGCGCTTTTTTGTTCCGCACTGAGTAATGAATGAACTTTTTCTGGTGCTTGTGGCCCTTGAACAGCCAATAGCGCTAAATCATCACGAACACGAATTTCAACCGCATAGCCTTTAGCATGCTGTTCAATCCAATCGAGGTCTTTATCACGCGTTGCTGAGTTGACGACGAGACGATAAAAGTCATCAGCGAGGTAATACACAATCAGATCATCAATAACACCACCAGAAGCATTCAGCATGCCTGTATATAAGGCTTTACCTTGCTCTGTAAGTTTATTGATATCGTTGGCGAGAAGATAACGCAGAAAATCACGACAGCCTTCGCCGTGTAAATCGACAATAGTCATATGGGAAACATCAAACATCCCTGCTTCGGTTCTGACAAAATTATGTTCATTGATCTGTGAACCATAATGCAACGGCATCATCCAACCATGAAAATCGACCATTTTTGCACCGCAGGCTATATGTTCATCATATAGTGTTGTTTGCTTTACCATGAATACCCTCTTTACATTATTAATATGACAGGGTGATTGCGTGGTGAAAATTACCCATCTGCAACAAAATCACGTGATAATTTTAACCCGACGCAAACGATAACTTTTTAAAAACCTACCACTGTTTGCGGTTCTATTCTATAAAAAAAAATAGGGCTACCATTCCTCTGTATTACTGATTGCGCTCTGATTTTGCCAGCGATTTTTGTTAAATAATTGAGAATGATCACTCAAAACCCTTACATTTAGAGTCTAATGGTGCAAAATATCACCAAAACTAGAATTTGAATGATACCTTGATAAATAAAACCCACCATAGCAATATAAATAAAACTAATGCGAAAAACGAATGTAATTAGTTTTTTTCAGTCAGGAAATAAAAGAAGAGATCTACTACTCATATTAAAACAAGGTCATTAGGATTATTTTTTATACAGAAATCAGTGATGCCACTATGTGTATTGAGATAAATAAAGAAAAGGCACAATTGGTAATTGTGCCTTTACAGAAAGGAATTTAGAGAGCGTCTTCGACTTGTAATTGTTCCAGCCACTTAGGCATATCAAATAGCCCCATCGCATGGTTCAACAATTGCGGTTTAACCCCCGGTAAGCTATCCGCTAACACTAACCCAATATCACGCAGCAACTTCTTCGCAGGGTTATTACCATCGAATAATTCACGGAAGCCTTGCATACCGGCTAACATCAACGCTGCACTGTGCTTACGACTACGTTCATAATCACGCAAGTATAAATATTGACCAAAATCTTTGCCTTCACGGTGCAAACGTTTAATTTCCCCCATCAACATCGCGACATCCATAAAACCAAGGTTAACCCCTTGGCCCGCTAATGGATGGATGGTATGAGCCGCATCCCCTAACAAAGCTAAACGTTGCGCCGCAAATTGCCTTGCATAACGCCCCGTAAGAGGAATAGTTAATCGATCACTTTCCACTTGGCAAAGACCAAGACGAATATCAAATGCAACTGCCAATTCTTTATTAAAATCAGCAGGTTCTAAAGATTGGCGCCTTGCTGCTTCAGTGGCAGGCTGAGACCAGACAATCGAGCAAAGATGCGGGTCACTTAATGGCAAAAATGCCAAAATACCTTCACCATCAAAAGCTTGGCGAGCAACACCTTCGTGAGGTTTTTCAGTTCGGACCGTAGCAACTAACGCGGTATGTTCATAATCCCAAAAGGTTAATGGGATATCCGCATGACTACGCAACCACGAGTTTGCCCCGTCAGCCCCCACAATTAACCGTGCTGTTAACATGTTTTCATCATCTAACGTAATAAAAACATCATTTTCTCCCCACACCACTTTTTTAATCGTTGAGGGTGCTAATAATGTCACATCGCGAAGCTGCGACGCCTTTTGCCATAGTGCATCACGTACGACATTATTCTCAACAATATGCCCTAAATGCGTTAAATTGCGCTCTTGAGCGGTAAAAGTAATACGCCCAAAACTGTCGTTATCCCAAACTTCCATGCCATTATATGCAGAAGCTCGCATTCCTTTAATCGTTGACCAAACACCTAAATGGGACAGTAACTTTTCACTTGCCGCATTAATAGCTGATACCCTTAATGCGTGCGGTTCTGCTGCACTAAATGGTACCTTAGGTGGATGATTCTCAATGACCGCAACACGTAGCCCACTCCCTTCAAGCCCACAAGCGAGTGCTAACCCAACCATACCACCACCGGCGATAACCACATCAAATGATTGCATATTCTTTATTCCTCTTTATTTCGTGGTTATTGGTGTGCAACCCAACCCAATGTTTGGCGAGCCAAAACATCACGAGCTGGCGGTAACATTTCCATTGCCATTAAACCTAAGTTACGCCCGACAATAAGCGGTAAACAGCGATTCGCAAATAAACGAACCAAACCGTCGGTTATCGTAACCGTTTTGTCTCTATCTAACGCCCGAGCTTGCTGGTATTGGCTTAAGAGTGAATAACGTCCAATATCTTGCCCCTTGGCGTCTGCATTTACCACCATGTGAGCCAATTGCATCACATCACGGATACCTAAATTAAAACCTTGCCCCGCAATAGGATGCAAAGTTTGAGCGGCATTTCCAACTAACACAACTCGATGACTGACCGGGTTAAGTGCTTTACGCAATACCAATGGGTAGCAATGGCGCTTACCTGCCATGACGATTTCACCTAACCGCCAGCCAAAGGCTTGCTGTAATTTATCCATGAATGTTGCATCATCCCAAGCCCTAATGGTGTCTGCTTGCTCTTGTTGATGGCACCAAACCAATGAACTACGCCCTTGTGACATCGGCAATAGTGCCAATGGACCAAATTCAGTAAAACGTTCAAAAGCTTGGCCTTGTGGGTCAATGGCGGTTTTCACATTCGCGATAATAGCCACTTGCCCATAGTCATCTTGTTGCCATTGCATATGGCAGGCTTTACCTATCGCGGAATGGCTGCCATCCGCAGCAATGAGTAATTCTCCGGTTACCTTATCGCCATTATCCAAAGTGACCGTAACGATATCTTGTTCACGATGAACACTTTCTACTTTTGCAGGGCAATAAAGAGTAACTCCAGGGGCTTTACGTAACAACGAAAACAGGCGGGCGCCTGCTTCGTGCAATTCAATGACATTGCCTAGAGCATCGATATGATAATCATCAGCAGCAATGTTCACAAAACCAGCATGGCCTCTATCAGACACATGAACGTGATTAATTGGGGTCACACAATCCGCTAAATCCGGCCAGACGCCTATTTTTGCTAACGATTGGCAAGTACCGTGGGCTAACGCAATCGCACGTGCGTCGAACCCGGGATGTTTGCCATCCGGCAAAGCTGCCTCGATTAATGAAACCGATAATTTTCCTTGGCTAAGGGATGATATCGCCAGTGCTAATGTTGCACCCGCCATACCGCCCCCCACGATGATCACATTCATGCGTTGTTTATTACCTTTCTATGATGACTGACATCTACCCTAAATTGTGCGTTGCTGCTGCCATTAGGGCTTCAATTTCATCAGGGTCTTTCACGACTAAGTCTGTTAAGTTTTCATTTCCGTTTTCGGTGATCACAATATCATCTTCGATACGTACACCAATTCCGCGATATTGCGGTGGCACATCGGCATCTGGAGCAATATACAAACCAGGCTCGACAGTTAATACCATTCCAACTTCAAGCACACGATCCCGGTCTGTACCGTAAAAACCTACGTCATGTACATCTAACCCTAACCAATGACTTAAACCATGCATAAAGAATGGCTGATATGCTTTGTTTTCGATCAATTGATCCACATCGCCTTGTAAAATTCCAAGTGCAACGAGGCCTTCAGTTTTGATACGAACAATTTCACGAGTCACCTCATGGATGCTGGTTCCCGGACGATATAGCTCTAACGCGGTATTTAATGCTTTGAGGACGATATCGTAAATTTCACGTTGTGCTTGGCTAAATTTACCATTAACTGGGAAAGTACGTGTGATATCCCCCGCATAACCTTCAAACTCTGCACCCGCATCAATTAAGACTAATTCGCCATCCTTCATTAGGCTCTCATTTTCGGTGTAATGCAAAATACAGGCATTTTCACCACTGCCCACAATGGAGTTGTACGAAGGAAAACGCGCACCATGGCGAGTAAATTCGTGTTCTAACTCACCGCAAAGTTGATATTCATACATATTAGGTCGGCAAGTTTCCATAGCTCTGACGTGTGCTAGAGCAGAAATTCGCCCAGCCATACGCAGGGTGTTAATTTCTTCTTCCGACTTAAATAAGCGCATTTCATGAACAATTGGCCGCCAATCTACCAATGTTTGTGGTGCTCGTAAGTTGCGACGGCTGCCTTTACGTAAAATATCTAATGCATCAAATACCAATTTATCGGCATAGGCAAACTCACCTTGTGCATGATAAACCACATCGAGGCCATTCAATAATTGATAAAGCTGGTCTTCTATTTCATTGAAAGGTAACGCTTTATCAATACCTAACTTTTCAGGGGCAGCATCTTGCCCAAGGCGGCGACCAAACCAAATTTCAGCAGTTAAATCACGAACACGGTTAAAAAGAACAGTATGGCTATGTTTTTCATCGCTCTTAATCAGGACTAATACAGCTTCAGGCTCACTAAACCCCGTCAAATAAAGGAAATCACTGTGTTGACGGTACGGGTATTCGCAATCCGCATTACGCTGCGCAGGAGGCGCTGAAAAAATAATTGCTGCACTGCCTGATTGCATTTGAGCCAATAATGCATTGCGACGAGAAATAAATTCCTGTTTATTCATACCGTTTTTGCCTTATTATCAGAATAATTAGATTGCTGAATATATTGCTTGTGTTTAACCAATCACATACAACATACACTGGCGAAATGACTTAAAACTGGATACATCCCGTTTTCAAGCACTTAATTTTATCAGTAATAAATTATTCATCGACAAAGTTAAGTGGCTTTGAAAACGCACATTAATAGAAATTAATGAAGAACGGGCTTATCATTTTCCACTGCGGTTGGGCCTTTAGTTGGCTCAATCAATGCAATGTAACATAATTGTACCGCCACCCTGACATACTCAATCACTTCTTCTAGCGCTTGCTCGAGTTCTTCTTGGTCTTCGTCTTCATCGTAACCAAGCATACCAATATTACGTAAATCAGTGATAACTTCGCTTATCTCTTTTTTATCAGCCAATTTCGGTTGTGTAACCCCAAGCCCTAATAAAAAGTGATTAACCCAACCAGCCAGTGCATCAGCATGGTCAAAAACAGAAGCGTCTTCGTCAGGGAATAGCATGGCAAATGCAAACTCGCTGTCATCAAGTGCTTCAAATGTGGTATCAAAAAGTTCTCGCAGTGGCTGTGCAACGGTTTGTGGGAAAGCTAAACCATCGTTAGCAAGGTCATGGACTAACGTTTGCCAGCTATGGTCACGGCCCCCGCCGCAGATCAACCCGGTTATTAGACCATGGATTTCCGCGGCAGTAAGTGCGATTGAGTGCTGTTGCAGGAGTTTGTCCAGTGATTCATAGTTTGGTAAAGATTTTTGTATAGACATCTGAATTCGTCATGTTAGCTTATGATTCGTGATATGCTACCATCAAGGATAGCCGCTAGACCAGTATGCTTTTGTCTTATCTATTAATTGCGCCAAATATGATGTATTTACGGCGAGTATTATTCAGTATGGAGGTATCATGTCCGCACAACCTGTCGACATCCAGATTTTCGGGCGCTCAATGCGAGTCAACTGCCCATCAGAACAAAAAGAAGCCCTTCTTGAGTCGGCTAAAGAATTAGAACAACGCTTGCAAAATCTGAAAGATAGAAGCGGTGTCACCAATATGGAACAGCTTATTTTTATCGTAGCATTGAACGTCTGTCACGAATTAGCACAAGAAAAGACAAAAACGCGTGATTATGCTTATAATATGGAAGAGAAAATAAAAATGTTGCAGCACACAATTGAACAAGCGTTGCACGATCAGGTGAAAATTACTGAGAGGCAGGTATTGCCCCTAGAGTAAATCTGCTTATTAATCAGACACTAGTAGAAAAAAATATACAAAATTAAGGTTGCATTTTAAATCTAGTTTCGTACAATGAAATCACTGAGTAACGATAAGTTCTCAAACCAAATTTCTCTGAGATGCGCGTGAGTGGGCGAGTCCCCTGAGCCGATATTTCTACCAAACAGAATGTGGTTATTGCGCTGGTGAGCATGCCTGACTCGTTCAGGAAGCCTAAAGGTTGCTAAACTGCGTTCACCTTGAACCAAGGGTTCAAGGGTTACAGCCTACAACGGCATCTTGGAGACCCTCAACTAAGATTTTGCTTATTTTTCATTTGTTTTCTACATAACCGTTCATCTTGCGATATACTCTAAGTAATATAATTACTGGGTTAACTGTTTTTATCGCATTTATAACAGGTTATCACATGCAAGACTCTCTCTCGACACAACGCCAACAAGTACGTCAAACTATCCGTCAGGCACGCCGCCAACTAAGCTTTGAACAACAACAAAGTGCCGCTGAGCAAGTCATGCATAACGCATTACACCACCCGAAAATTGCACAAGCCAATAATATTGCTCTGTTTCTTTCTTTTGATGGGGAAATTGACACAAAGCCGCTCATTCATGCACTCTGGGCTCAAGGTAAGCAAGTGTATCTCCCTGTTTTACATCCTTTTAGTCGTCACCATTTACTGTTTCTTCACTATCGTCCAGATAGCCAACTTGTTAAAAACCGATTTCATATTGATGAGCCACCACTTGATGTCAGAGATGTGCTACCACTCGAAAAACTGGATATCATGCTTATCCCATTAGTGGCATTTGATGCTCAAGGACAACGGTTAGGTATGGGAGGTGGGTTTTATGATAGGACTCTAGCAAATTGGCAACAAACCGGTTTTTATCCGATTGGGCTTGCCCATAATTGCCAACAAGTAGAAAAACTCCCTATAGCTCACTGGGATATACCTTTACCCGAAATTATTACGCCTCAAAAAATATGGCGCTGGTCATAAATACCCGCGCCATTATTTCACTCAATTTTTAGCGTAGTTTAGAATAATAAACGTGCACGAATGGTGCCTGGCAAGTCTTTTAATTTCTGAAGTGCTTCATCTGTTTGGTTTGGTGTTTGCATTAATACATCAATAACCACATAACCCACATTGCCAGAAGTACGTAAGTACTGACCGACAACATTAATATTATTTTCCGTGAATACTTGGTTAATGCTATTCAGAATACCTGGACGATTTTCATGAATATGCAAGAAACGGTTTGTATCCTCAGTATGCACTGGCAGAGAAACTTCAGGGAAGTTAACCGCAGATAAGGTTGAACCATTATCTGAGTATTTTGCCAACTTACTTGCCACTTCCAGCCCAATATTTTCTTGGGCTTCTTCAGTCGAGCCCCCAATGTGCGGGGTTAAAATCACATTGTCGAACTTAATCAATTCAGAGATAAATGGGTCATTAGGGTCATTATTTGCAGCAGGCTCACTTGGGAATACATCCACTGCAGCACCAGATAAATGCTTGCTTTCTAACGCTTCAGCCAGTGAAGGAATATCGACCACTGTTCCGCGTGATGCGTTAATGAAAATAGAGCCGGGTTTCATACGGTCAAATTGTTCTTTAGCAAACATATTTTTCGTACTTGGTGTTTCAGGTACATGTAAGCTAACAACATCGCTCATATTCAGCAGTTCAGTTAAAGAACGAACTTGTGTTGCGTTACCTAAAGGTAGTTTGTTTTCAATATCATAAAAGAAAACATTCATACCGATACCTTCAGCTAAGATCCCTAACTGAGTACCAATGTGGCCATATCCAACAATACCAAGACGTTTACCACGTGCTTCAAAACAGCCTTTAGCTTGTTTTTCCCAAATACCACGGTGTGCTTGCATATTGGCTTCAGGAATACGACGCAGTAAAAGTAATAACTGGCCTAATACCATTTCTGCAACGGAACGTGTATTCGAAAATGGTGCGTTAAAAACAGGAATACCGCGCTTTGCAGCGGCATCTAAATCAACTTGATTGGTGCCAATACAAAAGCAACCTACTGCAACGAGTTTTTCTGCTGCAGCAAAAATTTCTTCAGAAAGATGAGTACGGGAACGGATACCTACAAAACGTGCATCTTTAATCGCTTCTTTTAATTCTTCGTCGGATAACGCACTTTTGTGATATTCAATATTGGTGTAGCCCGCGGCTTTTAAGTTATCAACCGCACTTTGGTGCACACCTTCTAGCAGTAAAAATTTAATTTTGTCTTTTTGCAAAGATACCTTAACCATTTCCCTACCCTATCGTGAACGTACATAAGATTTATAACAGATGAACATATGTGTTTGCCTAACATAGCTCAAGAGAGATGACATCTATCTACCTTGAGCTATGAAGCGTATACCAACATAGCAAAAAATAGCGCAGTAGCAATACAACCGTTTGCTTAATGGGTACTAAAAAGCGCGAAGAAAAAGAAGTTAAATGGTAGAAAATCAGGGGCGGTAACACAAAATAAGGATTTTTCCTGCACAATGCCTATTTGTGTGAGATATATCACCAAAATAGCTCGATATTAAAAAAAATAAAATAAATTTCAAATTGATGATATTTATAAAACTGGTTAATTAATTTAGCGTCTATCAGTTCATAAACTAACTGCAAAATATCAGTAAAACAAAAAAGCCAGCGGGTATAATGCCACTGGCTTAATAGAATAATTGAATACGATATAGATTATAACTTGATGGTTTTAACGCCTTCGTTTGCAGTTCCCATCAAAACGATGTCTGCACCACGATTCGCAAACAACCCAACGGTCACGACACCCGCAATTCCGTTAATGGTATTTTCTAATGCCACAGGGTCAACAATATTTAAATTATAAACATCTAAAATGACATTGCCGTTATCTGTAATTACATTTTGGCGGTACTCTGGCGTGCCTCCCAGTTTAACCAATTCACGTGCCACATAGCTACGCGCCATTGGGATCACTTCAACAGGCAGTGGGAATTTACCTAACACATCAACTAGCTTAGATTGGTCAACAATACAGACAAAGGTTTTTGCAATTGCAGAAACAATTTTTTCACGTGTTAAAGCGGCACCACCGCCTTTAATCATGTTCATGTGATGGTCAACCTCATCAGCGCCATCAACATAAACATCTAATGAATCCACTTCATTGCAATCAAATACCGTAATACCCAATGATTTTAATTTTTGAGTTGATGCCTCTGAACTTGATACCGCGCCTTCTATTTGACCTTTCATTGTTGCTAATGCATCAATAAAGTGTGAAGCCGTTGAACCCGTTCCAACACCAACAATCGTGCCCGGTTTTACGTAATCAAGTGCTGCCCAACCTACCGCTTTTTTTAATTCGTCCTGAGTCATACTCATGCCTTTTAAGATTTAATTGAGTCGTGATTAAGGTTATTAATAACTAGTATATACCGGACACCCAATAAGTTGCAGCCTTGTTCGTTGTATTTGTGTCATGGTTATTGGGATTTACGCCACAACAATAATATTTTTAAGTGTTGCGTGTAAAAATATGGCATAGTGCTTGGTAGAATAACAACAAGGAGATCTTTTTGATGAAGCGCCCTGACTATCGCGCATTACAAGCACTGGATGCCGTTATCCGTGAACGCGGCTTTGAGCGCGCAGCTCAAAAACTCTGCATCACACAATCTGCTGTTTCACAACGCATAAAGCAGTTAGAAAATCTGTTTGGGCAGCCATTACTTGTGCGTACCGTTCCGCCACACCCAACTGAACAAGGGCAAAAATTACTAGCACTGCTTCATCAAGTCGAATTATTAGAAGAGCAATGGTTAGGTGATGAAAATAGTGGTTCCACCCCATTGTTACTCTCACTTGCCGTCAACGCCGACAGCTTGGCAACTTGGTTTCTTCCAGCCCTAAACCCTGTATTAGGCAATAGCCCTATTCGGTTAAATATTCAGGTTGAAGATGAAACACGAACCCAAGAACGTTTAAGACGCGGTGAAGTGGTAGGCGCTATCAGTATTCAACCTCAAGCCTTACCAGGTTGCTTAGTCGATAAACTTGGCGCACTGGACTACATTTTTGTCGCATCCCCCGGCTTCGCGGCAAAATATTTTCCCGATGGCGTTACTCGCTCTTCGTTATTAAAAGCGCCTGCGGTTGCTTTCGACCATTTAGATGATATGCACCAAGCCTTTGTTCAACAAAACTTTGGCTTGTCGCCGGGTAGTGTCCCATGCCATATCGTGAACTCCTCGGAGGCCTTTGTACAGTTAGCGAAACAAGGTTCGACCTGCTGTATGATCCCACATTTGCAGATAGCCAGTGAATTAGCGAATGGTGAATTGGTTGATTTAACTCCAGGGTTATGCCAACGACGCATGCTCTACTGGCACCGCTTCGCACCTGAAAGCCGTACAATGAAAAATGTGACTGACGCCCTATTAAAAACCGGGCGCCAGATGTTAAAACAAGAAGATGAATCAGTAAAAAGCTAGCGTTTTAATTCAAATACCACATCGACTTGGTCATTAAAATCAATACTCTGTTGTTCATAGGTTTCATCAATCTTGAGGTCTTGAGCAACAGAGGCTTTCATTGCCCCGCCGTAATTTCTTGCAGTAATTGGATATGGCACCGCCGCTGGCGCATTATAGTTAATGCTATACACTGGGCCTAACTGAACATTAAAGCCTTTAGCTAAGATATTGGCTTGTTCCGTTGCATTTTTAATCGCTTGAGACCGTGCTTCATCACGATACTGTTGCGGGTTAGCTACACCAAACTGTACTGAATTTATTTCATTGAGACCCGCAGCTAAAGCGCCGTCTAACAAGACATTAAGTTGGTCCAATTTCTTCACTTTCACTTCAACAGAACGTGTTGCCGTGTAGCCTTCGATGGTTGATTTTTGCTTCACACTGCTGTAATCATATTTAGGCTGAGTTCGGACATTTGCTGCGTTAATATCTTGTTTTTCAATACCATTTTTATTAAGAAACTCAAAATACTCCGCAACTCGCTTATCAACCCCAGCTTTTGCCGCTGCCGCATCTTTTGCAGTTACTTCCACCAGAATATTCAGCGTCGCCATGTCTGGAGCCGCCTTCACGATTGCATTACCTGAAGTAGTAATGTGTGGGCCATTTGGTAACGGGTCAGCCAATGATATGGTCGGAACCGCAGCACCTGCTACCATCGCAGCTAAAACTAAAGATTTTAATTTCACAGAACCTCCCAAGAAAATTATTTATCGCTAAAAAAGGGATAATTAGTACAAACTATCCCTGCGCTCAATTTAACAGTAACACATGAAACAAAAAGTACAGTCAGAATAATGAGAAATTGAACGTTATTGCTTGTCTGTTGAAGATATATTGTTATTGAGAAAGCAAACCGAGCCCTTTAAGCCCCTGTATAGCGAGTTGAAATGCAATAAACCACATCACGCTACCGACAAAAACATTAATAATGCGCTGTGAACGCGGTTTATTTAACACGGGTGAAAACCAAGCAGCAAGTATCGCTAACGCAAAAAACCATACAAAAGAAGCTGTTAGAGCACCCGCCGTAAACCAAGGTCTCAGCTGGCTTTCTAATTGGCCACCCACACTACCCAGTACAACGAAGGTGTCTAAATAAACATGAGGGTTTAGCCAAGTGACAGCAAACAATGTGACAATCACTTTCCATCTCGTGATAGCCCGGTTTTCCGTTTGAAGTATTACCTCATCAGGGCTGAGAGCAGTACGAAACGCACCATAGCCATACCACACAAGAAATGCTACGCCAGCCCATGTAATCAACTGCATTAATATTTCAGACTGACTTAATAAAGCACTCCCACCAAAAACACCCGCGACAATTAAAGCGGTATCACTTAATGCACATAATAATGCACTCATTAAATGAAACTGCTTTCGGCTGCCTTGCTGCAAGACAAAAGCATTCTGTGGACCTAAAGGTAATATCATTGCGGCACCTAACAGTGCGCCCTGTAAATAGATAGAAAACATGCATTAATTCCGGTTTTTTATTCAATTAATATGCATGAATATTAACGAGAAAAAATTATTAGTGGAAATGATTAAGTCTAATAGGTCATAAGCTTCACTTATAACTAAAAACAATTCAGTAAGAAAAATAGAGGTGTGAGAAATGAATAAGAGCCCATCAAAGACAGGCTCTTATTTTCAATAAATACGACTAAATATTACTCTGCAGAATCTTGCTTGATAGGCGTATTTTGTTTATGAACATGAACATCCATTTGTGGGAATGGGATACCAATATTATGTTTATCCAATGCCCGCTTAAACTCTTCAAGCAAATCCCAATACACCGGCCATGCATCACCATTGGTGGTCCAAAAACGGACTAAATAATTTAATGAGGATGGCGCCATATCATGTAAACGGATAGTCACGCCTTTCGCATGCTGAATACGGCTATCCGCAGCGACGATATCCCCTAATACTTTTTTCACCACATCAATATCAGAATCGTAAGCAACACCGACAATAATATCTTGGCGGCGATTAGGCTCACGACTGGTATTAATAATGTTATCGGCAATTATTTTTCCATTAGGAATAACAATAATACGGTCATCTGCCGTTCTTAGCGTCGTTGAAAATATTTGTACATTTTGCACTGTGCCTTCGACTGCACCAATCGAGACATATTCTCCCGCTTTTAGTGGTCTAAATACCACCAGCAAAACACCTGCTGCAAAGTTACCCAATGAATTCTGTAATGCTAGGCCAACCGCTAAACCGGCCGCACCCATTACCGCAATCACCGAGGCAGTTTGTACACCAATTTTCCCTAATACAGCAATTAAGGTGAACGCAATGATGGTATAGCGTGCAATTGCCGATAAAAAGTCACTGACTGTTGAATCAATGCCTTTCATGGTCATCACGCGATGTAAACCACGTCCGACCCATTTTGCAATCATCATCCCGACAATCAAGATAACGATAGCAGACACGATATTCACAACATACTGAACGAACAGATCTTGGTTTGCCACAAACCAATTCGTTGCATCATTCAACGCGCCTGTAACATCATCAGTATTCATATATATATGCCCTTTAGGATCCAATTATCAATATTAATCCCAGCCAATTAATCTTTAACAAAGCGTTTAATGGCTGGCCGCACATTGCAAATAATAGCGATGATTTATTAAAACACAAAACAAATCACTAAATAAAATTATTTTATCTATTTTCCATAACAAAAACCCGATAATCTTTTAACATTAATAGGAAGTCATCAATCCCACAAAATGCAACACTTTCGTTATCGTAATAGCTCATACCTTCTTCCAACCCTTCAGTTTCAAATGACAACTGATTAGCACGGACCATCACCTCTTCGTCATCTAACAACAATGTGTACTCATGACCAATTAATTCCCATTGTTTTTCACTACCTTTAATTTTTTCGTAATTTTCCTCAATAGCATCTAACAGACTAAGGTCATTTTTAACCTCTTCATTAAGCCAATATCCAATAGCCTCATGATCCATCGAGAATTTAGCGGAGATAGCTCCGGTGATATCTTGGAAAAATTGGTAGTCCATATGCAGTCCCTCTACTCTTGCGTTATTGAACCTAGTATAACGCGAGTCAAACCGCTTTGTTGAGAGGTATTACCACCAGAAAAAATAAAACTGAGTAAAGCATCGGTTTCAACACATAAATCATATGATTCATTTACTATTAAATAGGCAAATAACTAAAATAGTCATAGTTCAATCAATAGGGACCATAATGATCAATCGCTTAGACCATATAGTACTCACCACAACTAACCTTGATGCCTGCCTTGATTTCTACCAACGTGTATTAAAAATGGAAGTTGTTACCTTTGGTGAACAGCGCTACGCACTAAGTTTTGGGCAACAAAAAATCAATATCCACCAATATGGAAAAGAATTCGAACCCAAAGCGCACTTGCCTGTACCGGGCTCACTCGATTTATGCTTTATTAGTGATATACCGCTGTGTGACGTACAAAAACAGATTGAACAACAAGGCATAAAAATTATCGAAGGGCCAGTAAATCGTACAGGGGCAACTGGGGCGATCAGATCAATTTACATACGTGATATCGATTTAAATCTAATCGAAATTTCTGAATATATTTAACTAACTTATTATATTGAAACAAAAAAGGCTCCTAATCAGGAGCCTTCATTATTAATATTACCTTATTACACGGCTGTTTGGAAAATCACGCCATCCGCTTTTTCGGTATATTGTGATAATTGGTCAAAGTTCAGGTAACGGTAGGTATCCGCTGCTGTTTCATCGACCTTATCCATAAATTGCAGATATTCTGACGGCGTTGGCAAACGACCTAATAAAGAAGCTACCGCAGCCAGTTCTGCTGATGCGAGGTAAACATTCGCACCTGTCCCTAAACGGTTCGGGAAGTTACGTGTCGAAGTGGAAACAACTGTTGCACCATCTGCCACACGTGCTTGGTTACCCATACACAGAGAACAACCTGGGACTTCAATACGCGCTCCACTCTTACCAAAGACGCTGTAATAACCTTCTTCGGTTAACTGTGCTGCGTCCATCTTAGTTGGAGGCGCAACCCATAAACGTGTTGGTAATTGGCCTTTGTGGGAATCCAATAACTTACCTGCTGCACGGAAGTGACCGATGTTTGTCATACAAGAACCGATGAAAACTTCATCAATTTTCTCGTTTTGAACATCAGATAATAAACGTGCGTCATCTGGGTCATTTGGTGCACACAGAATTGGCTCTTTAATATCATTGAGGTCAATTTCAATCACTGCTGCGTATTCCGCATCTGCATCACCTTCTAGCAGCTGTGGATCCGCTAACCAGCTTTCCATTCCTTTGATACGGCGTTCGATAGTACGACGGTCGCCATAACCTTCAGCTATCATCCATTTTAATAGAACGATATTCGATTGCAGGTATTCGATAATTGGCGCTTTATCCAATTTGATAGTACAACCCGCCGCTGAACGCTCTGCTGACGCATCCGCTAATTCAAACGCTTGTTCAACTTTGAGCTCAGGTAAGCCTTCAATTTCTAAGATACGACCAGAGAAAATGTTTTTCTTACCTTTTTTCTCTACGGTCAGAAGGCCGTCTTTAATTGCATACAGTGGAATTGCATGAACGAGGTCACGTAAAGTGATACCCGGCTGCATTTCACCTTTAAAGCGAACCAATACTGACTCAGGCATATCCAGAGGCATCACCCCTGTTGCCGCAGCAAATGCGACTAAACCTGAACCCGCAGGGAATGAAATACCAATTGGGAAACGCGTATGTGAGTCACCACCTGTACCGACGGTATCTGGCAGTAACATACGGTTTAACCATGAGTGGATAATGCCATCGCCTGGACGCAGAGAAACACCGCCACGGTTCATGATGAAATCAGGTAAGGTGTGGTGTGTTGTCACATCAACAGGTTTTGGATATGCCGCGGTATGGCAGAATGACTGCATGACTAAATCTGCAGAGAACCCTAAGCAAGCCAAGTCTTTGAGTTCATCGCGGGTCATTGGGCCAGTTGTATCTTGTGAACCTACAGAGGTCATTTTTGGCTCACAATATTCGCCAGGGCGAATACCTGGACGACCGCAAGCACGACCAACCATTTTTTGAGCTAATGAGAAACCACGATTGCTTTGTGCAACGGATTTCGCGTGACGGAATACATCTGTCGCTTCTAAGCCCAGAGATTCACGTGCTTTACTGGTTAAACCACGGCCGATAATCAGTGGAATACGACCACCTGCACGAACTTCGTCAATCAGCACATCTGTTTTTAATTCAAATGTTTCTAGCAGTTCATCCGTTTCGTGGTTACGAACTTCACCTTTAAATGGATAGATGTCTATCACATCACCCATATTCAGTTTAGAAACGTCCACTTCAATCGGTAACGCTCCTGCATCTTCCATTGTATTAAAGAAGATTGGTGCAATTTTGCCGCCTAATACCACCCCACCGCCACGTTTATTTGGTACAAATGGGATATCGTCACCCATAAACCACAGCACGGAGTTAGTCGCTGATTTACGAGAAGAACCGGTACCGACGACATCACCCACGTAAGCTAATGGGAAGCCTTTTTTATTCAGCGCATCGATTTGCTTGATTGGGCCAACATTGCCCGCATCGTCTGGTTCAATACCATCGCGTGCGTTTTTCAGCATTGCTAACGCGTGTAATGGGATATCTGGACGTGACCATGCATCAGGAGCTGGCGATAAGTCATCTGTGTTAGTTTCACCAGTCACTTTGAACACAGTAACTGTCATTTTTTCTGCTAGCGCAGGGCGCTCTTTGAACCACTCGGCATTTGCCCATGATTCAATAACTTGTTTCGCGTGAACATTTCCCGCTTTCGCTTTTTCTTCTACGTCGTAGAAGTTATCAAACATCAGTAAGGTGTGGGAAAGTGCTTTAGCGGCAATTGGCGCTAGTTTTTCGTCATCCAACGCTTCAATCAGTGCGTGGATGTTATATCCGCCCTGCATGGTACCTAACAGTTCAATGGCTTTTTCAGGGGAGATAAGAGGGGAGGAAGTTTCGCCTTTAGCTATCGCGGCTAAAAATCCAGCTTTTACGTACGCTGCTTCGTCAACACCAGGGGGGACGCGGTTGGTCAGCAGATCTAACAGGAAATCTTCTTCACCTTTGGGTGGGTTTTTGAGTAACTCTACCAGTGCAGCTACTTGTGACGCATCTAATGGCTTAGGGACAATCCCTTGAGCGGCACGCTCGGCTACGTGCTTACGGTATTCTTCTAGCACGACGTTCTCCTCGCTTCTTTGTTATTTATATACCCGGCTGTCTGCACCATACTGACAAAATTATCATCCGGTGCCAGGTCAGAGGAATTTGCTCGCATAATCTCAATGGCGGTAAAATTATGCCCAGCTTCGGGCGATCAGCATAGCAGAATTTAAACGTAATGTTAATTCATTCACAAGAAAGCAACATTTAACTACTAACTTTACGCCTTAACACTTCATTACTGGTTAGTTTTCAGCTTAAGATACTATTAACCATCGTAAAATGCCGAAAAAACCATACTTTTTATAATGCATTTTAAAATTTAAAGCACCCTAATTAGTGCCTTTTTTCATCAGCTATCACAAATTATATTTTTTATCGCAATTTTATTTATATTACTAATTGATAAGGTAAATCATTGCGATTGGTTTTAATTTTTTTAAATATTTTAATTGATTTTATTGTCCTTTTAGGCCAATTAAATTACCAAATGGATCTTCCACTTGGCACATTCGATTGTTACCATCTATTAACATTGGTCCGCGGTACAGTTTTGCCCCTAGTTGAGTGAAATGCTTAAAAGCCAAATCAAAATTATCGACTTGCCAATACAATACCGTTCCTTTTTTACCTTCACTGACTTTTTTATCCGCTTGCACCACTTCTATCGTGAAGTCTCCGACATGCAGTAAGGTGAAATCAAATTCAGGCAAGTATTCTGCCTTTGCTTGTGGAAAAGCTTGCTGATACCAAGCCAAACCCGCTTGAACATCAGGGACATGAATTAAAATTGCAGTGGGTTTTAGTTCCATAGCGCTTTCTTATTGATATGTATTATTTTATCTACACGAATGATTGAAAGTTAGTAGATGTAGATAAGGTGTAAACAATAGCCAAACCAGCATTTGCCTACACCTTTAGCATCATCAAGTCAGATCATATTGCGTGTTTTTCTGATAAATAACGAAGAATGGCTGATATATTTTTTAAGTTATATTTTATGAGTAATTCATTTTCTTTAGCTTTACATAGCATCTCATAATCAGCCTCTAACTGCCCAATATCTAACTGAGCCGGCTCATTGTAAATATCATAAATAGATTCAGAAGGCACATTCCAATAAAAATCTGCATCTAAGTCTATATTATCCATTCCCTGTACTTTCATTTCTTTGAAAATGGCTACTATAGCCTCTTCCAGTAGACTCAGTTCTATTTTCATATTTTAACCTTTACCATTCTTAATTTCATTTATGTTCTTTTCAAATGTTTTAATTTCTTTTTCTAAATGCTTAATTCGCCCATCAATAATGCGTTGCCTAACCGTATTATTGGGCGCATTCTTAAGGTGTCCTTGGTTATCAAAAGCATCTGGATTACGTCGATAAGCGGCTAATTTCTCTTTATGTAATCTTACTTGCCCCCTCAAAGACTGTATTGAACGCCTATCTGATGTACTTAAGTTATTATCAGGCTCCCATCCGTCAGGGCTTCCTGAGCCAGTCCCGCCTAGCGCTATTCTATCAGAATCTGATAACTCCGTTCCCACA